>NZ_QUIM01000002.1:0-255784 GCF_003480245.1 Blautia sp. AM42-2
AGAGCATTCGGCTGTTAACCGAAGGGTTGTTGGTTCGAGCCCAACTCGGGGAGTGAATGCGACCTGTAAGAGTTTCTTACAGGTCAGTTCTTTCAAAAAGTAAATATGGCTCCGTGGTCAAGCGGTTAAGACATCGCCCTTTCACGGCGGTAACACGGGTTCGATTCCCGTCGGAGTCACTGAATATAAAATATTTGTTATGTATGCCGATGTGGCTCAATTGGCAGAGCAGCTGATTTGTAATCAGCAGGTTATCGGTTCGAGTCCGATCATCGGCTCTTTGGACCTTTAGCTCAGTTGGTTAGAGCAACCGGCTCATAACCGGTCGGTCCCGGGTTCGAGTCCCTGAAGGTCCACTTTAGTTCCATATTTTATATTCTGTATATGTCTGGCCCGGTGGCTCAGCTGGTTAGAGCGCCGCCCTGTCACGGCGGAGGTCGTCGGTTCGATCCCGATCCGGGTCGCTTTAAAAAGTCTGCGGAAGCAGGCTTTTTTCGTGTATAAAATTTCTTCCAGCTATAAAAGATGCCGTATTCCAGACATAGAAAAAAGTCTGAAAGACGGCATCTTGCTTAACAGATAAATTAACGGATAAAGTTTGTGCCGACGCGCGGTTCCTTTTCCGGAAGACCAAAGGATTCTTTTCCGAGCTGGATGCTCTTCATCAGAAAACTCATATTCCGTGCAAGGGTACGCATGATCTGCAGGCCTTCGAGATCTTGTTGTGCCTCGTCCGCATTATTTCCATGGATACTGTTCCAATACTGGCCGGAAGCAACCGGCATGCCGGAGATGGTGAAGTATTTGTTCAGCTCATCAAAGGTAGCGGAAAGACCGCCGCGGCGTGCAGAGACAACCGAAGCGCCGACTTTCATGGTCTTGTCAAAGTGTGTGCTGTAGAACAGCCGGTCAAGAAAAGCAATAAGTGTTGCATTTGCAGATGCATAATAAACCGGACTTCCGACAACAAGGCCGTCAGCCTCTTCAAATTTCGGAGCAACCTCATTTACCATATCGGAAAAAGCACATTTTCCGAGCTTGGAACAGGCACCGCAGGCAACACAGCCGCGGATATCTTTATTTCCGATATGTACGATTTCCGCCTCAATACCGTTTTCTGTAAAGACTTTTTCCATTTCGTGCAGGGCAGTATAAGTGCTGCCTTTTGCGTGAGGACTTCCGTTGATTAATAATACTTTCATTTGATGGTACCTCTCTTTCGTAATTTCCTTTATTATAACACCGGAAAAGATGCAAATAAAGACGCTTTTTTGGGCAAAAACTGATCTTAACAGAAATAGCTGCTGGACGGTATAATACAATCAGCAAAGAAGGCAAAACTTGCAATGGGAGGTTACCAAATGAAGATAGAGAAAATTCTGATTGAAGATCAGATGGCACCGATCGGGCTGGATGAGAAAAAACCGGCATTTTCCTGGCTGCTGACGGCAGAAGAAGGAGAACAGAATCTGATGCAGAGCGCATGCCGGATCGTTGTGCGTACCGGAGAAGATACTGTGTGGGACAGCGGAAAAATGGAAACCGGCGTATCAACAGGGATTGGTTATGAAGGAGAAGCACTGCAGCCCTGTACCAAATATGAGGTAAAAGCAGAGGTGTGGGATAACCACGGCGGAAAAGCAGAAGCAGAAAGTTCCTTCGAGACAGGCCTTATGGATTCTTTGTATGCAGCATGGGAGGGAGCTGAGTGGATCGGCGCACCGCATGCGACGGTATGCGCGGAAAACCGCGGTGTCTTTACGATCGAGAGTGAATTTCGGATGGAAGGCGGGAAGGGAGAAGCGGGTATTGTCTTTGGAGCCAATGACTTCCGTCTGAACGATCATACGAAAAATGAGCTTGGCATGGAAGGGGAGAACTATATCCGTTATGCTGTGTGCCTTGAGGATGGAGATGCACGCCTCGAAATTTACCGCGTGGGCTATGCGCCGGAGGATACAGCGGAAAAACCGTTTGCCGTTACGAAACTGGTCAACTGGAAAGAGAAAACACAGGAAATCCTGACACCAGAAAATGCTGATGCCTTTCATAAGCTGACCGTAGAGGTTGACGGCAATGTGGCATACGCCTATGTCGACGGCATCCTCGTGGATGCCATTGAAGAGCATGGATTTTTTGGAACGAAAGTATCAGGCCGCCAGCTGAATCCGAGAGGAGATAACGATGTGCTGCCGTATCCGAGACTGAATGAGATCGGATTTTATGCAGGAAAAGGGACGACAGGATATTTTAAGAATCTGACCGTAAGAAACGTAAGAAAACCATCCGCGGAAATTGTTCGTGAGACGCCGGAAGGACGGCTGGATGGGGGAAAAAGTATCTTTGCGGATCAGATTCCGGTGGAAAACGGATACTTTAAAGTAGAAGACAGCCAGATTACGGCAGATCCGTCCCATCATTCAATTCCAATGCTGCGGTCGTGTATTTCCTGCCAGAAAGAGAAAAAACTGGTATCGGCACGCCTTTATATTACTGCGCGTGGTATCTACGACTGCCGGATCAACGGACAGGAGATCACGGAAGATCTGCTGCGTCCGGGTCTGACACAGTATGACCACAGAATGAACTATCAGACATACGATATTACAGGGCTGATGAAACCGGGCCGAAACGGAATCGGCGTGACGCTGGCATCGGGCTGGTGGAGCGAGGCACAGACCTTTGTGGTGAAGAACTTTAATTACTTTGGAGACAAGGAGAGTCTGCTTGCCAAGGTTGTCATGAAGTACGAGGACGGCAGCCGCGAAGTCTTTGGAACAAATACCGAGGATTGGAAGTATTTCGGAGAAGGTCCTTACCTGTTTTCCAGCTACTTTGCCGGAGAGCAGTACGATGCGCGCCGGGCAGAGGTTTACGAAACTTATTCTCTGCCGGAGTTTGATGACAGCACCTGGGAAAAGCCAGTTGTTGTGGATACCGTCATGATCGAAGAGTTCTGCACAATGCCGGGCTTTGGACGGTCCTGGCCGGCGGTTCATGAGCAGAAGCCGGAATATATCGGTGAGTACGATGCACCGGTGCGGATTGTGGACCGGAGAACGGCAAAGACGAGAAAAGAGCTGTTCCCGGGTGTGTATCTCTACGATTTGGAACAGGAGATGGCCGGTGTACCGCGGATTACACTGCATGAGAAGGCGGGCACAAAGATCATCATCCGCTATGCGGAGGTGCTTTATCCGGATCTGCCGGAGTATGCCGGAAAAGAAGGCACGATGATGCTGGAAAATTACCGGGATGCGACGAGTACGGATGTTTATATCTGCCGCGGCGGGGAAGAGGTGTTCCAGCCGAAGTTTACCTTCCACGGCTACCGCTATATTGAGATCAGCGGTGTGGAGCATGCGCCGGAGCTGGAAGAAGTAGAGAGTCTTCAGTATTCTTCTGTGACGGAATTCCATGGAAGCCTTACGAGTAGCCATAAACTGCTGAACCGGTTTGCCGAGAATGTTTCCTGGTCACAGAAATGCAACTTTATCAACATTCCGACCGACTGCCCGCAGAGAAATGAGCGCATGGGCTGGGCGGGCGATACGCATATTTTCTGCCATACGGCGCTCAACAACAGCAGCCTGAAGAAATTCTATGAGCGGAACCTGCAGGCGATGCGTGATCTGCAGACACCGGAAGGCCAGTACCCGGAGATTGCACCGGTGGGCGGCGGATTCGGCGGCATTACGTATGAGTGTGCGAGTATTTTTATGGCGTGGGAACTGTATGAGCAGTATGGGGATATCCGCACACTGGAGAAATTTTATCCTGGCATGCAGAAATATATGGACTATATGAAGGATAAGGGTCTGCCGGGAACGAAGGTAAATCCGGCGATCGGACCGCTTGGCGACTGGCTGGCACCGGAAGAGACGGATCTGCTGCTTTTATGGAATGCATTTTATTATAAAGAAGCCGATCTGATGAGCCGGATTGCCGGTGCGCTCGGAAGAACAGAGGAGCAGCATCAGTATGAGGCGCTTGCTGCGAAGGTGAAGAAATTCTGGAATGAGACATTTGTACTTCCGGATTCCGGAAAGACCTGCAATGCGGACGGAACGCTGTGTGATACGCAGTGCTCGTATGCAATTGCACTGTCTTATGGTGTGGCAGAAGACAGAAAGAGAATAGGAGAGCATCTGATCCGAAAGACGAGAGCGATCGGCCATACGGTCGGAACGGGATTCTTTGGAACGGGTATTCTGAACCAGATGCTGACCGAGCAGGGCGCTGTGGAGGATGCCTGGAAGATGATGCTGCAGACGGCATTCCCGTCGTGGCTGTATCCGGTGACCCAGGGAGCGACGACGATCTGGGAGCACTGGGATTCCTACACGAAGGAAAAAGGCTTCGGCGGACAGAATGCGATGAACTCGTTCAATCATTATTCTCTCGGAAGCGTTCTTTCCTGGCTGTATCACACGGGACTTGGTATCCAGAGAGACGAGACAAAACCGGGTTATCAGCACATTCTGCTGAAACCGCAGCCGGGCCCGCTCGAGTTTATGAAAGGTTCCGTAGACAGCCCGTACGGCGTGATTTCTGCCGGATGGGAGCGGAAAGGTGACAAAATAGAGTATCAGGTTACGATTCCGGTCAATACAACGGCAACCCTGTTTAAAAACACGGAGGATCCGGCGGATACCGTGGAACTGGGAAGCGGAACGTATACTTTTATGCTGTAAAAAGAAAACCCGAAAGGCTCCGGCAAAGAAATGGGAGACTTTCGGGCGGAAAGTGAAACGCTGCCGGAGAGAAGAGAACTCCGGCAGCGTTTTCTTTGTCATGCTTATTTTTCGGCAGTCATGTGCAGATGACGTTTGATCGCTTCAAAGCTTTCCTGGCTGATGACATGCTCGATGCGGCAGGCATCTTCCGTGGCGGTCTGCTCATCAACACCAAGGCTCATCAGGCCGCGGGAGAGGAGCTGGTGGCGCTCATAGATCATCTCTGCGATCGCGCGTCCGCTGTCGGTCAGGTAGATGTAGCCTTCCGGCGTTACGCGGATCTGCTCTTTTTCTCTTAAGTTTTTCATGGCAACGCTGACACTTGATTTTTTAAAGCCAAGTTCTTCTGCAATATCAACACCGCGTACAACGGGTTTTTTCTGACTTAAGACTAAAATGGTTTCCAAATAATTTTCTGCGGATTCGTTCGTTTTCAGCAAGATGTTCACCTCGTTTTTCTAAATAGCTGAAGATTCATAAATATATATACATATAGAATAGCATATTTTTCGGAATAGGGCAATGATGGTTTTTGATGGTTTTTCTTAATTTCAGAAAAGTTGTAAGATTTCAGAAAAAAAAGACAATGAGGATGGAAGAAGAAAAGCAAGATAAAAGATGACAGGGGGCAAAAAGAGAGGTAAAATAGGAAAAAACAATGAAATTTAGATGGAGGTTAGAGCATACCATGGAACAGGTGATAAAGAAAAGACTGCAGCAGGTGATGGATGCGTCCGTTGCAAAAGGAGAGACACCGGGCTGTCTTCTGATGGTGATCAAAGATGGAGAGGAGCAGGTTTATCTGGAGAGCGGATATGCGGATATCGAAGCGAAAAAGCCGGTTTCCCGCGATAATATTTTCCGTCTCTACTCCATGAGCAAGCCGATTACCGCGACGGCCATGATGATTCTGGTAGAGCGCGGAATCGTCGATCTGGCGGATCCGGTCAGCAAGTATCTGCCGGGCTTCCGGAACCCGGTTGTATGTACAGCGGATGGGAAGATAGAAAAAGCGGAGCGGGAGATCCTTCTGGAGGATATTATGAATATGACATCCGGGCTGACGTACGGCGGAACGGATGAGACGGGACGGCAGACCGATGCACTTTTTCAGGAGGTGATCCACGGACTTAAGGAAGAAAACGGCGGAACGATCAGTACAGTAGAATTTGCAAACCGTCTTGGAAAAGTCCCGCTTCTGTATCAGCCGGGCCAGTCCTGGAGTTATGGAACGTCGGCGGATGTCGTAGGTGCGGTGATTGAGGTGGCAAGCGGCATGCGCTTTGGGGATTTTCTGAAAAAAGAAATTTTCGAGCCGCTCGGCATGAATGATACCGATTTCTGGGTTCCGGCAGAAAAGCAGGATCGTCTGGCGAAGGTGTATGACTGCAGGGAGGGACAGCCGTCTGTCCGTTATCTGGACAATAACCTTGGCATTCAGAACGATATGGCGTACCGCCCGGCATATGAGGCAGGCGGAGCAGGCCTTGCATCTACCATCGACGATTATGCGAAATTTACGCAGATGCTGCTGAACGGCGGCACCTACAACGGTGTACAGATTCTCCGTCCGGCGACGGTAAAATTTCTGGGAGGCCACACATTAAGCGCGGTACAGCAGGCAGGCTTTGATAACTGGATCGGTCTGGAAGGATTTTCCTACGGAAATCTGATGCGTGTTCTGGTAGATCCGACGCGTGCGGTAACGCTGGGAAGCAAGGGCGAGTTCGGCTGGGACGGCTGGCTTGGATGCTACATGGAAGTCGTGCCGGAGCAGAATATGACATTTCTGATGATGACCCAGAAAAAAGATGCCGGAACGTACACCCTGTCCCGGAAGATCCGAAATATTATTTTCAGCGAATAACTTTTCATGAGAGTGATTCTCAAGTAAGGCATTCCGGCCCGTCAGATCCAACGAAAAAAGTGCCGGAAAAGAAACAACTTAACGAATCAGACGGAACATATGAGCAAATTGCTGTAAAACTACGCCGAATTTTGTCTAAAACGAATATTTGCAGTGAGACAGATGTATGCTATTTTAGTGTCAGTCGAAAATGAAGGCGATTTCATTACTACTTTCATAAAAAACAGCAAAAAAGGGATATCGTGTAAGTTTTTGACCGATTTTGAAGGAAATAAAAGAAAGAATTCAAAATCATGAAAAGAAGACCAAAAAGCAGAAAGGATGCAGAAAATATGATTTCGTTACCGTTAAAGTTTGATGAAGTAGAGAGTGTAGAAGAATTTGTAAATATGGTGAAACGCCTGGATTACGACGTTGACGTAAAAATAGGACGATGCGTCTTTGATGCGAAATCCCTGATGAGTGTCCTGATGATCGCCGGAAATCCGGATGCGGTTGTAGAAGCCCATACGAACGATATCGAAGCATTTAAAAAGAAATTTAAGGATTACCTTCAGTAAGAAAAAAAGTCGGAAAGGCACTGTGTGTAAGATGCATGGTGTCTTTTTTGATGCACGAAAAAGCGGGTGAAGTATCTTGCCGGGGAGACGTGTGCATGGTAAAATAAAGTCTATTGGGATGGAAATAAGAGAATCAAAAGAACGGGCTGATGTAGAAGAAGTTTTTCGTAAAAAAGGAGGCACAAAGTGGAAGAAGAGAAACTGGAAAGAAGCATCAGAAAATCAGAGATTCCCGGACTTACGAGGGAAGAGGAGGAAGCACAGCTTGCGAAGGTGATCGGGATTGCCGAGCAGAATCTGGAACAGGCGAAGGCGGATATCCGGTCGGCGAATGAGGACCTGGCGGATCTGATGGAGACGTACGACGCAAAAGAGGCGGAAGGCCTGGCGCTCTGGAATAACGCGACGGCGAAGCTGAATGCGTACCAGCACGGCATGGCGCGGCTGGAAAAAGCGAGAAAGAAGCCGTATTTCGGGCGGATTGATTTTCAGGATCCGCGGCTTTCGTTTTTAGAGTCCTATTACATCGGGCGCGTCGGCATTTCCGATGAGAAGGCGGAACCGGTTGTGCTGGACTGGCGGGCGCCGATTTCCTCCGTCTATTATGAGAACAGCACCGGACCGTGCAGCTATACGGTGAGTTCAGAGGGTACTTTTTCGATTGATCTGAAAAGAAAGCGGACGTATGAGATTGAAAATGACCATCTGAAAGACTTTTTTGATTCCGATGTGGTAGCGAACGATGAGCTGCTGACAAAGTATCTGGCGAAGAACAAAAAAGCGGTGCTCGGTGAGATCATTGCGACGATCCAGCAGGAGCAGAACCTCATTATCCGCAGATCCCCGAAGACGAATCTGATCGTACAGGGCGTGGCTGGTTCCGGAAAGACGACGGTGGCGATGCACCGGATTTCGTACATCCTCTATAATTACGAGGAGGACTTCCGGCCGGAGGATTTCTATATCATTGGAAGCAACCGCATTCTGCTGAACTACATTACCAGCGTTCTGCCGGAACTCGATGTGTACGGCATCCGTCAGATGACGATGGAGCAGCTTTTTATCCGGCTTCTGTACGAGGACTGGGACGAAGAAAAGTACACGGTACACACCATCGACCGCGCGGATGAGAAAAACAGCATAAAGGGCGGAAGCGGCTGGTTTTTCGATCTGGAAAATTTCTGCCGTACGTACGAGGCAGAGCAGATTCCGCGGGAGCCGGTGTGGCTGGAAAAAACGGGAACATTGCTTCTGGACGCCGAGTATATTGATAACTATTGCAGGGAGCAGTCCACACTTTCCATGGAAGGAAAGATGTGCATGCTGAACGAGATCCTGCTGGCAAAATTTGAGAATGAGGTTTCGGGAAAAGAAGTGACGTTTCCGGCGCGCGAAAAAAAGGCGCTGAAGCGGAAATACGAGAAATATTTTGGAGATGGAAAATGGCGGGGATCCATTTTTGATCTCTATTTACAGTTTCTGGAGCAGCAGGCGGAGAAAGGAAAAGCGGTGGAAGTGCCGGAAAACTCCTTTGATGTCTATGATCTGGCGGCGCTGGCATACCTCTATAAGCGGATCAAGGAAAACGATCCCGTGCGCGAGGCGAGCCATGTGGTCATCGACGAGGCGCAGGATTTCGGGATGATGGCGTACCAGGTGCTTCATTACTGTCTGCGTGACTGTACGTATACCATTATGGGAGATACGTCGCAGAATATCCATTTTTCCTACGGCCTGAACGACTGGGAGGAGCTGAAAAAGCTGATTCTGACCGGCACGTACGATGCGTTCGGCGTTCTGCGGAAGAGTTACCGGAATACGGTGGAGATCTCCGATTTTGCAAACGAGATTCTGCGGCATGGGGACTTTGCGATCTATCCGGTGGAGCCGGTGCTGCGGCACGGAACGGCGGTGCGGAAAGAAGCATTTGACGATGAAGCGGCGCTGCTCGCCGCGGGTGTTCAGACAATCAAGACATGGCAGGCGCAGGGATATGAGACGATTGCCGTTGTATGCCGGGATGAGGCAGAAGCGGCGGATACGGCGCGGAAGCTGAAACAATACGTGCCGGTTGTGGAGGAGGATCTCGAGACGGCAGAGTTCGGCGAGGGCGTGATGGTGCTCCCGGTGGCATATACGAAAGGTCTTGAGTTCGATGCGGTGCTGCTTCTTGATCCGACGGAAGAAAAATATCCTGAAAATGACGGGCAGGTGAAGCTGCTTTACGTGGCGGCGACGCGGGCACTGCATGAGCTGGCGGTGCTGTATACAGGAGAACTGACGGGAATCCTTGCCAAAGAAGCGCCGAAGGGCCGTCACAATCAGGAATTTGCCATGGAGACGCTGACGAAGGCGAAAGAGTATGAGAAGGTTTCGCTGACGCAGAAGGAGGCGCGTGAGGAGAACCGCGCGATCGGCATTCAGGAGATGGACGAGCGGAACAGCCATGGACCGAAACGGATTGTGATCAAGCCGGAGCAGAGGCCGGGAATGGCGCTTGGAAATACAAGCACGACCGGAACAGCGGTGATGGCAAAAGGCAGTACGGCAACGCGGAGGGCTGCGGCAGAAACGGGAGAAGAAATTGCCGCAAAGACAATGCAGCAGCGTGCACCGGAAGGGGTGTCATCTATTTTTGCTGGTGCGGCTTATCATGGAAAGGCAGGCGGCAAAGCGCCGGGAAGCAGACGGAGTGCAGGAACACAGGCAGGAATGCAATATGGAGCGGGCACGGCCGGAGTGCAGAGTGCAAAAAGACCGGGCGGAGCAGGTATGGTACCAGTAGAAGCCGAGAAGACGGAGCGCCTGAATACCTCACCTTACGCTTTCGGTGCAATTCCGGAAAACGAGCTGCTGCGCATCAAGGGCCATTCGAAGATCAAGTGTGCGGTGAAATGGGCGAAGAAAGGAAAATCGGCGGTTGAGATTGCCAGCATGTACGGCATCTTACGCATCACCCCGATCACGCCGGAGGTGATCCGCATCAGTTTCGTAAAGGGCGTGACCGCAAAAGTGCAGGACACGTACTGGAAGCCGAAGGCAGATACCGCGTTTCCGTGGAGTGCGAAAGAATCGAAGACGGCGGTTCTGGTCGAGACGGAAAAGCTGCGCGTCATGGTAGAAAAAAAGGACGGCGCGGTGCAGTTCCTGACGCCGGACAACAAACCAATCCTTTCTGAGAAGCGTGACGAGCCGCGCATGATCGACGGCGGCATGACATGGACGTTCTTCGACTGGAGCGGTTCCGAAAAGCTGAAAGCAAAAGGCATTCTTTCGACCGAGTGGCTGGATCTGACCGCGAAGGCGCGCTACGTCTCTTTTGGCGGAAAGCAGGCGCGGATGCCGCTGCTTGTTTCGAACCGCGGCTACGGCATTGCGGCCGCCGCGTCCCGGACGGCACTGCTGTGCAATGTACGGACGTTTGGAACGTATCTTCACACCGCAGGGGACGGACAGATTGATTATTACTTCATTCTCGGAAAAGACCGGGAGGAAATTGTAAAACAGTATAAAGAGCTATAAAAGGAGCAGACATTTTATGAAAACTCTGGTAATTGCAGAAAAACCATCCGTGGCACGCGACATTGCGCGCGTACTGGGGTGCAGCAAAAAAGAAAACGGAGCGCTGGAGGGAAACAAGTATATCGTTACCTGGGCGCTCGGCCATCTGGTGACGTTAAAAGATCCGGAAGACTATGACAAAAAGTATAAGGAATGGAATATGGCAGTTCTGCCGATGATGCCGGAAAAACTGCAGATCAAGGTTATTCCGCAGACGGGAAAACAGTACCATGCGGTGACGACACAGCTTGCGCGGAAGGACGTGAATGAGATTGTCATTGCAACCGATGCCGGACGCGAGGGTGAGCTGGTGGCGCGGTGGATTCTCGACAAAGCACATAACCAGAAGCCGTGTAAGCGTCTCTGGATTTCCTCTGTGACGGACAAGGCGATCCGTGAGGGTTTTGCCAATCTGAAGGATGCGAAAGAGTACGACAATCTCTACCGCGCTGCCGTTTCCCGTGCCGAGGCGGACTGGCTCGTCGGCATCAATGCGACGCGGGCGCTGACCTGTAAATACAATGCACAGCTTTCCTGCGGCCGTGTGCAGACGCCGACACTTGCCATGATCGCACAGCGCGAGCAGGAAATCCGTGAATTTGTCCCGAAACCGTATTACACGGTGACGGCCGCGGCGGGCGGTGTGGTCTACACCTGGAAAGATGAAAAATCGGGCGGCACAAGAATCTCCGATCCGGAAAAGGCAAAGCAGATCGCAGAGAAGGCAAAACGGTATCCGCTTGTCTTACAGAACGTAGAAAAGAAGAAAAAGCAGAAAGAAGCGCCATTGCTCTACGATCTGACGGAGCTGCAGCGCGATGCGAGCGCACGGTTCGGCTATTCGGCAAAACAGACGCTGAATCTGATGCAGAGCCTCTATGAGACCCATAAAGTCCTTACGTATCCGCGGACAGATTCACGGTATCTGACGAAAGATATTGTGCTGACGTTAAAAGAGCGGCTGGATGCGGTCAGCATCGGCCCGTACAAAGCACTGGCCCAGCAGGCGAAGCGCAGTCCGCTGAACGGAAAGCTCTTCTTTGTCAATGATGCGAAGGTTTCCGATCACCATGCCATTATCCCGACGGAGCAGTACGTGCAGTTATCCGCACTCTCGAACGAGGAGCGCCGCATTTATGATCTTGTTGTGCGCCGTTTTCTTGCGGTACTGCTGCCGCCGTGTGTATATGAAGAGACGGTGATCCAGGCTTCCATCGAAAAGGAATGCTTTACTGCGCGCGGAAAGCGCATGGTCGAGAAAGGCTGGCAGGAGGCATACGAGGATAACCGGTACGACGAAGAGGATGAGGCGGAAGAAGAGGTGCGGGAGCAGAATCTGCCGCTTCTGGAGGCAGGCATGAAGATCGGGCAGCCGAAGATCAGTCTCCGCGAAGGAAAGACAAAACCTCCGGCACGCTTCACGGAAGGCACGCTGCTCTCCGCGATGGAAAATCCGGTCCGCTACATGGAAAACCGCGACAGCAGCCTGGTAAAAACGATCGGTGAGGCGGGCGGCCTTGGAACGGTTGCGACCCGTGCGGATATCATCGAGAAGCTGTTCCGCAGCTTTCTGCTGGAGAAAAAAGGCAATGAGATCTATCTGACCTCGAAAGCACGCCAGCTTCTGAAGCTGGTTCCGGCGGATTTGAAAAAGCCGGAGCTGACGGCAAGCTGGGAGATGCAGTTAAACGACATTGCAAAGGGAAAGAAGCGGCGCGATGTGTTTATGAAGGAGATCCGCAGCTACACGGTGGAACTGATCGATGAGATCAAGACGGAAGAGGGAACGTTCCGCCACGACAACCTGACGAACAAGAAGTGCCCGAACTGCGGAAAACGGCTGCTTGCGGTGAATGGAAAGAACGCAAAACTGCTCGTCTGCCAGGACAGAGAGTGCGGCTACCGCGAGACGGTTTCCCGCACGACGAATGCGAGATGCCCGGTCTGCCATAAGCGCATGGAGATGATCGGAAAGGGCGAGGATGCGACGTTTGTCTGCGCCTGCGGCCACAAAGAGCGCATGACAAAATTCCAAGAGCGCCGCAAAAAAGAGGGCGGCGGCGTGACGAAGCGCGATGTGGCAGCTTATATGAAGAAACAGAAAAAAGAGGCCGAAGAGCCGGTGAACAATGCGTTTGCCGCGGCATTAAAAGGAATTAAATTATAAAAAAGGGAGCGAGTTCTGCCGAAAATCAAAAAACGGCGGAACCCGCTTCTTTTGTTAAAATCGTTGAGGAAAAGGTCAAAAAAAGTGATTGTTTTATGCAGAGTTATGCCGTAAAATAGAAACAAATGATATAAGAAACAGGAAAATTCTGAAAATAACAACAGGGAGGTTTTTCAATGAAACAGACAGATCTGGAAAAACTGCTGGCGGATATGTCGCTGAAAGAGAAAGTAGATCAGATGCTTCAGTTAAGCGGAGCATTTTACCTCGGGGATGAAAACAGCGTCCTGACCGGCCCGGCAAATGACATGGGAATCGGAAAAGAGGACCTGGAGATGGCCGGTTCCATTCTCGGTGCAGCCGGTGCCGATACGATGAAAAAACTGCAGGATGACTACATGGCAAAACAGCCGCATCACATCCCGATGCTGTTCATGATGGATGTCATTCACGGCATGAAGACCATTTTCCCGGCGCCGCTGGCGCAGGGAGCCACTTTTGATCCGGAGCTCTCCGGCGAGTGCGCGTCTGCAGCCGCAAAAGAAGCATCCGCGGCCGGACTTCACGTTACCTTTTCTCCGATGGTTGACCTTGTGCGCGATGCGAGATGGGGCCGCGTTGTGGAATCCACAGGCGAAGATCCGTACCTGAACAGCCGCTTTTCCGAGGCGATCGTAAAAGGCTTCCAGGGCGATGATTTAAAAACACCGGGAAAAGTTGCCTCCTGCATCAAACACTTTGCAGGCTACGGCGGAGCAGTCGCAGGAAGAGATTACAACACCGTAGAGCTCTCAGAGCATACCTTCCGTGAATTCTATCTTCCGGCATACAAAGCAGGCATTGATGCGGGCGCAGCGATGGTGATGACATCATTCAACACGATCAACGGCGTTCCGGCGAGCACCAACAAATGGCTGATGCGCGATATCCTGCGCGGCGAGATGGGATTTGACGGCGTGCTGATTTCTGACTTTGCAGCCATTCTGGAAACCGTTGCCCACAGAAGCTCAAAAGATGCCGCCGATGCAGCGAAAAAAGCGCTGGAGGCAGGCGTGGATATTGATATGATGACATCCGTTTACGCCGCAAACCTCTGCCGTCTCGTAGAAGAAGGTGAAGTGGACGAGCATCTGATTGACGAGTGCTGCCTGCGGATTCTGGAGCTGAAAAACAAACTGGGACTGTTTGAAAATCCATATAAAGATGCGGATGCCGAGAAAGAGAAAGCATACAACCTCTGCCCGGAGCACCGTGCACTGGCGAAAAAAGCAGCGGAGGAATCCTTCGTCCTGCTGAAAAACGACGGCGTACTGCCGCTCGACACTGCGAAAAAGATCGCATTTGTCGGCCCGTATACCAACAATCATGAAATCAAGAGCAGCTGGTCCTTCACCGGCGACAGCAAGGACTGCGTGACGATTCAGGAAGCAGCCGAGAAAGTCTTCGACGCATCACGCACCACGTATGCAGAAGGATGTCCGGTTATCGGAAACGATGTGGAGCTGATCGGATTTACCGAGACGACACCGAAAAAATACAGTGAGGAAGAGCTTGCTGCCATGGAGCAGAGCGCACTACAGGCAGCAAAAGAGGCCGATCTCGTGGTAATGCCGATGGGTGAGCATTATCTGCAGAGCGGCGAGGCGACCAGCCGTGCCATGATCGATGTGCCGGAAATCCAGATGGAGCTGTTCCACAAAGTGCTGGCCGTCAACCCGAATGTGGTTGTCGTTCTGTTCAACGGCCGCCCGCTGGATCTGCGGGAAATCAGCGCTAAAGCAAAAGCCATTCTCGAGGTATGGTTCCCGGGAACCGAGGGCGGAAGCGCTGTTGTGGATGTCCTGATCGGAAAGAAAAATCCGTCCGGCAAGCTGCCGATGAGCTTCCCGTACTGCGTGGGCCAGGCACCGGTCAGCTACAACGAGTATTCCACCGGAAGACCGAATCTGCCGGGCATGAAAGAGCGGTTCCGCTCCAAATATCTTGACATTCCGAATGCACCGCTGTATCCGTTCGGCTATGGTCTTTCCTACACGACATTTGCCGTTTCGGATGTCGTGCTTGACCAGAACGAGATGGATAAGAATGGCAGAATTGCAGCAAAAGTAACCGTGAAGAATACCGGTGATGCTGCAGGCTGCGAGGTTGTTCAGCTGTACATCCGCGATGATTATTCCGATGTGGTTCGTCCGGTGAAAGAGCTGAAAGGTTTCCGGAAAGTAGAGCTTGCCCCGGGTGAGGAGCAGGAGGTTACGTTCTATATTACCGAAGAGGATCTGCGCTACTACCGGCTCGACGGAACCTTCGGCAGCGAGCCGGGTACCTTTACGGTGATGATCGGCAACAGCAGCACGACGGAAAACAGTGCGGTATTTACATTAAAATAAATTGGGAAAAGAAGGGTGAAACTTATGGAGAAAACAACGAAAAACGGAATCCACCGGATCCGCCAGGAGGGCGGAAAAACGATCGCCTGGGCAGAGGAGTCCGGAGTTAAGGTACTGGAAAAAGACGGGTATTACTTTAAAGACCTGGCAAAAACCGGCGAACTGCTGCCGTATGAGAACTGGCGTCTCTCTGATGAAGAGAGAGCCGCAGACCTTGCGGGCCGTCTTTCCATCGAGGAGATCGCTGGCCTTATGCTGTACTCACCGCACCAGGCTGTACCGCCGATGCCGGGCGGACCGTTCCAGGGAACGTTTGACGGAAAAACGTATCTGGAATCCGGCAAAGAACCGTATGCGATTTCTGATCAGCAGAAAGAATTTCTGGAGGACGAGCACATCCGCCATATCCTGCTGACGAACGTGGAAAGCCCGGAGATTTCCGCAAAATGGAGCAATGAGCTGCAGAAACGGGCGGAGACACTGCCGTATGGTATTCCGATCAACCTCTCCTCTGATCCGCGGAACGGAGCAAAGGATTCCGGCGCAGAGTTCAAGAGCGGCGGAAGCGAGATCAGCAAATGGCCGGAGGGTGTCGGCTTTGCAGCATGCTTTGACCCGGAAGTAGCCGGACAGTTTGCAAAGGATGCCTCCCGTGAATACCGGGCACTCGGCATCACAACGGCACTCGGACCGCAGATCGACCTCTGCACCGAGCCGAGATGGATGCGCTTTGTCGATACGTTAGGCGAAGAAGTGGAGATGTCCAAAAAGCTTACCAAAGCGTACTGTGACGGTATGCAGACAACGGAAGGGGAAGCAGACGGCTGGGGAAAAGACAGCGTCAACACGATGGTCAAACACTGGCCGGGCGGCGGCACCGGAGAGGCCGGACGCGATGCACACTATGCATTCGGACAGTTTGCCGTTTATCCGACCGGAAATTTTGAGGAGCATTTAAAACCGTTTACCGAGGCAGCCTTCCACCTGGACGGACCGACCGACTGCGCATCCGCGGTTATGCCGTATTACACCGTATCCTACGGCGTGGACAAGAAAAACGGCAAGAACGTCGGAAACTCCTACAGCGAGTACCTGATCAAGGATCTGCTGCGCGGAAAATATGAATTCAAGGGCATTGTCTGCACCGACTGGGATATCACCCAGGATCCGGAGAAGACGATTGAGGGATTTGGAAGCCGCTGCTACGGCGTGCAGGATATGACCGAGGCAGAACGGTGTCTGCTGGCGATCACAAACGGCGTTGACCAGTTCGGCGGAAACAGCGAGTCCGGTCCGATTGTCGAGGCGTATAAGATCGGCTGTGAGAAATACGGCGAGAAAGCGATGCGTGAGCGTATGGAGCTGTCCGCCAAACGTCTTCTGATCAACATTTTCCACTGCGGCTTGTTTGAGGACCCGTATCTTGATCCGGAAGAATCCGCAAAGATTGTAGGATGCGAAGAGTTCTGCCGCCATGGCTATGAGGCACAGCAGAAATCCATCGTCCTGCTGAAAAACAGTGCGAAACGCGCACCGGAAGGACAGAAGGGTGTGCTGCCGCTGAAGAAAGGTTTGAAGGTTTATATTCCGGAGAGAAAGATCGGACCGTCCAAAGCGTTCTTCCGCATCGATCTGCCGGCAAAAACCGAAGATCCGCTGCCGGATGGACTGCCGTCCAAGTACGGTACACGCGTATCATCACCGGAGGAGGCCGATGTGGCGCTGGTATTTATCGAAAGCCCGGCATGCAACCCGTATTCCACTGAAGATCTTGCGAACGGCGGCAACGGCTATCTGCCGATTACACTGCAGTACCGCCCGTATACGGCGAAAAAAGCGCGTGAGGTGAGCATTGCCGGCGGTGATTTCCGCGAGAATTTCACGAACCGCAGCTATCTTGGAAAGACAAACACTGCCTACAACGAGGCTGATCTCGACAATATTCTCGAATGCCGCCGCGCGATGGGCGACAAGCCGGTGATCGTCTGCGCAACCGTCAACAACCCGATGGTGATGCATGAATTTGAAGCCGAAGCCGATGCGATCATCGCAGAGTTCGGTGTTTCGAGAGCCGCTGTGCTTGACGTTGTCTTCGGCGATTACAACCCGACCGGCCGTCTGCCGATCCAGATGCCGAAGGATATGGATGCGGTTGAGGAGCAGAGCGAGGACCGTGCGTTGGATATGGAAACCTATATTGACAGCGAAGGACATAACTATGACTACGGTTATGGCATGAATTACGAAGGCGTTCTTCCTGCATGGAAAAAGTAAAAGAATAACAGAAAACCTGATCGGCACCGGGACCGCGTGTGTTTCGGTGCCGATATTGGAAACAAAAGACAGAATAAGGAGGACTTAAAAAGAGATGATTGTTCCAAAATATTTCGAAGATTTCGATCACCTGCATGTGAATACCATGCCGAACCGTGCCTACTACATTCCGGCATCCCGCCGCATGGAGGATCTGGTGGAGAACCGGGAGGCGTCGGACCGCTTTTTCCTGCTTTCCGGCGACTGGAAATTCCGCTATTTTACCAGTGTTTACGATGTAAAAGAGGAGTTTTTCGCAGAAGGATACGACACTTCTGCATTCGAGACGATTCCGGTGCCGTCCGTCTGGCAGAATTATGGCCATGACCACCATCAGTATACGAACGTCCGCTACCCGTTCCCGGTGGATCCGCCGTATGTGCCGTATGAGAACCCGTGCGGTGCGTACGTGAGAACGTTCGAGTGGAAAAAACAGGAGGAAGCGCCGAGGGCATTCCTGAATTTTGAGGGCGTGGATTCCTGTTTCTACGTGTGGATGAACGGCAGCTTCGTCGGCTACAGCCAGGTGTCTCATTCTACGAGTGAATTTGATGTAACAGACTTCTTAAAAGATGGCACCAACACCATCGCCGTACTGGTGCTGAAATGGTGCGATGGAAGCTATCTCGAGGATCAGGACAAATTCCGCATGAGCGGCATTTTCCGCGATGTCTATCTGCTTGCAAGACCAGAAAAAGGCATCCGCGATTACTTTGTAAAGGCAGCGCCGGACGCATCGTACCAGAATGGAGAAGTTTCGATTGCGATTACCTGGAATGACGGGGAACCGCAGGAAGGAACGGCAAAGCTGTTTGATACAGAAAATCATCTTGTGGCAGAGGCAGCGTTTGGCGGCGATACGGTTCAGATGCATGTAAAAGATGCACATCTGTGGAATGCCGAGGAGCCGTATCTGTATACGCTGGTGCTGGAGACGGCGGGTGAGGTGATCACTGATCATGTCGGCATCCGTGAGATCCACGCGAAGGACGGTGTGCTGTACCTGAACGGCGTGAAGATCAAATTCCACGGAACAAACCGCCACGACAGCGATCCGGTGACGGGATTTGCAATCAGCCTTGCACAGATCAAAAAAGATCTGAAGGTAATGAAAGAGCACAACATCAATGCGATCCGGACCAGCCATTACCCGAATGCGCCGTACTGTTATCAGCTTTATGACCGTCTCGGTTTTTATGTCATCGATGAGGCGGACAATGAGAGCCACGGCACAGAGGAAATTTATGCGAATTACACGAGCTGGGAAGAGTATGCGAAGAACTGGAATAAACTAATTGCGAACAATCCGGTATTTACCGAGGCAACCGTAGACCGCACACAGCGTTGCGTAGAGCGCGATAAAAACCGCCCGAGCGTTGTCATCTGGTCGATGGGAAATGAGTGCGCATACGGCTGTACCTTCGAGGCGGCCTTAAAGTGGACGAAGGAATTTGATCCGACGCGTCTGACGCACTATGAGTCGGCACGGTATGTGGATGATCCGAAGAAATACGATTACAGCAACCTCGACCTCTACAGCCGCATGTATCCATCACTCGAGGAGATCAAAAAAGAGCTGGTGGAGTACGGGGATAAGCCGTATATCATGTGCGAATACTGCCATGCGATGGGCAACGGCCCGGGAGATCTTGAAGATTACTTTGAACTGATCCACAGCGAGGAGAAGATGTGCGGCGGCTTTATCTGGGAGTGGTGCGACCACGCGATTGATATGGGAAAAACGATCGAGGGAAAGAAGATGTACGCGTACGGCGGCGACCACAACGAGTATCCGCACGACGGCAACTTCTGCATGGACGGACTTGTTTATCCGGACCGCACACCGCATACGGGACTGATGGAATTTAAAAACGTGTATCGTCCGGTGCGCGTGACGGGATATGATGCCGAAAAGGGTACACTGACCATCAAAAACTATATGAATTTTGTGAATCTGAAAGATTACGCTGTGCTCGGCTATGAGGTGCTTGTGGACGGCGAAGTGACGGAGAGCGGCAAGATTACAGATGAAGCACTGCTGGAGCTTGCGGCAGGCTGTGAGAAGACGATTCCGCTTGCCATTTCCGTGCCGGAGCAGGGAAAATGTGCGCTGAAGGTTACCTGGTATCAGAAACAGGCCACTGAGGTGCTGCCGGAGCAGTTCGAACTGGGATTTGAAGAAGTTCCGGTGAAAACGAAAGACAATCAGAACCAGAAGGCAAAAGAGATGATGAAGCGCCCGGAGGGAACGGCTTCGTTTGGATGGAAAGAGGACGATCATTATCTGACGGTATCGACGGAACAGTTCAGCTATACCTATAATAAGTTCACCGGCCTGTTCGAGAAAATGTGCTATGCCAACCAGAATCTGCTCGACCGCCCGATGGAGCTGAACATCTGGCGTGCGCCGACAGACAATGACCGCAATATCAAGAATACCTGGATGCGTGCGCAGTATGACCGCACCGTGACGCGGGCGTATGAGACAACGGCAAAAGAAGAAAACGGCTGCGTGGAGATCGAGACAAGCTATTCGATTTCGTCTCCGGCTCTGCAGCGGATCCTTGCAGGTGTGATCAAATGGACAATTTACAGCGACGGAACGACCGATGTCCATGTAGAAGCAAAGAAAGACCCGGTATTCCCGGTTCTGCCGCGTTTTGGCCTGCGCCTGTTCCTGCCGGAATCGTTTGCAGAACTGACCTACTGCGGCCTCGGCCCGGTGGAGAGCTACGTGGATAAGCACCAGGCAAGCTATCACGGCGTTTTCCACAGCACACCGGCAGAACAGCAGGAGGATTACATCCGCCCGCAGGAGAACGGCAGCCACTATGACTGTGATTACGCAAGCCTTGCCAATGACCGCGTGGTGCTGACGGCAGTGGGAGAGAAAACGTTCTCCTTCCAGGCATCCGTTTATACGCAGGAGGAGCTGACCGCGAAAGCCCACAACTATGAGCTTCGGCCGTGCGGAAGCACTGTTTTCTGCATCGACTACCGCCAGGCCGGGATCGGATCGGCAAGCTGCGGACCGATGCTGCTGGAAAAATATCAGCTGAAAGAAACCGAAATCAGCTTCGATGTGCGGCTGAAACCGGAACTGCTGTAAAGCGTAGAATTTGAAAAATAAGAAAAGCGCTGTGCCCTCTCTCTGAAAGGTGAGGGAACGGCGCCTTTTTATATGATGTACAAAAAAAGTCTTGATAAACCTATTGAATTACTATGAATACAGGATTATAATGGACGAAATTATAATTCAAATCCAATCCAGATGATTCTGGAAAGAGAAAAGGGAAGGAGAAAATTAAGCATGAGTGAAATTACAAGAGATGAGGCATTTACTTTATTAAAAAAATACAACAAAGATCCCTTTCATATTCAGCATGCGCTTACCGTAGAGGCCGTGATGAAATGGTATGCAAGAGAGCTTGGCTATGGGGCAGAAGAGGAGCACTGGGGTATTGTCGGACTGCTGCATGACATTGATTTTGAGCTGTATCCGGCAGAGCACTGCCTGAAAGCACCGGAGCTTCTGCGGGAAGGCGGCGTGTCGGAAGATATCATTCATGGTGTCGTTTCCCATGGCTACGGCATTACCATTGAGTGCGGCGTCACACTGGATGTGGAGCCGGTGCATGAGATGGAAAAAGTTCTGTTTGCAGCAGATGAGCTGACGGGACTGATCTGGGCAGCTGCGCTGATGCGGCCTTCGAAGAGCACAAAAGACATGGAACTGAAATCCTTAAAGAAGAAATATAAGAGCAAAGGCTTTGCAGCAGGATGTTCGAGAGAGGTCATTGAGAGGGGCGCCGATCAGCTTGGCTGGCCGCTGGAAAAATTACTGACTATGACCCTGCAGGCAATGGCCGACAGCGAGGATGAGATCAACCGGGAAGTAGAAGCGGAGCAGAACGCATAAAAAACTGCCCGAATTTCAACAGAAAAACTGGAATTCGGGCAGTTTTTTTATGCATGGCGCATCTTTTTCCCAGGCATTACCATTTCTTTTTTCGTCAGACGGTAAAATTCTACATGATTTCCAATGAATTTTTGAACCAGAGATACGGTTCGTCCCGTCATAAAAGCACAGAAGAAAGTTCCGATGCCGATTCCGTAAAGATGGTGAAGGATTACAAGGGACAGGATTACGGTCGTTGTCAGACAGGTGAGATCAAAGGTTGTCTTGATCTGGTTATACTTTTTATGCAGAAGTTCCGACAGATCCCGCGGAAAAATATCGGTCGGGACAATCGGCAGCAGGCAGTTGTTGGCGAGGCAGATGCCGAAGCACATCAGAAGAAATCCGGTGAAAAAGCAGACCACATTCAGCGACAGAACATTTGGCAGCAGGGTAACCCAGGTATTGTGTACATCGATCATTTTTCCGAATCCGATGCCGACAACAAAAGAAAACAGATAGCCGGGACAGAACGAACGCTTCAGGACCATCAGGGTGATGACAAGCAGCGTTTGAAAGATATAGTTCCACGTTCCGAAACTGAAAACTGGAAACGCTGTGCTGAGGATGAGCGGCACGGAGGAAATTGTTGAAATTCCAAATACGCTTTTTGACATCAGATCAATGGCAAGAGGGTTGATCAGAAGCACGATCAGAAGCGCCGCTTCGCCTGGAAGATGAAATTTTCTGGTATTCATGAGTAAAAATCCTTCTTTCCTGAGAATGAAATTACGTTAAGGTCTTGAAACTATGCTTATTATAGACACAGAAACCGATAAAAACAAATGATTATTTTGAATGAATTAATTCTAAAATTAAATGAAAAGTGGTATGATAGATGCAGAACAGGAAAAGAGGCTATCTATGAATATCGAGTATTTAAAATATTTTGCAGAGCTGGCAAAACTGCAGCACTATGGAAAAGCGGCAAAAGCGCTGAATATTTCCCAGCCGGGGCTCAGCCATGCGATCAAGACACTGGAGGACGAGTACGGTGTTTCGCTCTTCCAGAAAGAAGGACGAAACGTGAGCCTGAGCCGCTACGGAAAAGAACTGATGCAGGATGTCGAGGAGATTCTGGACGCATATCTTCGAATGGAGGAGCGGGCGGCAGGCCTTCGGACGGAAGAAAAGACAGTGCGGATCGGAACCGTATATCCGCTCGCGGCAGGAACAATACCACATATGCTGCGGGAATTCGGCGCGACCTTCCCGTTTATCATCTACAACCGCCTGACCCCAGAGATCGAGGAGGGTCTGCTGGATGGAAAATACGATATCGGCTTCTGCTCAGAACTGCTGAAAGCCGAAGAACTCGAATATTATCCCCTCCGGGAATCTTACATCGCGGCCGCCGTCCCGGAAGGTCATCCGCTGGAGGGGAAAGAGAACATCACACTAAAAGAAGCAGCCAAGTATCCGCAGGTC
Organism: Blautia sp. AM42-2; assembly: GCF_003480245.1. NCBI lineage: Bacteria > Bacillati > Bacillota > Clostridia > Lachnospirales > Lachnospiraceae > Blautia > Blautia sp. AM42-2. The sequence goes on from NZ_QUIM01000002.1 coordinate 22,978, forward strand.
ATGTTTTCCAGGACGAGCGGCTTCCGCAGCCTCCAAGAGCAGATCTTCGCCGAACAGGGCATCCAGGTAAAACCCGTGTGTGAGGCCGAAGAAATCGAAGTCATCACCGGCCTTGTGGAAAATGGTTTTGGAATATCTATCCTCCCCTACATGGACATCGTCCGCCTCCATCACATCACCGCAATCCCGGTGCAGACCTCAAGCTGGAAATCAAAATTCTACATCGCCAGAAGAAAATACGGAATCCGCACAGCGCAGGAAGAGGCGTTTTTTCAGCATTGGAGGAAATGACGGGCAGGAAATTTTATGGTATAGTAAAACAAAATCTAAGTGAAAAAGGTGAGATACAAAATGATCAGTGAAAAAATTTTTGAGCTAATTCTTCGAAACGGCATGACCCAGAAAGAATTCTCCGAAGAAACCGGAATTTCCCAGAGCACCATCAGCGACTGGAAAAGAAAGGGCACGAATCCGTCGGCGGATAAAATACTGAAAATCTGCGAAGTGCTGAAGGTTACGCCGTATGAACTTCTGGGGGAGAATGAGACAGAGCGAAATGCGGGAAATCCGGAAATGAGCGCAGGAAATGAAACAGAAAAAATCATTCTGGAAGGCTTTCGGAATCTGTCAGACAGAAAAAAAGAACGAATCCTGGGATATCTGGCAGCATTGCAGGAGGATTAAGATGAAACAGAAACCATCCTATCTGCCAAAGAAATATAAGTATTCTGCCCGTTCCGGCAATCTGAAAGCGGAGGCAGTGGGGGTTGTGAAAGGGGAGAAGCATTTTCCGGTTTTTGAAGGAGATGTTGTTTTTAAACCGCTTACAAAATCTAAACCGCTGTCTACGCCGCTGTTCGCCTATGCTGAGGTTTTCTGGTCATGGGTGATTGATGCGTATTTTATGCCGGCGCCGCAGTATCAGCTTGCGTTTTGCGAAGGGTATGAGGCGGAGGTGGAGAAATATTACGATTATGGAACAGTTTCACCGATGATTTACGGGGAAGGAGAACATCTGCTGAATCTGCTGGAGTTCTTTCGAAAATATCCTGACGACAAAGTCCATATTGATGACTACGTCAATTACTGCCAGATGTTCTACGACTACACCGAAATCCTCGAATCCGACTATTTCCAGACCCACCCGGCGATGGCGGAGGAGCTGGTACTGCAGATTCTCGTTTCGATTTTGAAAGGCGATCAGAACTACCATTACGAAAACATCGCATTTGTCTGCCGTGAAGACGATAAGATTCTGCGTCTGGCGCCGATGATTGATCATGAGTTTTCAACATATTTCATGTTCCCGGACAGTATGCCGCGGCAGATGTACTGGTTTGAACAGCTTGCGCGGTCCATTCAGGGGGATGAAGTACAGCTGGGAGAGTTTGATTATCTGACGAACGAAACAGAACGTCATCTGATGGAAAAAAGCGCAACATGTCTGCACAAAAATCTGATATACATCAGAGAACATTATCCTGAAGTCTGTCAGGTGTTTCTGGAAAAATTGAGCAGACTGGAAAAGGATCTAAAAGAAAAGAAAGAGCTGTTTGAACTGGAAAAAGGCCCGGGCTACCCCGAGACGGCCAATTCAGATGCTTATCTGATCGGCAAAGCACGGTACAAAGACCATGACGAAAAAAAAGCCAGAGAGTATGAAGTGAAATACAGCGGAAAAGAAAAGCAGATCAATTTTGAAGTCGTAAACAGCGTATCGGTTTATGAAATTAAAAAAATTATGCAGCAGATGCGGGAAATCCTTGAAAAATAAGCATCTGCAACCGCCAGTTGACACATTTCCAGCCCGATTTGGTAGAAGGCAACCAGAAAAAATGATAGGATTTGAAGCAGAAACAGCCAATCCATTTCCAAAACAGAAATGAATGGAATGGCTGTGAGCTGCAGCAAAAAGATTACTGAAAAAGAGCTGGAAAACAGGAGAAAACAAATATGATTTTGGCAGAAAAAATCACAGAAGAGAGAAAGAAAAATGGATGGTCACAGGAAGAGATGGCGGAGAAACTTTCCGTCTCGCGGCAGGCGGTATCCAAATGGGAGAGTGCACAGTCCACGCCGGATTTGCAGAAAGTGCTCCGTCTTGCTGAAATCTTTGGTGTCAGCATCGACTATCTGTTAAAAGACGAATTAAAATCAGAGACAGGAACAGAAATACTGGAATACGCCGCAGAGGAGTCATCCGTGCGGAGTGTATCGATGGAAGAAGCAAACGCGTTCATGGAATGGAGACGGAAAACAGCGCCGACACTCGCCGGAGCTGTTGCGCTCTGTATCATCAGCCCGGCGCTGCTGATCTTCCTTGCCGGACTTTCCGATTCCCATATAGGAAACATCAGCGAAAACATGGCAACGGGAGCAGGCATCTCCGTTTTGTTGCTGCTGGTTGCCGCTGCTGTTGTGATTTTCGTATCCTACAGTATTCACGGACAGCAGTATGAATATCTGGAAAAGGAGAGAATAGAAACTGCCTATGGTGTAACCGGCCTTGTTCAGGAACGGAAAAAGGACTACGAAAGCACCTTTACCAGAGGAATCGCCGCCGGTGTTACCCTCTGTATTCTGGCAGTTATCCCGATGTTCGCTGCCATTGCATTCAGCCAGCCGGACTACATCATCACAGCCACCGTATCCATCCTGCTGCTTCTGGTCGCCGTTGGTGTCTGTTTCATCGTGCGGGTCAGCACCATAAATGGAAGCTACGTCATCCTGCTGCAGGAAGGCGAATATACACCGGAAGAAAAACGATACAAAAAGAAAACAGAAGTTTTTACAACCGCCTACTGGTGTATTGTCACCGCCATCTATCTTGCATGGAGCTTCCAGACGAGAGAATGGGATAAAACCTGGATCCTATGGGCTGTTGCCGGTGTTCTGTTCGGCGGTGTGAGGGCAGTTATGCAGGGCAGAATAAAAGAAAAATAAAAAACAGAGAAAAACGATTTTTCTGTCGCGAAATCCCTCTCTGACGTGTTAAAATAAAACATAATACGTTTGGCAGAAAAGAGGGAATTGAGTATGAAATATGCCTACAAAAACGGAAAAATCCTAAACGGAACGAAAGATATGCAGGTTCAGACCGGTCTGATCATTCTGACGGAAGGAGAAAAAATCGCAGCGATTGTCCTGGAAGAAACCAGACTTTCCGGCTATACGGAGATAGATCTGCAGGGAAAATACATCATGCCCGGACTGATCAACATGCATGTCCATCTCGCAGGCAACGGAAAACCGCAGAAGAAGCAGCGCGACAACGCAAAACTCGTCAAAACCCTGATGAGCAACAGAATTTCCCGCGCGATCGCCTACCGCATGGTAGCAGGCTTCGCAAAAGATGAACTGCTAAGCGGCGTTACCACGATCCGCACGGTCGGTGGTCTTGGCACTTTCGATACACGGCTGCGCGATGAAATCAAAGCCGGTAAAAAGACCGGCCCGAGAATCCTTGCCGCAAACGAGGGAATCTCTGTACCGGGCGGGCACATGGCAGGTTCGGTAGCGATCGCAGCAGAGAGTATCGATGCGGCAGTCGCCCATGTAGATGAGGCAAAACGCGAAAATGTCAACCTGATCAAGCTGATGATCACCGGCGGTGTGCTGGATGCCAAAGAAAAAGGCGTTCCGGGAGAACTCAAAATGGCACCGGAAATGGTAAAAGCCGTCTGTAACCGGGCGCATGCACTCGGCTATCAGGTCGCCGCCCATGTCGAATCGCCGCAGGGTGTCCGCGTGGCACTGGAAAACGGTGTGGATTCGATCGAGCACGGTGCAAAAATGGATGACGATATGATTCGCCTGTTCAAAGAAAAGAATGCATTTCTATGTACGACACTGTCCCCGGCCCTGCCGTATGCGCTGTTCGACCGTTCCATCACCAACGCAACTGAGGTAGAGCAGTTCAATGGTAACGTTGTTTTCGAAGGAATCATAGATTGTGCGAAAAAAGCCATCGCCAACGACATCCCCGTCGTCCTCGGAAACGATGTCGGCTGTCCGTGGATCACGCAGTACGACTTCTGGCGGGAACTCTTTTACATCCATAAATATGTCGGCGTCTCCAACGCCTTCGCGCTTTACACCGCAACCGCCCGCGCCGCCGAAATGGCCGGAATCGGAGCCGAAACCGGAACCATCGAGCCCGGCAAATCCGCTGATCTTATCGTGACCGCCGAAAACCCGCTTGAGGATCTTCGTGCTCTCCGCAAAGTAGAGATGGTCGTCACACAGGGAAGAAAAATCGATCATCCTCAGGTAAAAATCAATCCGGTGGTCGCGGCAGAGCTGGATCAATTTCTGGTGGAATAAAGGATACGACGGAGAAGACAAAAAAGATGGAAGAGAACAAAGAAGCACAGGAAAATTTACAGGAAAAAAGAGAACAGGCTCTTTGGAGGCTTCATGAGGAACGGACAGAAGAAGCCCTGTGGGACTGCGTTGTCGCGTTCCAGGAGTTTGAATTCCATACGTATTCCGGTCTGCCGTATTCCTACCATATGAAATATGGAAGAAGCGGCACCTACACCAAAGAACTCTGGATCGACCGCCGGGAGAAAAGTAAAAGCCTTGTCTGGAGCTCCGTCCGGAGTGCATATCAGAAAGTGCTGGAATTACAGCAGGAGAGCGAAAGACCGGTTGTCGAGCGCCCGAAAGCGCTGGGCGATATCCGTGGAATCACGTATATTTACGGCATCTTTTACGAGTTTGCCCTGCTGGAAATGCCGGAAAAAGCAAAAGAAAAAATTGCTCTGCAGACAGCAGGACAAAAATCGCCAGAAAAATAAATTTTTCGCCCATGCAGGTCTTGACAACCACGCATTGGGTGATATAATCTAAAACTATCGGGAGCCAAAAAGCACCGAACACAAAAAACAAAGCGTAGAAGAGACGAGTAAATCACAGCGAATGTGACAGAGAGAAACCCCGTTTTGTGGTGCAAGGGTTTTAACAGGAACGTGATCGAAGACCAGCTCTGAGCGGCCCCAATCCGGCCCGGTGATTCCGTTATCGTCAAATGAAGTGGTTTGAAAAAACAAAATGGGTGGAACCGCGGTGAATGAAAATACATCGTCCCTTTTGACAGCATAAGCGTGTCAGAAGGGACTTTTTTGTTGCTGTAAAAAGTATAAAAATTCTGAAACACGCTTGCGAAAAATATACAAAGAAAGAGGTAAAGCAAATGATCATCACACTGAAAGATGGAAGTACCAAAGAGTACTCCGAACCGAAATCCATCATTGAGATCGCAGCAGACATCAGCGAAGGCCTTGCAAGAATGGCCTGTGCAGGTGAAGTAAACGGCGAAGTAGAAGACCTTCGTACCGTCATCGACAAGGACTGCAATCTTTCCATTCTGACCTTCAACGATGAAGGCGGAAAAGCAGCATTCCGTCACACCACATCCCATATCATGGCACAGGCCATCAAGAGACTGTACCCGGAGACCAAGCTTGCAATCGGACCGTCCATCGCAGACGGATTCTACTACGATGTAGACAGAGAAACTCCGCTCACCAGCGAGGATCTTGAGAAAATCGAAGCAGAGATGAAGAAAATCGTAAAAGAGGATCTGAAACTGGAGCGCTTCGAGCTGCCGAGAGCAGAAGCCATCGCCTTCATGAAAGAAAAAGAAGAGCCATATAAAGTAGAACTGATCGAAGATCTTCCGGAAGACGCAGTCATCAGCTTCTATCGCCAGGGTGAATTCACGGACCTGTGCGCAGGCCCTCATCTGATGAGCACAAAGCCGGTCAAAGCCTTCAAACTGACCAGCCTTGCAGGTGCATACTGGAGAGGCAGCGAGAAAAACAAGATGCTGCAGAGAATCTACGGAACTGCATTCACAAAGAAAGCAGAGCTCGAAGAGTACCTCCATATGATCGAGGAAGCAAAGAAACGTGACCACAGAAAACTCGGAAAAGAGCTCGGCCTGTTTATGATGAGTGAGGACGGCCCGGGATTCCCGTTCTTCCTTCCAAAAGGAATGGATCTGAAAAATGCGCTGATGGATTACTGGCGTGAAATCCACAGAAAAGCAGGATACGTAGAAATCTCCACTCCGATCATCCTGAACCGTCGTCTGTGGGAGACCTCCGGTCACTGGGATCACTACAAAGAAAACATGTATACCACCGTCATCGACGATGAAGATTATGCAATCAAACCGATGAACTGCCCGGGCGGCGTTCTCGTTTACAAATCCGAGCCTCGTTCCTACCGTGATTTGCCGCTGCGTCTGGCAGAGGTTGGCCTGGTACATCGTCATGAGAAATCCGGCCAGCTGCACGGCCTGATGCGTGTACGCTGCTTCAACCAGGACGATGCCCATATCTTCATGACACCGGAGCAGATCAAAGATGAAATCAAAGGCGTTGCAAACCTGATTGACCAGGTTTACAAACTGTTCGGATTCAAATATCACGTAGAGCTGTCCACCCGTCCGGAAGACAGCATGGGAAGCGATGAGGACTGGGAGGTAGCAACCGAAGGTCTCCGCGGCGCACTTGATGACCTTGGCCTTGACTATGTAGTCAACGAAGGCGACGGCGCATTCTATGGCCCGAAGATCGATTTCCATCTGGAAGACTCCATCGGAAGAACGTGGCAGTGCGGTACCATCCAGCTTGACTTCCAGCTGCCGCAGAGATTCGAACTGGAATACACAGGAGCAGACGGCGAGAAACATCGTCCGATTATGATCCACCGTGTTGTTTACGGTTCTGTTGAGCGTTTCATCGGTATCCTGATCGAGCACTTTGCAGGCGCATTCCCAACCTGGCTTGCACCGGTACAGGTAAAGGTTCTGCCAATCTCCGACAAATACGCAGATTACGGTAAGAAGGTTCTGGACGCCCTTCACGAGGCAGGCATCCGCGCAGAGATGGATACCCGTTCCGAGAAGATCGGATATAAGATCCGTGAGGCACAGGGACAGAAGATTCCATACATGCTGATCGCCGGAGCAAAAGAGGAAGAAGCAGGTCTTGTATCTGTCAGAAGCCGTTTTGCAGGTGATGAAGGCCAGAGAAGCCTGGAGCAGTTTATCGCAGATATCAAAGAAGAAATCGCAAGCCGCGTTAACCGCCCGGTTACTGTTGAAACAAAAGAAAATAAATAAGGTAGGTGTCAAAAAAATTGACACCTATGATACCAGATTGCTCCGTACTTCGTACTCCCGCAATCTTCAAAACATTCGTACTTCGCTCATTTTTCTTCGAAAAATGGCTACTTACTCATGATTTGGCGTGTCCAAAATTTAAAAATCCTCGTGCAAGCTTTGCTTGCGTCGGATTTCCAAACTTTGGACACTGGTATTATCAAATAAATAAGGCATAAAAAATTACCTCTTGGAAATAATGGTTTCTATGCGGGCGAAACCGCAGAAAACTAAATTTCAGGAGGTAATTTATTATGCCAGCATTAAGTTGTTCCGCTATGACCTGTGTTTACAACCAGAACGAGCTCTGTTCCAAAGGAGATATCCGCGTAGGCGGAAGCGGAGCCAAAAGCTCCATGGAAACGTGCTGCGAGAGCTTCAAGGAGCGCGGTGAGGGCACGATGTCCAACTCCACCGGCTGCGGCTGTACGAAAATCGGTGTCGACTGCAAGGCGCAGAACTGTACCTTTAACGACAACTGTAAATGCGAAGCCGGAGATATCCATATCGCCGGAGACAGCGCATGCAGCTGCCAGGAAACCGAGTGCAGCTCCTTCCGCTGTGGCTGCGGGAAATAAATACGAAAAAATGCGAAAATCAGTATTGACAACAGGATGGGAGAGTGCTATACTGCAATAGTCTGAGAAAAAGAAAGTAGAGTATCCACTCTCACCCTAGCGCAAACACGCGACTACGGTTCAATATTGATCTTAAGTTCTCTTTGTGTAGAGATTTATGTACAATGTTAAGTGGATAGTCTGTCTATCCACTTTTCTTGCGTTATCAGTCAAATCCGGTCCGGTGAGCCGAGTTTGATTTCGTTACACCGCAAAATGCGGGAACACAGTCTTTTATAATGATGGAGGTGCACTACAATTAGCGAATTAATGATTAACGAGCAGATCAGAGACAGAGAAATTCGTCTGATCGGTCAGAACGGAGAACAGCTTGGAATTATGTCTGCCAGAGATGCGTACCTGAAAGCACAGGAAGCAGGTCTGGATCTTGTGAAAATTGCTCCGACAGCGAAACCGCCGGTTTGCAAAATTATCGACTACGGAAAGTACAGATATGAACTGGCCCGCAAGGAAAAAGAAGCAAAGAAAAAACAGAAAACAATTGAAATCAAGGAAGTTCGCCTTTCTCCAAACATTGACACCAATGATCTTAATACCAAAGTAGGTGCAGCCCGTAAGTTCATTACAAAGGGAGACAAAGTAAAAGTAACACTTCGTTTCCGCGGCCGTGAGATGGCACATATGAACAGCAGCAAATACATCCTCGATGAATTTGCAGAGAGTCTGTCCGATATTGCAACGGTTGACAAAGCGCCGAAGGTGGAAGGCAGAAGCATGACCATGTTTTTGACGGCTAAACGTTAAAATACATTTGAATCAATATCAAGGAGGAAATTAAAATGCCAAAGGTAAAAACAAGCAGAGCAGCTGCAAAGCGTTTTAAAACAACAGGAACAGGAAAATTAGTAAGAAATAAAGCTTACAAGAGCCATATCTTAACCAAGAAATCTCAGAAGAGAAAAAGAAACCTGAGAAAACAGACTACTGTTGATGCAACAAACGTAAAGAACATGAAGAAAATCTTACCTTACATGTAATTTTTGCAAGGTAGAGTTACGCCCAACAGATCAAGGAGGAAAATAAGAAATGGCAAGAATTAAAGGCGGCATGAACGCTAAGAAAAAACATAACAGAGTATTAAAACTGGCTAAAGGTTACAGAGGAGCCAGAAGCAAACAGTATAGAGTAGCAAAACAGTCCGTAATGCGCGCACTGACCAGCTCCTACGCAGGAAGAAAACAGAAAAAACGTCAGTTCCGTCAGCTGTGGATCGCTCGTATCAACGCAGCAGCAAGAATGAACGGTCTGTCCTACAGCAAATTTATGTATGGTCTGAAACTGGCAGGTGTTGAGCTGAACCGTAAAGTTCTGGCTGACATGGCAGTTAACGATGCAGAAGGATTTGCAACACTGGCTGAGCTTGCAAAAAGCAAAGTAGCATAAGTAAAAACATATTCTGTGTGAATATACGAAGAAGCTGTGAGAACCGGTAAGGGGATCGCAGCTTCTTTTGAAATATAGGAAAAACATGAGGTGAATATGGAAAAAAGCAAAGTGGCAGTGGTTGCCTGTCCCGACTATGAGCCGGAGCGCGTAAAGGAAAGCCTGCAAAAGGGATTGGAAGCAATTGGCGGCCTGGAATCTCTGATCGGAAAAGAAGAGAATATCTTATTAAAACCGAACCTCGTCCGCTCCGCAAAACGCGAACGCGCCGTCGTGACCGACCCGGAAGTCATGGATGCCCTGATCACGATTTTGCAGGAAAATGGCTATGAGAATATTTCCTGCGGCGATTCCTGCGGCCTTGGTACCCCGGAGGGCATTGCAAAGGAAGCCGGGCTGAAAGAGGTGCTGGAAAAACACAACGTTCCGCTGAAGGATTTCCTTACGAGCGAGCGCGTAGAAACCGCCGATGGCAAATTTCTGATGATTGCGAAAGATGCACTCGACTGCGACGCCCTCATCAGCGTCAGCAAAATGAAAACCCACGCGCTGGAACGCATCACCGGAGCTGTCAAGAACCAGTACGGCTGCATCAGCGGCGTCTACAAAAAACTCGGCCACACGCAGTATCCGAACGCTGAGAGATTCGCACACATGCTGATCGAGCTGAACCAGAAAGTCGCCCCGCGCCTTTATATCTGCGACGGCATCGTAGCAATGGAAGGCAATGGTCCAACTTCCGGCGACCCGGTTTCGATGGGAGTTCTTCTTATGTCCACCGATCCGATCGCACTGGATACTGTGTTCTGCCATCTGGTGAACCTCGATCCGTCGTATGTGCCGACAAATCTCTACGGGGAAACGCTCGGCCTTGGAACGTGGCACGACGACCGCATCGAAATCGTGACAGCGGATGGCACCATATCCGAGGAAGAACTGAAAAGAAAGTACGGAAATCCAAACTTCAACGTCGACCGCCGCAAAGCCCGCAAAAAAGGAGCCCTCGACCTGCTCGAGATCCTCGGGGTCTTCCAGAGCCGCCCCTATATCATAGAAGAAAAATGTAAAAAATGCGGCGTCTGCGTCGAGAGCTGCCCGGTGGAAGGGAAAGCCGTCCGCTTTGATAACGGCCGCAGAAATACGCCGGTCTACGATTATAAAAAGTGCATCCGCTGTTTCTGCTGTCAGGAAATGTGCCCGCATCAGGCAATCCAGGTAACGAAGCATCGTCTTCCATGGAAAAAATAAGAATGCTATACTATAAAGTGACTGGAAAAGCCGAAAAAGAAGTGATATACTTTAGAGCGTGTCTGGGACTTACAGCTCACGAAAAGCCTTTTTCAGACGCACTCTGAGCGTATTTGAAAACAGCTCAGACTGCATTCAAAACAACAGTAAAAAATATCAGGAGGAAGCAAAAATGGAATTAGAAACCTTAAGAAGTGATATGATAGCAGCAATGAAGGCAAAAGACAAAGCAAGAAAAGAGGCCATCTCTTCCCTGATCTCCGCGGCCAAAAAGGTTGCCATCGACGAGGGCTGCCGTGATGACATCAAACCGGAGCTCGTAGACCGTGTGATCTTAAAAGAGCTGAAAACCGTAAAAGAACAGATCGACACCTGCCCGGCATCCCGCGAGGATTTAAAGGCAGAGTACCAGTTCCGCTATGACGTCATCAGCGAGTACGCACCGAAACAGATGAGCGCAGACGAAGTCAAGGCCTACATTCAGGAAAAATTCGCAGACGTGCTGGCAACCAAAAACAAAGGCGCGATTATGAAAGCCGTTATGGCAGATATGAAAGGTAAAGCAGACGGAAAAGTCATCAACCAGACCGTTGCAGAACTGTGCAAATGAATATCATCAACATCGAACACATCAGCAAACTGTTCGGCGATAAGCTGATTTTTGACGATGCTTCCTTCGGCCTGCAGGAGGGCGACAAGGTCGGCATCGTCGGAATCAACGGAACCGGAAAATCCACACTGCTGCGCATGGTAGCAGGAGAGGAGACCCCGGATTCCGGCCAGATTATCCGCCAGAACAACCTCAAAATGGCCTATCTTCCGCAGACACCGGAATTTCCAAAGGATGCCACCGTGCTGTCCTACGCCCTTTCCGGCGATGAGGAGGAATGGCAGGTGCAGAGCAACCTTGTACAGCTCGGTATCACCGAATACGACGCAAAACTCGACACCCTCTCGGGCGGCCAGCGCCGCAAGGTTGCCCTGGCAAAAGTGCTTGCGTCCGATTTTGACGTCCTGATCCTCGACGAGCCGACAAACCATCTCGACAATGCGATGCTCTCCTGGCTCGAGGATTACCTGAAAAATTACCGCGGAACCGTCTTTATGGTCACCCATGACCGTTATTTCCTGGATAAAGTGTCGAACCGCATCCTCGAAATCAGCCACGGAAAAATGTACAGCTACGATTCCAACTATTCCCGTTTTCTGGAACTGAAAGCTGAGCGCGAGGAGATGGAACTCGCCTCTGAACGGAAACGCCAGAGCATCCTGCGCATGGAACTCGAATGGGCGAAACGCGGCTGCCGCGCAAGAAGCACAAAACAGCGCGCCAGACTCGAACGTCTCGAAGTACTCAAAAATGGCACGGCACCGACCGCAGACGCTGTCGTGGAGATGGATGCTGTCGAGACCCGCATGGGAAAGAAAACGATTGAATTCCATAACGTCAGCAAAGCCTTCGACGATAAAACGCTGATGAAAGATTTCGAATACATCTTCCTGCGGAACCAGAGTGTCGGCATCATTGGCCCGAACGGCTGCGGAAAATCCACAATGCTGCGGATGATCACCGGAGAAGTCCTGCCGGATGCGGGAACCATCGAAATCGGCGACACGATCCGCATCGGCTATCTGGCACAGGAAGAGCCGGACATGGATACGAATCAGCGCGTGATCGACTACGTGAAAGATATCGCTGAGTATGTCCAGACCCGTGACGGCCGCATCAGCGCATCGCAGATGCTCGAACGCTTCCTGTTCACACCGGATATGCAGTACACCCCGATTTCCAAACTCTCCGGAGGCGAAAAACGGAGGCTGTATCTCTTATCCGTCCTAGTGAGCGGCGCCAATGTTCTGATCCTCGACGAGCCGTCAAACAACGTTGATATCCCGACCCTGACCGTGCTTGAGGATTTCCTGAACACGTTCGTCGGCATCGTCATCACCGTTTCCCACGACCGCTATTTCCTGGATAACGTCGTGGACCGCATCTTCGAATTCGACGGAAACGGAAATCTTCTGCAGTACGAGGGCGGCTACACCGATTACCTCGAAGCAAAAGAACGCCGTTTCGGCGGAAGTGCGGAAGAAACGGCAAAAGCAGCGCCGTCCAAAACGTCCGCGGACGAACCTGCAAAGCCAAAGAACAATGACTGGAAGCAGAACCGTCCGACCCGCCTGAAATTTACGTTCAAAGAACAGCGCGAGTACGAGACCATCGATGACGATATCGCCGCACTCGAGGAAAAGATTGCATCGCTTGACGATCAGATGCTCAAAAACGCCACCAACTCTGCAAAGCTCGCCGAGCTGATGGCGGAAAAAGAGAAGAGCGAAGCTGCTCTGGAAGAAAAAACCGAGAGATGGGTTTATCTCACCGACCTCGCAGAACAGATTGAGGCGCAGAATCAGAAATAAAAGAAGCAAGGGAACTGTCCGCAGAAGAGAAAAAATATGCGGGCCGTTCCTTCTTTTTTTATCGAGAAATTCGACGCGGAATTACCAGAAGTTGTAAAAAACTTGTATTTTTCCCTGAACACCCACAGAAAATCTGGACAGAATGCCCAATCGGTGTTATAATTCAAACACTGGACATAGTGGCATTGCCATGCCCTTATCCGGGTTTTTCGAAGCGCGGAGGCAACCGAAACCCGGCAGAACACCAACCTGAGAAAAGCCAAAGTAATTTTTGGTCATCATTTTTTAAGGAGGATAAAATCAAATGGCTAGAAAGATGAAAACCATGGATGGTAACCAGGCTGCAGCACATGCGTCTTATGCGTATACCGACGTAGCAGCTATTTACCCAATTACCCCTTCATCCGTTATGGCGGAGCATACCGATGAGTGGGCAACCCAGGGAAGAAAGAACATTTTCGGACAGGAAGTTCAGGTAACTGAGATGCAGTCTGAGGCAGGAGCAGCAGGTGCAGTACACGGATCACTGGCAGCCGGAGCTCTTACCACAACCTATACCGCATCCCAGGGACTTCTTCTGATGATCCCGAACCTTTATAAAATTGCCGGCGAGCAGCTCCCGGGCGTATTCAACGTATCCGCTCGTGCCCTTGCAAGCCACGCACTTTCCATCTTCGGAGATCATTCAGACGTTTACGCCTGTCGTCAGACCGGAGTCGCAATGCTCTGCGAATCCAGCGTACAGGAGGTTATGGACCTGACACCGGTTGCACACTGTGCAGCACTGAAAGGCAAAGTTCCATTTATCAATTTCTTCGACGGATTCCGTACCTCCCACGAGATTCAGAAAATCGAGACATGGGATTACGAAGATCTGAAAGACATGGTAGATATGGATGCAGTAGATGCATTCCGTAAACATGCCCTGAACCCGAACCATCCGTGCCAGAGAGGATCCGCACAGAACCCGGATATCTTCTTCCAGGCAAGAGAAGCATGTAACCCGTACTACGATGCTCTTCCGGCAATCGTACAGGAGTACATGGACAAAGTAAACGAGAAAATCGGAACCGATTACAAACTGTTCAACTACTATGGAGCAGCAGACGCTGAGCACGTAATCATCGCTATGGGTTCTGTCTGCGATACCATCGAGGAGACCATCGATTACCTCGTAGCAGCAGGCAAGAAAGTCGGCGTTGTAAAGGTACGTCTGTACCGTCCGTTCTCCGCAGAAGCACTCATCAATGCAATTCCGGAGACTGTAAAACAGATTTCCGTTCTGGACAGAACAAAAGAGCCGGGATCTCTTGGCGAGCCTCTGTACCTGGACGTAGTAGCAGCATTAAAAGGCAGCAGATTCGAGAGCACACCGGTATTCACAGGCCGTTACGGACTTGGTTCCAAGGACACCACACCGGCTCAGATCGTTGCTGTATATGAAAATACAGAAAAACAGAGATTTACCATTGGTATCGTAGACGATGTTACCAATCTGTCTCTGCCGGTTGGCGCTCCTCTGGTAACAACTCCGGAAGGAACCATCAACTGCAAATTCTGGGGACTTGGCGCAGATGGTACCGTAGGTGCAAACAAGAACTCCATCAAGATCATCGGTGACAACACAGACATGTACGCTCAGGCTTACTTCGATTATGACTCCAAGAAGTCCGGCGGTGTAACGATGTCTCACCTGCGTTTCGGAAAGAAACCGATCAAATCCACCTACCTGATCCACAAAGCAAACTTTGTTGCATGTCATAATCCTTCCTATGTGAACAAATATCACATGGTAGAGGAGCTGGTAGACGGAGGAACCTTCCTTCTGAACTGTCCATGGGATGAAGCAGGACTGGAAGAGCATCTGCCAGGTCAGGTAAAAGCATTCATCGCAAACCATAACATCAAATTCTATGTGATCGACGGCGTTAAGATCGGTATCGAGACCGGCATGGGACCGACCCGTATCAACACCATTCTTCAGTCTGCATTCTTCAAGCTTGCGAAGATCATTCCGGAAGAAAAAGCCATCGAACTCATGAAAGCAGCAGCAAAAGCTACCTATGGCCGTAAAGGTGATGATGTCGTAGCAAAGAACTGGGCAGCTATCGATGAGGGTGCAAAACAGATCAAAGAAGTTGCAGTTCCGGAAAGCTGGAAAAATGCAGAAGATGAAGGTCTGACCACAACTCATGCAGAGAGCGGCCGCGCTGACGCTGTTAAATTCGTAAATACCATCCAGGCAAAAGTAACTTCCCAGGAAGGAAACAACCTGCCTGTATCCGCATTTGCAGACTACGTAGACGGAACAACTCCGTCCGGCACATCCGCATACGAGAAACGTGGTATCGCCGTAAACGTACCTGTATGGAATCCGGAAAACTGTATCCAGTGTAACAGATGTTCCTTCGTCTGCCCGCACGCTGTTATCCGTCCGGTTGCCATGACCGCAGAAGAAGCAGCAGCAGCTCCGGAAGGCATCCAGACCATGCCGATGACCGGTATGCCGGACTACACCTTCACAATGGCTATTTCCCAGCTTGACTGTACCGGATGTGGTTCCTGTGCAAACGTATGCCCGGGCAAGAAGGGTGTGAAAGCACTGGCTATGGAAAGCCTTGCAGCACACGAAGCAGAGCAGAAATACTTCGATTATGCAGCAGCTCTTCCAGAGAAGACAGACGTTGTAGCAAAATTCAAAGAGAATACCGTAAAGGGCAGCCAGTTCAAGAAACCGCTGCTTGAGTTCTCCGGCGCATGCGCAGGCTGCGGCGAGACTCCTTACGCAAAACTGATCACCCAGCTGTTCGGTGACAGAATGTACATCGCAAACGCAACAGGATGCTCCTCTATCTGGGGTAACTCCTCACCGTCCACTCCTTACACTGTAAACGAGAAAGGACAGGGCCCGGCATGGTCCAACTCCCTGTTCGAGGACAACGCAGAGTTCGGTTATGGTATGCTTCTCGCTCAGAAAGCAATCCGCGGCGGCCTGAAAGCCAAAGTTGAGGATGTTATGAACTCCGAGAAAGCTCCGGAAGAAGTAAAAGCAGCATGCAAAGAGTATCTGGATACCTTTGACTGCGGCGCTACCAACGGAACTGCAACCGAGAAACTTGTAGAAGCAATCAAAGACGCTGACTGCGACGTTTGCAGAGACATCGTTAAGAACAAAGACTTCCTCGCTAAGAAATCCCAGTGGATCTTCGGTGGTGACGGATGGGCTTACGATATCGGATTCGGCGGCGTAGACCACGTACTTGCCAGCGGAAAAGATATCAACGTAATGGTATTCGATACCGAGGTTTACTCCAACACAGGCGGACAGTCCTCCAAAGCTACTCCGACCGGTGCAGTTGCACAGTTCGCAGCAGGCGGTAAAGAAACCAAGAAGAAAGATATGGCAAGCATCGCAATGAGCTATGGCTATGTATACGTAGCACAGATCGCTATGGGCGCTGATTACAATCAGGCAGTCAAAGCAATCGCAGAGGCAGAGGCATATCCGGGACCGTCCCTCATTATCGCTTACGCTCCATGTATCAACCATGGTATCAAGAAAGGTATGAGCAAAGCACAGACCGAGGAGCAGCTCGCTGTTCAGACCGGATACTGGCATTGCTTCCGCTTCAACCCGGCACTCGCTGCAGAAGGCAAGAGCGCATTCACACTGGATTCCAAGGCTCCGTCAGGAGATTATCAGGAATTCCTGAACGGCGAGGTACGTTACAACTCTCTGAAACGTGCAAACCCGGCGAAAGCAGAAAGACTGTTCGGCAAGAACGAGCAGGAAGCAAAAGACCGTTACACTTACCTGAACAAACTCGTAAAACTGTACGGCTCAGAAGAGTAATTCTTTCGTTCAAATTACTCCGAACCTGTAACATAAACGCTCAGGCGGTACGTATTGCCGCCGCCTGAGAAAAGAAAGAGGCCATGCCCCAAAAGGGTGTGGCTTTCTTTTTGTGAACTTTTCCTTTTTCCATTGAAAAGGTTCTGCTTTTGCATGTTCTATGCTATAATGTCATAAAAACGGGGTTACAAGCCCGATATAAACAAAGAAAAGGAGATTTTGATGAACTACACAATCTACGACTACCTCGGGCTGTTCTTCCTTTATGCCTTTCTTGGATGGCTTCTGGAAACGACAGTGGCGGCTGTTCGGAAAAAACACATGGTAAACAGAGGCTTTCTGAATGGCCCGCTGTGTGCCATCTACGGAATCACGGCTGTTTTCATGACCCGCTACCTGTACGAACTGCAGTCCAGCCCGGTCTTTCTGTTTCTCGGCTGTATGATCATCGCCACCGCCGCCGAATGGATCGCAGGCCACGTCCTGGAACGGATCGGCCACGGCAAATGGTGGGATTATTCCAACAAAAAATGGAACATGGACGGCTACATCTGCCTCCAGTATTCCGTTCTCTGGGGAATCCTTGGTGTCCTTGCCCTGAAATTCGGCAACATCCTTGGCCTTACCCTCCTCCATCTTGCCCCAAACGGCGTAATGCACATCACCCTGTGGATCCTGTTCGGAGTCCTCGTCGTCGATGCCATCGGTTCTTACGCCGTCCTGCGCCACATCACCAAAAAGATGCCGCGCATCGCCGCCATGAACGACCAGATCGACGCCTTCACCAAACGGCTTTCTGTCCGCCTGTACCGCTACCTGGAAGCACGTGTCGAGCGCGCCTACCCGTCGGTACAGCCTATACCGAAACAGAAAGAAAAATCCGAAGTCTTCGCCGAGGGCTGCAGTTTCTACAAAATCATCCTGCTGTTCATCATCGGCGCCTTCTTAGGTGATATCGTAGAAACCATCTTCTGCCGCATCACCGCCGGTGTCTGGATGAGCCGCAGCAGCCTTGTCTGGGGCCCGTTCAGCATCGTCTGGGGCCTTGCCATCGCCCTCGCCACCTGGTTCCTCTATAATTACAGAAACCGCTCCGATGGCTTTTTATTCGCCTTCGGAACCTTTCTCGGCGGCGCCTACGAATACCTCTGCAGCGTTTTCACCGAAATCGTCTTCGGAAAAGTTTTCTGGGACTACAGCGACATTCCCTTCAACCTCGGCGGCCGCATCAACCTCCTGTACTGCTTCTTCTGGGGAATCGCCGCCGTCGTATGGCTGAAAAAACTCTACCCCCTGTTCTCCAAATGGATCGAAAAAATCCCCCTGA
This sequence comes from Blautia sp. AM42-2, assembly GCF_003480245.1. Classification (NCBI taxonomy): domain Bacteria; kingdom Bacillati; phylum Bacillota; class Clostridia; order Lachnospirales; family Lachnospiraceae; genus Blautia; species Blautia sp. AM42-2. The sequence goes on from NZ_QUIM01000002.1 coordinate 41,019, forward strand.
AACAGGGTCCCATCATCACCTGGATACTGATCATCTTCATGCTCGCCAACATCCTCGTCTCCACCCTGGCCCTCACCCGCTACGACCAGCGTGCCCACAACGAGTCAGCAGCAAACGCCATAGAGCAGCTCATTGATGAACGTTTTCCGGACAGCCGGATGGAAAAAATCTATCCGAACGCAAAAATGGCGAGCTGAAGCAATAAACCTTTGGCAACCCATCAAAAGTATGATATAATGTCACATAGATATTTTGAGGATAAACCGTCCTCTAAGAGCGAAGAAAGGACCCAACCACAAATGACAGTAGACAACAGCTTCACCATGAAGAAATTCCAGAGCATGGAAATCATCTATGTGACCTTTTCCCAGATCACAAAACTCCCATACGTAGAGTGCGATCCGGAAACCTTTGATGATCAGGTATACATGTTTACCGAAGAAGAAGCAGCCAAGGAGTTTGCAAAATCCTATGTAGAAAAGAACACCCCGCTGCTCACCGTAAAAGTCCTGCGCAAGCAGATGCCGAACTTCTATATGGGCCTCTATGCCGAAGGCGTCAATATGGTCATCTTCCACGAAGGCGACCAGACCCGCCGCATCGAGCTCGAGCAGATCTTCCCGAAACCAGACATGGAGAAAATGAACAAACAGCACCTCCCGGTTCTGAACCCGGGCGTACAGCTCACCGTCGTATACTTTCTGCAGGAACTCCGAAAACCAAACCAGAGAAGAGACGATGCCGAGCGCATGCAGCACCTGCGTGAACTCGAAGAAGAAATGCTTGTCAACCTGATGCGAAGCAAATTCATCCTTGCCATCGACATCTCCCAGGTACAGGGCGAATTCGATCCGGCCAACCCGGGACCAGACGTGCGCATCCCGTACATCAAAAACCAGAACGAAGACATCTTCCAGCCGCTGTTTTCCGATATCGGTGAATTCCAGAAATTCCGTCCGGATCCGCAGGCAAAACTCCGTCTGGCAGCCATCCCGTTCCAGCACCTTCTGCCGTACCTGATGAAACAGGCCAAAGGCTTCGTCATCAACCCGTCCGGCTTCAACCTTCTGTTGACCAGAGAACAGCTCCAGAGAATCATGGGAGCCCAGGCACAGAGCGTCCGCCCGAACCTTGAGGCAATGATGGCACAGGCTGCTGCAGCACAGGCACAGAAAAATGCACAGAACAACGCTGCAAACGACGAAGTAAAAGAACACGTCGACGAGACAGAGAACACCGCAGCAGAAACCGACAACGAAGAATAAAACCGACAGGGCCGCAGAAAATCCCAGCAAACGGGCACTGCGGTCCGTTTTTGACTGCATAAAACCGGAAATAATAAAGAAAAACAAGAAAGGATATACAAAAATGAACGCAGAACATTGCAAAGCCTATACCCTGCTGCAGGAACAGCAGATTGACGATATCCATGCACACGGCTACCTCCTCCGCCACAACAAGAGCGGTGCCCGCGTGCTCCTTCTCGAAAACGAAGATGACAACAAAGTCTTCAACATCGCGTTCCGTACCCCGCCGGCCGACAGCACCGGCGTAGCCCACATCCTCGAGCACAGTGTCCTCTGCGGCTCCCGCGAATTCCCGTTAAAGGATCCCTTCGTAGAACTCGTCAAAGGATCCCTGAACACCTTCTTAAATGCTATGACCTACCCGGATAAAACCATGTACCCGGTAGCCAGCACCAACGATGCCGACTTCCAGAACCTGATGCATGTCTACATGGATGCTGTATTCTACCCGAACATTTACAAACATGACGAAATCTTCCGTCAGGAAGGCTGGAGCTATCATCTGGAAAGCGAAGACGGCCCGCTGACCTACAACGGTGTTGTATACAACGAGATGAAAGGAGCCTTCTCCTCCGCAGATGATGTCCTGGAGCGTGAAACCTTCAACACCCTGTTCCCGGACACTCCGTACGGCGTAGAATCCGGCGGAGATCCGTCCTGCATCCCGAACCTGACCTACGAAAACTTCCTGAATTTCCATCAGACCTATTACCATCCGTCCAACAGCTATATCTACCTGTACGGAAACATGGATATGGAAGAAAAACTGGCATGGATGGATGAAAAATACCTGTCCCATTTTAATGCAAAAGAAGTAAAATCCGAAATTCCGTATCAGAAACCATTTGCAGAGACCCTCGACATTGTACACGAGTACCCGGTACTCGACGGCGATCCGCTTGAAAACAATGCGTACCTGTCCTACAACATGGTTATCGGCAGCGGTCTGGATGTAAAATTAAACGTGGCATTTTCTGTTCTGGAGTATGCACTCCTTGACGCACCGGGAGCCCCGGTCAAACAGGCACTCCTTGACGCACACATCGGAAAAGATGTTTACGGCTCCTACGAGGACGGCATCCTGCAGCCATTCTTCTCCATCGTAGCCAAGAACGCCGATGAAAATGAGAAAGAAAAATTCCTGTCCATCATCCGCGGCACCCTCGAGGATATCGTGAAAAACGGCATGGATCAGAAAGCCATCGAGGCAGGCATCAACTATTTCGAATTCCGTTTCCGTGAGGCGGACTTCTCCAGCTTCCCGAAGGGCCTAATGTACGGCATTGACGTCTTCGACAGCTGGCTGTACGACGAGAACAAACCGTTCGCCTACCTGCAGCAGCTTGCGATCTACGATGAGCTGAAAAAACTGGCAAAAGAAGGCTATTTCGAAAACCTGATCCAGACGTATCTGCTGGACAACACCCATGCCTCCATCGTGACCCTCATTCCAAAGACCGGTCTTGCCGCAGAAAATGATGCAAAGACCGCAGAAAAACTGCAGAAATACAAAGAGAGCCTGTCAAAAGAAGAGATCGAGAAAATCATTGCTGATACCAAAGAGCTGGCAGCATATCAGGAAGAAGAGGAGAGCGAGGAAGTACTCGAGACGATTCCGCTCCTGAAACGAAGCGATATCAAACGTGAGTCTATCAAACTTTACAATGACGAGCATGAAGTCGATGGAACGACGGTGCTTCATCACAACGTATTCACGAACGGCATCGGTTACTTAAGCTTGCTGTTTGATACGAAAAATGTGCCGAACGATCTGATCCCGTACATGGGCGTATTAAAATCCGTTCTCGGATATGTGGACACCGAACACTACACCTACGGCGAACTGTTCAACGAGATCAATGCACAGACCGGCGGCATCAACTGCGGACTGCAGGTATTCCGCATTCCGGAAAATGATGACGACTGCCGCAGAATGTTCGGCATCCGCGCGAAATTCCTGTACGACAAACTGGATTTCGTCATGAAAATGATCGAGGAAATCCTGAACACCTCCCGCCTGGATGACGAGAAACGTCTTCACGAGATCATCTCCAGCATGAAATCCGGCCTGCAGAACCGCCTGTCTTCCGCCGGAAATGCAACGGCTGTGATGCGTGCAGCTTCCTATTACTCCCCGATGAGCAATTTCCAGGACCGCATTGCAGGCATCGGCTTCTACCAGCTCTTAAAAGATCTGGACGAGAACTTCGATGAGAAAAAAGCAGAACTGATTAAAAATCTGCAGACCCTGATGAAATACATCTTCCGCAAAGAGAATCTGACCGTCTCCTATACCGCAGACGAGACAGGCTACGCACCGCTGGAAGAAAAAATCGCAGCATTCAAAGAGAATCTGTACACCGACGAAGTGGAGCCGGGCAGCATTGTGTATGACTTTGAACAGAAAAACGAAGCCTTCCAGACCTCCGGCCAGGTACAGTACGTAGCACTCTGTGGAAACTTCGAGCGCGAAGGCTACGACTACACAGGAGCCCTGCGCATCCTGCGTGTCATGCTGAGCTATGACTATCTGTGGATCAACATCCGTGTCAAAGGCGGCGCTTACGGCTGCGGCGGAGCTTTCGGAAGAGGCGGAAACGCGTGCATTTCTTCCTACCGTGACCCGAACGTCGGAAGAACCCTTGAAGTATACCGCGGTATCGGCGATTACGTGCGCAATTTCGAAGCAGACGAGCGCCAGATGACCAAATACATCATCGGAACGATCAGCGAACTCGACGTCCCGATGAACCCGTCCGCAAAAGGCCAGACCTCCGAGAGCGCATGGTTCAACGGCATCACCGAAGCAGACTTCCAGCAGGAGAGAGATCAGATCCTCGATGCAACCCTGGATGACATTCATGCACTGGCAGACCTTGTAGATGCAGCCTTAAAACAGAACAACATCTGCGTTGTCGGAAGCGAAGCAGCCATTCAGAAAGAGAAAGAACTGTTTAAGAACGTAGAGAACTTATAAATGAGGAGAAGAGACAGCAATGGAAAACAATGCAAATTATAAATCCGGCTTTGTAGCCCTGATCGGCCGTCCGAACGTGGGAAAATCCACGCTGATGAACCACCTGATCGGACAGAAGATTGCGATTACATCCAAGAAACCGCAGACCACCCGCAACCGCATCCAGACCGTTTATACGTGTGACGAGGGACAGATCGTGTTCCTCGACACACCGGGTATCCACAAGGCGAAAAATAAGCTCGGCGAGTACATGGTCGATGTAGCCGAGAAAACGTTAAAAGAAGTCGATGTGATTCTCTGGCTGGTAGAGCCGAGCAACTTCATCGGAGCAGGAGAGCGCCATATCGCAGAGATTCTGGAGAAAGTCAATGCGCCGGTCATCCTCATTATCAACAAGACCGATACCGTGGAGAAAGACAAAATCCTGGAATTCATCGATACGTACCGCAAGCTGTTCCAGTTTGCCGAGATCATTCCGTGCTCGGCACTCCGCCATCAGAATACCGATGACATCATTCCGAGCATCTTCAAATATCTGCCGTACGGCCCGCAGTTCTACGATGAGGACACCATCACCGATCAGCCGATGCGCCAGATCGTGGCTGAGATCATCCGCGAGAAAGCACTGTACGCCTTAAACGAAGAGATCCCGCACGGCATCGCCGTTGTGATCGACCAGATGAAAGACCGCCCGAACGGAAAAATCGTTGATATTGATGCGACCATCATCTGCGAGCGCGATTCCCACAAGGGCATCATCATCGGAAAACAGGGCGCGATGCTCAAGAAGATCGGAAGCAACGCGCGGTATGAGCTGGAGCAGATGCTGGAGCAGAAAGTCAACCTGAAGCTCTGGGTCAAAGTCAAAAAAGACTGGCGCGACAGCGATTTCCTTGTGAAGAACTTCGGATATGATAAGAAAAAGCTGGAGCTCTAGGATCTTGATTTCAAAACGCTTTCAAATACGTGCAGCGAGTGAATTTCAGAAAAAACAGTAAAAGCAGTAAAAAAACAACGGAAGAAGGGGGAGAGAAGGCATGCGGGAGCCGATTATAGTCAGTGGAATGGTATTAGCCGCCTCGCCGGTCGGAGAGTATGACAAGCGCGTCGTGATCCTGACCCGTGAGCTTGGGAAAATCGCCGCCTTCGCGCGCGGTGCCCGCCGCATGAAAAGCCCCCTGATGGCTGTCTCCAACCCATTCGTCTTCGGTGAATTTCAGGTTTACGAGGGACGGGACAGCTACACCCTTTCCGGCGCAAACGTCAAAGAATACTTTCTCGACCTCGCCCAGATGCAGCCCGGTGTCTACTACGGTTTCTATTTCCTTGAGCTGGCAGAATATTTCAGCCAGGAAGGAAACGATGAAACCCAGATGCTGAATCTTCTGTACGTGACCATGAACGCCATACGCCGGGGCAGGCAGGATCTCCGCCTGATCCGGTGCATTTTTGAGCTGCGCACGATCACAATCAATGGAGAAGCGCCGCAGATGTTCTCCTGCATGGAGTGCGGCACGAAAGAAAACCTGACCGTTTTCTCCCTGCGCGACAGCGCCATCTACTGTCCGGAATGCGGACGGACCATCAAAGACCCATGGCCGCTGCAGCCGGGCACCGTGCTGGCGTGCCGCTATATCATCGCGGCACCGCTCGCGAAGCTGTATGGTTTTACCGTAAATGAAGAGATCCTGGACGAACTGGAACGATTGCTGCGTGCATATCTCCATCGCTATGTCGAAAAGAAGATGAAAACATTACAGATTCTGGATATGATGAAATAATATAAAATGTAATAATTTGCGAAAATGTGAAAAAAGTATGTCCAAAAGTGTGTCCACACCTTTACAAATGAGTAGAAATGGGATAAAATACTCAGGATAAAGAAAAAAATGGTTCTGTATTCGTCACAGAAGATATTACAAATGCATAGTACCAGAAAAAATGAGAAGTTTTTAGTGAAAATGGTAATATAAAAGCTAGAAAAACTATGCGAAACAAGAGAGTGTTATGAGTACGGCGAAAAAAATACGACAGGGGAGAAAGGTATGTACAAAAAATTATCCACAGGATGGCTGAAGCATCTGGATTTTATGGTTCTTGATATTATCTGTCTTCAGCTCGCTTTCGTCATGGGTTATTTCTTAAGACATCACAGTTTTAATCCATATGGAAGCCCAATTTACCGAAATGAGGCTATCGTATTCGCTCTGATCCAGCTGATGATCATGTTTTTTGACGATTCCTTCAAAAACGTCATGAAGCGCGGATATCTCGTGGAAATCGGAATGACTGTAAAAAATATGGTATACATCATCGTTCTTGGTGTATTCTACCTGTTCCTGATTCAGGAGGGAGATCAGTTCTCCAGAGCAACCATTATGCTGACCGGTGCTCTGTACGGAATGCTTTCCTATCTGATGCGCACCGGATGGAAGGTTGTGGTAAAGAAACGCAGCAGCGGGGAACACAGCGGCCGTTCGCTTCTGATCATCACGACCGAAAAACAGTCACAGTCCGTTGTAAAGAGCATGCTGGATTTCGATTACATCGGCGTTCGCCCGACTGGCGTTGTTCTCGTAGACCAGGACAGAACCGGACACAAAATCCACGGCGTACCGGTGGTATCGAACCTTGCAGATGCAACTGAGTATGTCTGCCGTGAGTGGTTCGACGAAGTGCTGATCGTTCTGCCGGAAGGCAGAGAAATCCCGCAGAAAGTATTCGACGCATTCGCCGAGATGGGCATTACGATCCACGTAAAAATTGCGGACGTGAACGAAATGCAGGGAAAAAATCAGACTGTAGAGCACATGGGCAACTATACCGTGGTCACCACCTGCATCAATATGGCAAGCGCAGGCCAGCTTATTCTGAAACGAATCATGGATATCTGTGGTGGTCTCGTAGGATGTATCCTGACAGGAATCATCTTTTTGTTTGTCGCTCCTGCAATCTATATCAAATCGCCGGGGCCGATCTTCTTTTCACAGTACCGTGTTGGAAAGAACGGAAGAAAATTCAAAATCTACAAATTCCGCAGTATGTACATGGATGCTGAGGAACGGAAAAAAGAACTGATGAAACAGAACCGTGTTAGCGACGGTCTGATGTTCAAAATGGAGAACGATCCGCGCGTTATCGGCAGCGAAAAGGGTCCTGGCAAGGGAATTGGAAATTTCATCCGCAAAACTTCACTGGATGAGTTCCCGCAGTTCTTCAATGTATTAAAAGGGGATATGAGCCTCATCGGAACCCGTCCGCCGACAGTAGACGAGTGGGAAAAATACGAACTGCACCACAGAGCCCGTCTGGCTATTAAACCAGGTCTTACCGGTATGTGGCAGGTAAGCGGACGAAGTGATATTACGGACTTTGAAGAGGTTGTAAAACTGGATGCGAAGTACATTTCAGAATGGTCCTTTATGCTGGATATTAAGATTTTGTTTAAAACTGTACTGATTGTATTAGGCCAGAAAGGTTCCATGTAAAAAAAATGAAAAATGGAGATATATTGTAGTTTTGGGAGTAGTGTGGTAAAATAAAGGTAAATTTTAAGAAAAATTTATGAATGGAAGCGTAAAGAAGTCCTGATGACGGCGAAAAGGAAAAAGGCTTCCTTTGACAGGTGGTCCAAATAATGTTAATTATTTGGACCTTTTTATGTGAACTTCCTGAAATATTAACTCTCGAATTTTCTATTGTTTTTTGTTGAAAATGTGGGGAATATGATATTTTTGCATATCGAGAGTTAATTTTATAGGAAGTTCACATTTTAAAGCTGGAATTGAAATTCGACATAAGAAGTGAGGTTCTGAATTGTTAGAAAAAGGAACAATTCGGAACTTTTTTCTTATATACAAAAAATAAAATAAAAGAAAAAAAGATTGAAAAAGCCATAAAGTTATAGTATAATCGAAAACAAAAGTTCATGAAAAATGAAAGAAGGAAGTATATGAACAACTCAAAACAAGATATATTGAACAACCTGATAAAAGAACCCTTCATCAATCAGCGTATCCTTGCCGCGCAGACCGGCCATTCGCTTGGTATTGTTAATCGTTCGATTAAGGAGCTGATTTCAGAAGGTTACCTGGATGAAGAGATCCGTCCGACAGAAAAGGCACTGCGTGAAGCAAAAGAAAAAGCGCCGAAAAACGCCATTATTCTTGCCGCCGGATTTGGTATGCGGATGGTTCCGATTAATACAGAGACACCGAAAGGACTTCTGGAAATCAAAGGAGAGCGGCTGATTGAGTGCACAATCCGTCAGCTTCATGAAGTCGGCATTACAGAGATTTACGTCGTTGTCGGATTTATGAAAGAGCAGTATGAATATCTGATCGATGAATACGGCGTAGACCTGATCGTTGCTCCGGATTATGCGTCGAAAAACAATCTGCATTCCCTGAAAACGGCGGCAGATCATTTATCAAACAGCTACATCATTCCCTGTGATATCTGGTGCGAAAAGAATCCATACAGCAGAAATGAATTATACTCCTGGTACATGGTCAGTGATCTGGTGGATGATGACAGTACCGTTCGTGTAAACCGGAAGCAGGAGCTGGTTGTACAGAAAGAGCAGGCTGGCGGAAACGCCATGATTGGTATCTGTTATCTATTGGAAGCGGAAGCAGCGGTCGTGCGGGAGCGTCTGGAAGAACTGGGAAGAGATTCCCGATACGACGGAGCGTTCTGGGAGGAAACCTTATACCGGAAAGACAGAATGATTGTGACCGCCCGTGTTGTACATGCAGCAGATGCCGTAGAAATTAATACTTATGAGCAGCTGCGTGAGATCGACAGCGATTCCAGCCAGCTGCAGACGGATGCCATTCAGGTGATCTGTGAAGCACTTGGAGCACAGCAGGACGAAGTAACAAACATTACAGTTCTGAAAAAGGGAATGACAAATCGATCCTTTTTATTCTCCTGCAAAGATAAAAAATACATTATGCGTATCCCGGGAGAGGGAACAGATCAGCTGATCAACCGCCGCCAGGAAGCAGCCGTCTATCAGACGATCGCCGGACGGAAGATCTGCGATGAGATTGCCTATATTAATCCGGAGAACGGCTATAAAATCACAGAATATCTCGACGGTGCGAGGGTCTGCGATGCAGAAAAGGAAGAAGATCTTCAGAAATGCATGAAGAAACTGCGGGAGTTTCACGGGCAGAAATTAAGAGTAGACCATTCCTTCGACCTGTTCGGACAGATGGAATACTATGAAAGCCTCTGGGAAGGAACTCCGTCAGCATATAAAGATTACGAAAAGACGAAAGCGCATGTGCTTCAGTTAAAGGATTACATCGAAGCAAATGCCGGAGAGCGGGTGCTCACCCACATTGATGCCGTGCCGGACAATTTTCTGTTTGTGGAAGAAAACGGAAAAGAGGAGATCCGCCTGATCGACTGGGAATACGCCGGAATGCAGGATCCGCATGTGGATATCGCAATGTTCTGTATCTATTCTCTCTACCCAAAAGAGCAGGTGGATCATCTGATTGATCTTTATTTTGAAGGAAACTGTGACGACAGAACACGCATAAAAATCTACTGCTACATCGCGGTTTGCGGTCTGCTCTGGAGCAACTGGTGCGAGTACAAACGGAATTTAGGCGTAGAATTCGGAGAGTATTCTCTGCGGCAGTACCGTTACGCAAAAGATTATTACAAAATTGTCCAGCAGGAACTGGGAGAGGAAGAAAAAGAAACATGTACAAAGTAGAGCGTGCCATTATTATGGCAGCAGGTCTGGGAAACCGGATGAAGCCGGTGACATTAAAAACGCCGAAGCCGCTGGTCCGGGTAAACGGTGTGCGGATGATTGATACCGTCATCGACGGGCTGCATAAAAACGGAATTACAGAGATTTACGTGGTAGTTGGTTACCTCAAAGAACAGTTCCAGACACTGGAAGAGGAGTACCCGGGTCTGAAGCTGATCGACAATCCGTGGTACGATACCTGCAACAACATCGCATCGCTGTATGTGGCGCGGGAACATCTGGAAAATGCGATTATTCTTGACGGTGACCAGATCATCTATCATCCGGAAATTCTGGCACCGGAGTTTGAGCGATCCGGTTACAACAGCGTGTGGACCGATGATGAGACCGACGAGTGGCTGCAGACCGTGGAAAACGGCATTGTGACAGGCTGCAGCAGAACCGGCGGAAAGGGCGGATGGCAGCTATACAGCATTTCCCGATGGACAGCAGAAGATGGAAAGCGGCTGAAAGGCCATCTGGAGCAGGAGTTTGAAGTAAAGAAAAACCGTCAGATTTACTGGGACGATGTGGCAATGTTCTGTTACCCGAAAGAGTATCAGCTTGGCATCCGGCCAATGAAGGCAGAGGATATCATAGAAGTAGACAATTTCAGAGAGCTTGTTGCACTCGATGCATCGTATGCGGATTACGCAGAAAGGGAAGAAAATGAACAGTAAAAACCAACAGAAGAAAAAAGAAATCGACTGGATGATCACGCTGGTGCCTTTGGCGCTGATCGTTGCTCTATGTATCGTATTTTTCTTTGCACCGGAGCAGTCGAATCAGGTACTTGGCCAGATTCGATTTCTGTTTGGAGACACCTTTGGAACGTATTACCTGGTCATCGGACTTGGCATTTTCTTTCTGTCTCTGTTTCTGGCAGGCTCCAAATACGGAAATATTGTGCTTGGAAAGCCGGATGAGAAGCCAAAATATTCCTTTTTTGCATGGGGATGCATGATGTTTACCTGTGGTCTAGCAGCAGATATTCTGTTTTATTCGTTCTCTGAGTGGATTTTGTACGCAACAGATCCTCACATCGCAGAACTTGGCAGCATTCAGGACTGGGCAGGCGTATTTCCACTATTTCACTGGAGCTTTATCCCGTGGGGATTCTATCTGGTACTGGCCGTTGCGTTTGGCTTTATGCTTCATGTAAGAAAACGAAACCGTCAGAAATACAGCGAGGCGTGCCGTCCGATTCTGGGAAAACAGACAGATGGAATTGGCGGCCGTCTGATTGACCTTCTGGCTGTCTTTGCACTGCTGGCCGGAACTGCTACCACTTTTAGTGTGGCAACTCCTCTGATGGCGGAAATCATCGGCGAGCTGTTCCATATGGAAGTCAGCAGAACTGTGATTAATATTATCATTCTTCTGATCACCTGCTGTGTTTATACCTATTCTCTTCTGCATGGATTCAAAGGAATCAGCATTCTGGCCAAGGTGTGCATTTATCTGTTTTTCGGACTCCTTGCCTTCGTCCTGCTGTTTGGGGGAGAGACGCGGTATATTATTGAAACTGGATTTTCTTCTCTTGGAAAAATGATTCAGAACTTTATCGGCTTATCAACGTATACGGACCCGATGCGTACGACAAACTTCCCACAGAACTGGACCATTTATTACTGGGCATACTGGATGGTATGGTGTGTGGCAGCACCGTTCTTCATTGGCAGCATTTCCCGCGGAAGAACCGTGCGCCAGACGATTCTCGGCGGATACGGTTTTGGTGTGGGTTCCACGCTTGTCAGCTTTATTATTCTTGGAAATTATTCGATGGGAAAGCAGATTTCAGGTGCAATTGATTTCATTTCGCAGTATAATGAAAATGGAGATTTATATCATCTGATCGTGTCGATGATCAAAACCATGCCGTGTGCACCGCTGATTATGGTTGTTGTATTAGTTACGATGGTTGCATTTTATGCGACATCGTTCGACTCGATCGCATTGACGGCATCGTGCTACAGCTATCGGAAACTGGAAGACGGCGAAGAGCCGGCAAAAGGAATTCAGCTGATGTGGTGTATCCTGCTGATCCTGCTTCCGATTGCACTTCTCTTCGCAGAGAGTTCCATGAACAGTCTGCAGTCCGTCAGTATTGTAGCGGCATTTCCGATCGGCATTGTGATCGTGATGATTGCGGTCAGCTTCTTAAAAGATGCAAAACTGTATTTAGAAGAATTGCAGGGAGGAAAAGCGCATGGAGAGGAGAAAAAAGAGAATCGTTAAACTGACAGCATTTTTGTTTCTGCTTGCGGCATCCATTTTTGTGATGCCGCAAAAGGCGTTTGCGGACGAAAATGAGGATGTTACATTGCCGACGGGCGATATTAAACCCATGGAACCACAGCAGGATGAGTCCGGGATTGATACATACGGGGCCGATGAAGGCGATGAGTTCAGCGGAACGGAGTATGAATTGTATACGGTTCTGGAGAATCGTGTGAAAGAAGCGATGCTGGCTGGAAATGAATGGGTATCCATTAAAGATTTAAAAATAAGAAGGGATACCTATGACTTAAGCTTTTATTATGGCTATTCGCCGTATTTTCCGAGTGATACGTATAATAGAATCATTGCCTGGTATGGTGATGGTGATGCATACTATACAGGTTTGAGAATTACCAATACATTCGGAACACCGGAAGAAACCAAACAGATTTTTAATGCAGTGGATGAGAAACTGGCATCCATCTACAAACTGGTGAACAATTCCATGACAGATGAGCAGAAGGCGCTTGTAATTCACGATTATCTGGTATTGCATGCAGAGTATGATCTGAATTATAAGAATTATACCAGTTATGGTGTGCTGATGGACGGAAGAGGTGTGTGTCAGTCGTATGCATTGGCCTATATGTATATTCTGAATCATTTGGGAATCGAAACACATAAAGCAGTGAGAATCCCCCATGGTTGAATGGAAGCGTTCAACCATGGGGGATTTTAATGGATGTTCCTCTTGCAGTCCCCCCCATTTTGTGTTAACATAAAACACGCAAATAACCAACAGCAAGGAGTTCTATTTTACATGAACATTACCTCAAAATACCGTTCTCTCTCCGTCCAGGCGAAGGCGGCGCTTTGGTTTACGATCTGCAGTTTTTTACAGAAAGGCATTTCGTTCATCACAGTTCCGATTTTCACGCGTCTGATGAGCACCGAGGAGTACGGAACCTATACGGTTTATCTGTCCTGGCTGCAGATTTTGACGATTATGACATCGCTGTATTTATTTAATGGTGTTTATGACAATGCGATGGCAAAGTACGAGAAGCAGCGGGATGAATATACATCTGCAATGCAGGGACTGACGCTTGTGATTACGGGTGCGGTTTTTGCATTGTATTGTTTTACATCGGGTTTCTGGGAGAAGATTTTAAATCTGCCGAAATCCATGATTCTGCTGATGTTTCTGGAAGCGCTGCTGAGTCCGGCGCTTTCTTACTGGTCGGGGCGGCAGCGGTTTGAGTATCGGTACCGGATTCTGGTCTGTGTGACGATTCTGCAGGCGCTGATGAACCCGATTGCGAGCCTGGTGCTGATCCGCATGAATGGCGGTACGGCCATGATGCGGATCTTAGGTATCGTCGGGGTGCAGGTCTGCATCTGTGTGCCGATTATTGTGTTCCAGTTCTGCAAAGGAAAAGAGTTTTTTTCGAAAGAATACTGGGGCTATGCGCTGCGGATCGGGATTCCGATTGTGCCGCATTATCTGTCCGGCATTATCCTGAACCAGGGCGACCGCATCATGATCGACAAGATGGTCGGAAAGACGGAGGTTGCACTGTACGGGCTGGCGTACAGCATTGGTATGCTGGTGCAGCTTTTCATCAGCGGTATGAACAGTGCATTGACACCGTGGATGTACAGCAAAATCAAAAAGGGCGACATCCGTTCAATGCGGAAGGTGTTGCAGCTTCTTAGTGTTGTAGTGGTCGGCATAGCCGTGGCGCTGATGCTGATCAGTCCGGAGCTGGTGCTGATTTTTGGATCGCCGAAGTACCGCGAGGCGGTGTACGTCATTCCGCCGGTGGCAGCGAGTGTGTTCTTTATCTTTATTTATAATATTCTCTCGATGCCGCAGTTCTATTATGAAAAAACACAGTTTCTGATGGCAGCATCCATGGCGGCGGCGGGAGCGAATGTGGTGCTGAACTTTATTTTTATCCGCCTGTTCGGCTATATTGCGGCCGGTTACACGACGCTGGCATGCTATATGCTGTATTCGGTCGGCCATTATATTGTGAGCAAACGGATTCTGGTGAACGAAGGAATTCAGGAAAATCTGATGAATCCAGGATTTCTTCTGGCGTGCTCCGTTTTTCTGATTGGAGCAAGTATCATCTGCAATCTGATTTTCCCGTACAGGATCCTGCGTTACGCGATTCTGCTCGCAAGTGCAGGGCTGGTCTTCTGGAAGAAAGAACTTCTGCTGAAGACGATGGCGGATATCCGGAAAAAATAAAAAAGTGGGGGAGGATTTGAAACGAATGTTCAGAGACTCCCCGTTTTTGTGTGTTTTTTCTTGACAGTCACAGAAAAAACGATACAATGAAAGAATGAAGAAAAGTAAGGCATTTTAATTAGAAAAGGAAAAATTACATGAGTACCAGTATTTCAATAAAAGAACTAAAAGAGCTCGATCCGTCAAGCTATCAGATCGTCGATATCCGCGATGCGGTAGAGATCTCCCACGGCGCGATTCCGGGAGCGCTTGTGATGAAGACAGAAGAAATCGAGACAAGTGATGCGATTGACCGGAGCAAAAAGACGATTATCTGCTGCAGCCGCGGTCGGTTCAGTGTCGCAGCGACGGAAGAATTACAGGAAAAGGGCTGGGACGCTGTGAGCCTGGAGGGCGGTTACATCGCCTGGCTGATGGATGTGATGAGCGCGCCGGAGGAGCAGGACAAGGCAGCGGATGTCGAGAAGAGTCTCCGCAAGAAGTTCAAAAAGTCGATCTGGTCCAAATTTACGAAAGCGATCAACACGTACGAGCTGGTAAAGCCGGGTGACAGAATTGCCGTCTGTATTTCCGGCGGAAAAGATTCGATGCTGATGGCGAAATGCTTTCAGGAGTTAAAGCTTCACAATAAATTTGATTTCGAAGTAAAATTCGTTGTCATGGATCCGGGATACAGCCCGGAGAACCGCAAAGTGATCGAGGACAACGCAAAGAGCCTCCACATTCCGATCACCATTTTCGAGACAGACATTTTCGATTCGGTCTACCATGTGGAAAATTCCCCGTGTTATCTCTGCGCGAGAATGCGCCGCGGCCATCTGTATCATTTTGCACAGCAGCTCGGCTGCAACAAGATTGCACTCGGCCATCATTACGATGATGTCATCGAGACGATCCTCATGGGAATGCTCTACGGTGCGCAGGTGCAGACGATGATGCCGAAGCTTCACAGCATCCACTTCGAGGGCATGGAGCTGATCCGCCCGCTGTATCTGGTGCGCGAGGATGATATCAAGGCGTGGAGAGATTATAACGGTCTGCATTTCATCCAGTGTGCCTGCAAGTTTACCGATACCTGCACGACCTGCAATAACGAGGAGAATCGTTCGAAACGCGTGGAGATCAAGGAACTGATCAAAAACCTGAAAAAGGTGAATCCGTTCGTGGAGAGCAATATCTTCCGCAGTGTCGAAAATGTCAACATTGACACCGTGGTCGGCTACAAGCAGCACGGCATCCGCCACAATTTCCTGGAAGGATACGACGACAATCCGGGTTATGTGCCGGAGGCAGAAAAAGCAGCGGCGGAAACGGAGCAGGAAAAAGAAGGAAAGTAATGCACAGAAAAATAGAAGAAACGCCGGAGCGGGAGAAAATGCTGATCCGGCTGAAAGAGCTCCGTCTGGAACGCGGTTACTCGATGACACAGGCAGCGCGGAAGATTTTCAGTCACCCGGACACCTACAACCGGTATGAAAAAGGCATCCGTGAGATTCCGTTGGACTGTCTGATTACGCTGGCAAAGCTGTATGACTGCAGTCTCGATTATCTCGCGGGTGTTTCCGATCAGCCGCGAAAATACGGAAGGTGATGTAAATGGCAATTCCTCTTTATCTGATAACGATTGAACAGGATATTTTTGATACATTCCGGTATCTGCCGCATGCGGTTGCAGTCGGTGTCGGCTTTGTGACGGTTGCGGCGGCGTGGAAAAACCGGCAGATGATAAAGAAACAAAAACGGCTGGAGCATGCGCATGCGGTTCCTGGCACCCAGCTTCTGCTGTGGTTTCTGGTAGCAGTCTATTTTGCGATGATGCTTTCTATTACGCTGTTTTCCAGAGAACCGGGTTCGAGAACGGGCGTGGATGTGAAGCTGTTTGAAACCTGGGGAAACCAGTGGCTGCCGGACCGGTATTTTGTGGAAAATATTCTGCTGTTTCTCCCGTTTGGCGTATTGCTGCCGGCGGCGGTTCCGTCTCTTCGGAAAGGATGGTGCTGCGTCTATGCGGCGTTTTCCACAAGCATGATGCTGGAAACAGTGCAGCTCTTAACAGAGCGCGGCTACTGCCAGCTGGACGATGTTGTGACAAATACATTCGGCGCGGCTGTCGGATATCTGTTGTTTGTGCTTTTGCGGCATATCTGGAGAAAAAGCTCTGCCTTTTTATGAGGCAGAGCTTTTTCGGATTAATCCACCCGTTCCTTTCCCCAGAAAAACAAAGCAACCGTGCCCGGTCCGGTGTGGCTGCCGATGGTGGTTCCGATGTTGTTGATCTCGACTTTTCCGTTCAGATTGGGAAAGCGTTCCTCGATAAGATCCGCAACGGCCCGCGCATCTTCGTAGCAGGCGGACTGGGAAATGTAGCATTTGCCGGAGTAGGAGAGGCCGCCCTCGGCGTTTTCTTCCATCTGATCGACGATTTTTTTGATGACTTTTTTCTTCGTACGGATTTTAAACCGCGGAATCAGCCGTCCTTCGTTGTCCATGTTGAGCAGCGGGCAGATGCCGAGGAGGCCGCCGATTGCGCCGGAGGCTTTGGAGATGCGGCCGCCGCGCACGTAAAAGGTGAGGTCCGTGGAGAAGAACCAGTGATGGACTTTGAGGCGGTTTTTCATCGCAAAATCGTAAACCTCTTCCAGCGGTTTTCCTTCATCGCGCAGGTCGGCAAGGCGGTCCATCAGAAGACCATAGCCGGAGGAAGCGCCGAGGGAATCCACGATGAGGATTTTCCGTTCCGGGTAGCGCTCTTCAAGGTCGGCTTTGGCGATCATCGCAGAATTCAGGACACCGGAAATGCCGGAGGAGAGGCAAACGTGGAGAATGTCTTTGCCGTCCTGCAGGAATGTTTCAAAATAGGCTTCAAATTCATCGGCATTCACCTGGGATGTTTTCGTGGAAGCGCCGGCGGCCATGGCGGCATAGAACTGATCGAACGGCATGGACTTGCCGAGATCGTCCGCGTACTCGGTGTCATTTAATTTGTAATGGAAACAGATGTATGAGATTTCCCGTTTGGAGAAATGTTCTTCGGTAAGGTCTGCCGTAGAGCAGCAGCTGATGACATAGGAACTCATAAAATAATCCCTCCTCGTAAAAATGAAAGTAAGAACTCTGGTTTCTGTGCTTATTGTAGCATCCCGAATGGGAAAAGGCAACTGCGGAACGTGATTATATCCGTAATGAAAGGGGCGGTGAAATGGTGTCAAGCCTTGTATTTGCGGTGCGGCCTGTGGTAGAATAGAACTATGAGAATACGAAAATACGAAGGACTAATTGTTAAGTAACTAAAAACATAGAAATATGTATATAAATGTAAATAAGAGTGGACATATGAAATCTCTTATCTATAGCTTAACAATAGGTCTCAAGCCTAAGTGACTGCTACTGTCGAAAGACATGTTGCAGATAGGAACTATGTTAAGTAGTAAGGTAAAGACACACCTTTAGATGTAATCTTCAGTCTGAAGCTCTGTGAGTACAAACCAGGAAACAATGCTAATGTCCTGCATTGATAACAGGGAAACACATATCCTCTGCTTGACTTTGGCACGAAGAGCAATTCTCCGAAAGGAAGGTGTCAGAAATGACAAGTTATTCTTTTGTATTAGATGCTAATGGGAAACAATTAGCACCGACAAAAGAACCAAAAGCATGGTTTCTTATCCGTAAGAAACGAGCAGCATTGGTCAGCAAATATCCAATGGTAATACAATTGAAGAAAAAAATTCAAGAAAATGAAATCTGTAAAGATGAGATTCGTTGTGGAATAGATGATGGCGGACTTCATGTAGGGATTGCTCTGGTTCAGAAATGTAAAAGTAAAAATAAAGTTGTTTTCAAAGGAACCATTGAGCAACGCAATGATGTAAAACATCTTATGGAAGTTAGGCGAAACTATAGACGTTACCATCGTTATCACAAAAGATATCGGCAGGCGAGATTCGACAATCGTAAATCTTCTAAAAGAAAAGGACGAATTGCTCCAAGTATTTTACAGAAACGGCAAGCTACCATAAGAGTTATTAATCGGCTTAATAAATGGATAAATATAACAAATTATTGGCTGGAAGATGTTTCTATTGATATCCGGGTATTAACAGATGGGTATAAGTCTTATAGCTGGCAATATCAAAAATCCAACAGACTGGACGAAAATATCCGTAAAGCAACGATTCTAAGAGATGGCGGTAAGTGTATGGAATGCGGAAAATCTAATTGTAGATTAGAGGTTCACCATATTAAGCCAAGAAGACGAAATGGTTCTAATACGTTAGACAATCTGATTACATTATGTGAAAGCTGCCATCAGAAAACCGAAGGCCAGGAAGAATTATATATGGATCGATATTTTTCCCTGTTAAAATCGTCTGACAATAAAAACCTGAATTATGCACAACATGTAATGATTGGTAAGATGTGGCTTAGAAAACAATTGTCAGGTTTGGGAGTATTATATCTGACGAGTGGTGGGGATACAGCCAACAAACGCATTGACTGGAATATTGAGAAATCACACACTAATGATGCTGTCTGCATTACGGACTTGCAGCCTGATACCTGTGATATAAAAGAATGGGCAATAAAACCTATGCGCAGACAAAGCAAAGCTAAAACCGACCATGTTTTAGGAATTCATCATAGGGATTTGGTTGAATATACATTCAAAAATGGTGAAACTCACAGAGGATATGTAACAGCACTATACCCGGACCAAAAAGCGATTAATTTTCAAAGCCAAACAAAACATTGTAAAAAAGTTAATGCGAGAAAGTGCAAATTACTATGGAACTATTCAAAAATCTATTGGTTTGAGAATGCGAGCTAAACACATTTGTCTATGATTAGATGTAATTAACTATATTATTTTAAGGAGGTTTTTGCATATGCAGAATTATTCAGGAGAAGAAGGGCTGCAGTATCATCTGCAGATCCGAAAAGGCGATGTGGGACGGTACGTGATTCTGCCGGGAGATCCCAAACGGTGTAAAAAAATTGCAGCTTACTTTGAGAACCCGGTGCTCGTCGCAGACAGCCGGGAATTTGTGACTTATACGGGTACTTTGGACGGTGTAAAGGTTTCCGTTACATCTACCGGCATCGGCGGTCCGTCGGCTTCCATCGCGATGGAAGAGCTGATCCAGTGCGGCGCCGATACGTTTATCCGCGTCGGAACATGCGGCGGTATGGCACTCGATGTAGAGGGTGGCGATATCGTGGTGGCAACGGGAGCGATCCGTGCGGAGGGAACGTCAAAGGAATACGCACCGATCGAGTTCCCAGCAGTCGCAGACCTTACCGTGACGAATGCGCTGGTGCAGGCGGCAAAGAATCTTGGGAAAAAATGGCATGCGGGCGTGGTACAGTGCAAGGATTCCTTCTACGGCCAGCACGACCCGGAGCAGATGCCGGTCGGCGATGAGCTGCTGAAAAAATGGGATGCATGGATGAAGCTTGGATGCAAAGCGTCAGAGATGGAATCGGCGGCACTCTTTATCGTGGCAAGTGCCCGCGGCGTCCGTGCCGGATCGGATTTTCTTGTGATGGGAAATCAGGAGAGAGTAAAACGCGGCATGGAGAACCACATTACGCACGATACGGAAGGTGCGATTCAGGTAGCCATCGAGGCACTGCGGATTCTGATCCGGGAAGATCAGAAATAAGAAAGAAAAAATAAGGGGATACTGGAAAGGGGATGCTGGATATGAAACAGGAAATCAGTACAGAAATAAAACAGGAGCTGGTAAAACAGGCTCTGGCAGCGCGGAAATTTGCGTATGTGCCGTATTCGAAATTCCGCGTAGGCGCGGCGGTTCTGGCAAAGAATGGAGCGATTTATACCGGATGCAACATTGAAAATGCGGCGTATACACCGACAAACTGCGCGGAGCGCACCGCGGTCTTCAAAGCCGTATCCGAGGGCATAACGGAATTTGATGCGATCGCCGTCTGCGGCGGCCCGGGAGAGGCAGAGCCGGAGGATTTCTGCACACCGTGCGGTGTCTGCCGTCAGGTGCTGCGGGAATTCGTTGATCCGAACGAATTTCTCGTCCTTCTCTGCAAGGGCGACGGTTCCTGGAAAGAAATGACACTCGAGGAGCTGTTGCCAATGGGATTCGGAAAAGAAAATTTATAAACAAAAGCCGGAAAAGAAAAAATCCAGGGCAGGTACGGAAAGTACCGTATGCCCTGGATTTTTTATGTCCAAGATATAAAAATTATTTACTGAAATTTCGGCTCACAGGTCAGATCGCATCCCAGACGCTGGAACATTTTGCGGTCCACATCGGAGAGCATAACGCTGGAGTGCACCTGGCAGCCCTTTAACTGCGGCAGGCAGGAGAGTGCTTTCTGTGCATCCTCGCTCTGTGCAGCAGTAGCAGACAGCGCAATCAGAACCTCGTCGGTATGAAGACACGGGTTCTTGCTTCCGAGGTACTTGGTTTTCAGGGTCTGGATCGGAGCGATGGATTCCGGTGAGAGAACATGTACGTCATGGTCGATGCCGGAGAGCTCTTTTAACGCATTCAGCAGAAGCGCTGCACTCGATCCAAGCAGATCGCCGGTCTTTCCGGTGATGACGCGTCCGTCCGGCAGTTCCATGGCAGCAGCCGGTGCGCCGGTCGCCTCGGCACGGACGAGAGCCGGTGAAACGGTGGTGCGGTCTGCGGCAACGATGTTTTCCTGTTTCATCAGAAGCTCGATCTTGTAAGCCTCGGTCTCGGAGCGGGAGCCGTCTGCGATACCGTCCACAGCAGTGTAGTAGCGGCGGATGATCTCCTGACGGGAAGCCTCGCGGCATGCCTCATCATCAATGATACAGTTTCCGGCCATGTTGACGCCCATGTCAGTCGGGGATTTGTATGGGCTCTCGCCGAAGATCTGCTGGAAGATCGCACGCAGAACCGGGAAAATCTCGACATCACGGTTGTAGTTGACGGTTGTCACGCCGTATGCCTCGAGGTGGAACGGGTCGATCATGTTGACATCGTTCAGATCGGCGGTAGCAGCCTCGTAAGCCAGGTTGACCGGGTGCTTCAGCGGCAGATTCCAGATCGGGAAGGTCTCATATTTTGCATAGCCGGCGTTTACACCGCGTTTGTGCTCATGGTAAAGCTGGGAAAGGCAGGTTGCCATCTTTCCGCTTCCCGGTCCCGGTGCGGTAACGACAACGAGCGGGCGGGTTGTCTCGATGTACTCGTTCTTTCCGTATCCCTCATCGCTCACGATCAGCGGCACATTGTGCGGATAGCCCGGAATCGTGTAGTGAATGTAAACCGGGATGCCGAGCTTCTGCAGTCTCTTTTTGAACGCGTCTGCGCTGTGCTGGCCGGAGTACTGGGTGATGACAACGCTTCCGACATAGAGGCCGCGTCCGCGGAACTCGTCGATCAGACGGAGCACGTCGCTGTCATAGGTGATGCCGAGGTCGCCGCGGATTTTGTTTTTCTCAATATCGGCTGCGGAAATCGCCATTACGATCTCAGCTTGGTCGGAGAGCTGCATCAGCATGCGCAGTTTCGCGTCCGGTGCAAAGCCCGGCAGAACGCGGGATGCGTGGAAATCGTCGAACAGCTTTCCGCCGAATTCCAGATACAGCTTGTTGTCAAACTGGTTGATGCGGTCGCGGATATGCTCAGACTGCATTTTCAGGTACTTCTCATTGTCAAATCCAATCTTCATGGTATTTTTCTCCCTTTTTTATCCATGGTGTCTGTTAAGAAACAACTATTTTTATTCTACTATACGGAAAAGTCACGTGCAAGAAAAAATTATCGTGGGAACTTTAGAAAATTAAGGAAAAAAAGAGCTGAAAATAAAAAAATCTCCTAAAAAGGAGAGAGGCCGGGACTTGTTAGAGCCCCGGCGGTATGAAAAAGAAATCTATCTATTAGAAAGGTTGGCATTGGAGACATGCTTCCAAGGGTGCTTTGCTGTCTCCTGGTTAAAATTTATATAAAAACAATAGAGGTTTGTGTTTGTTTCCTTCGTTGTTGATGAGATTAGTATACGGAAAAATTGTGACCAGAATGTGTACATGAGATAAAGCTTTTCTGAAGAGAAGATGAAAACAAAACAAAGAAAATCTGACGGAATCGTAAACAGAGGAAAGTTTTGGCGGAAAAAGGGGTCATGCAGAGGGGCAGCGGTGCATAGAATGCAGGGGAAGAAGGAAAAAGCAGCGATTCCGTGATGCGGAGCAGAGACGGGAAAACGCCGCAGGTCTCAAAACGGTGCGGAGCTGCTGGAACGGAGAAAGCTTGCAGAACGTAATCCTGGATATGGTCAACCGCTTTGGATATGTCGGCGTCCTGATTTTGATTGCCGTGGAAAATGTCTTTCCGCCGATTCCCTCCGAAGTGATTCTGACGTTCGGCGGTTTTCTGACGACATGCACCCGTCTGCATCCGGCGGGCGTTGTGCTGTCATCCACGGCAGGATCGCTTCTTGGGGCGCTGGTTCTCTATGGAGCGGGAACGCTTGTCAGCCCGGAGAGCCTTAGTGAACTGCTCGACAGCCGCCCGATGAAGCTTCTCGGATTTCACGCGGAGGATGCCTGGAAAACGATTACATGGTTTCAGAAGAAAGGCCAGCGGGCCGTTCTGTTCGGCCGGTGCATTCCCATCATCCGAAGCCTCATTTCCGTCCCCGCCGGGATGGCACGGATGGAGATGCCGAAATTTCTGTTGTTTACAATCATCGGAAGCACGGTGTGGAACATTCTTCTCGTCGGAACCGGTGCTGCGGTCGGTGTGGCGTGGGAGCAGGCGGCGGGATATGTGAAGATGTATGCAGATATCGTTTTTCTCGTGCTGGCAGCCGGAGCGGTATGCTTTCCGGCGGTGCATTTATATAGGAAGAAACACAAATGAAAAAACGTAAGTTGCATGAAATGAGGGACAAAATGCAAAAAATATACTTGCAATTCGACAGGAAGTATGCTAATATACACATCAACAAGTAAAAGGGAGTAGCGAAACGCCGCGGGAAACAAAAACGCATCCCGGGTGGGTTTGAAATCGTCAGCCGATGTCGAGAGACGTCCGTATCAAATGAGAACGCAAGACTTTTATTGTGGCAGTCGTCATGATAGGAGTCTTTTTTTATACTCCTGAATACCAAAGACAACATGAACTGCCGGAGCAATCCAAACCGTTGCCAGCGGAACAAAAGTGGCGGAAAGAGGAATGTATGAGCAGCGAGAGAGTGAAAAAAGAATTATACGAAACAGCAATGACCGGAGAAAAGGCACTGACCAGTCTGATGTATGTACAGATGACACTGTACGCAGCCAAAAGCCAGAGAACGTATGCAAAGGTACGCGGCGAGGGCAGAGCGATGATGCGCCACACAGGAATCCACATGAATCAGTATTTAAGGGCTGCAGGGAATGACCTGGAAAGCTTTCGGATCCGCTTAAAGGAAACGCACCTGCCGGATGAACTTCAGCCGAAGGCGGGAGCGTTTCTGGTTCAGACGGTACATACTTTTGATACGACAGAGAAAAATCAGATGTACCGCCAGGAACTGCTGGGACTGGAAGCGAAAGTAAAAGAAATAGCAGAACAGATTGAAGGATTGCTGAAAGGCATGAGGGAACTTGGAGCATAAAGAGGAGAGAACAGGAATCGGAACAGCAAAACGGTTCCTGTTCTTTTTTTGCGGTCATAGGATAGAAAAACGGATTTGCAAATTATGAGAAATCCGTCCTTTTCTGACACTTTTCCGCCAACCGCCGGCTGGCAGGTGGACTTTTTTCCGGCAAAATGTTAGAATAAACCTATTCAGAGTCTGGTAAGGATAAAGGAGAAAACCGTTTTGGCAGAAGAAATTGCAGTGAAAGTGATTGCCCGGATCCACACGGATTTCCCGGAAAAGTTCGGGATTCCGCGGCAGAGCGGGCTGATTGAAGAATTAAAGAGTACGATCGTCTTTGAACCGGAGTTCCGCGATGCGAATGCGCTGCGCGGCATCGAGGAATATTCCCATCTCTGGCTGATCTGGGAGTTTTCCGAGGCTGTGCGCGACACCTGGTCACCGATGGTGCGGCCGCCGCGGCTTGGCGGAAACAAGCGGGTCGGTGTATTTGCAACGCGCTCTCCGTTCCGGCCCAATCCGATCGGGCTTTCTTCGGTAAAGCTGGAGCGTGTGGAGCAGCATCCGGCACTCGGGCCGGTGCTTCATCTGTCGGGGGCAGATCTGATGGACGGTACGCCGATTCTGGACATCAAACCGTATCTGCCGCATGTGGACAGCCATGCGGAGGCACTTGGCAGCTTTACGGAAAAAACGAAGGAATACTTCATTCCCGTTGAAATTCCGGATGAGCTGCTGGAAAAAATTCCGGCGGACCGCCGGGAGGCACTGAAAAAAGTGCTGGAGCAGGACCCGCGCCCATCGTATCAGAACAGTGAAGAGCGCATTTACGGGCTTTCCTTTGCGGGAATGGAAATCAAATTCCAGGTAAAGGACCAGGTGCTGCATGTCGTGGGGGCAGAGCGCGCCGGAACGTAAACCGGCAGGAAAAACAGGGGGATATACAAGAAAAATGGAGAAGGAGGAAACAAAAGTATGTTATATCCAAGTATGACACCGTCCCGGTTTGTCAGTGACCTTTCGGGCATCTGGGACTTTGCTTTTGACAATGGGAAGGGAATGGAAGAGAAATGGTATGAAAAGCCGCTGGCAGAGCCGCTTTCCATGCCGGTTCCGTCATCCTACAACGATCTGACGGAGAGCATTATAAACCGCGAGCACTACGGATGGGTCTTTTATCAGAAAAAAATTTCCGTCCCGTCCTTTGTAAAAGGACAGCGTGTAGTGCTCCGGTGTGATGCCGTGACACACCATGCACGCATCTATCTGAACGGGGAACTTCTTGCGACCCATGAGTGCGGATTTCTGCCGTTTGAAGTGGAACTGACCGAAAAACTGCAGCCGGGCGAGAATTTTCTGACCGTGGCAGTCAGCAATATCATCGACTACACCACGCTGCCGGTCGGCGGAAAAGCCGATATGATGGGCGGCATGATGGGAAATGCAGGCGGGGAGACGGAGAAAAAGCCGGTCAATCATCCAAACTTTGACTTTTTCAACTACGCCGGAATCAACCGTCCAATCCGCATCTATACAACGCCGAAGGATTATATTTCCGACATTTCCGTTGTCTCCGAGGTGCACGGAAACAATGCGGAGCTGATCTATGAGGTGGAGACAAAGGGCGAGGGTGCATGCCTTGTGGAGGCGTTCGACCGCGAAGGTAGGAAAGTCGCAGAATGCAGCGGAACGAAAGGTGTGCTGAAAATCGAAAACGTACATCTGTGGCAGCCGCTGAAAGCGTATCTGTATGAGATCAAAGTGACCTTCGGCGAGGATGTTTACACGCTTCCGTACGGTGTGCGTACGGTCCGCGTGGATGGAACACGGTTCCTGATCAATGAGAAGCCATTCTATTTCAAGGGCTATGGAAAGCACGAAGACACTTTCCCGGCAGGCCGCGGTTTAAATCTGCCGATGAATGTCAAAGATATTTCGCTGATGAAATGGCAGGGCGCAAACAGCTTTCGCACCAGCCATTATCCGTACAGCGAGGAGATGATGCGTCTCTGTGACGAGGAGGGCATCGTGGTGATCGACGAGACAACGGCGGTCGGCGTCAATCTGCAGTTCGGCGGCGGAGCGAACTTCCATGGAAAGAAGATCAGTACCTTTGATCCGGAGTACGGCGTGCAGACGCAGGAACATCACAAGGAAGTTGTCCGCGATCTGATCGCGCGGGATAAAAACCATGCGTGCGTTGTAATGTGGAGCATCGCAAACGAGCCGGATTCCGCGGCGGAGGGCGCATACGAATATTTTGCCCCGCTGTATGAACTGGCGCGGGAATGCGATCCGCAGAAACGGCCGTGTACCCTTGTCAGCGTACAGTTTGCAAACGGACCGGAGACGGACTGCTCGGCGAAGCTCTCCGATGTGATCTGCCTGAACCGCTATTACGGCTGGTATGCCTGCGGTGCAGATCTGGAGACCGCAGAAAAACTGCTGCGGGATGAGCTGGAAGGCTGGGGAAAGATCGGAAAACCGGTGATCTTTACCGAGTACGGAGCAGACACCGTGATGGGACTGCACGACACGACACCGGTAATGTATACCGAGGAATACCAGGTGGATTATTATAAAGTAAACAATGCAGTCTTTGATTCCTTTGACTTTGTTGTCGGCGAGCAGGTATGGAACTTCGCAGACTTTGCGACGAGCCAGAGTCTCCTGCGCGTGCAGGGCAACAAGAAGGGAATCTTCACCCGCGACCGCAAGCCGAAACTGGCGGCACATTATTTCCGGGAGAGATGGCATCAGATTCCGGATTTTGAGTATAAAAAATAAAGAACAGACAGGAAGAAAGTATGGAACGGAACGTAGATATAGACAAGATTTCAGATGGAAAACGATATGGAGCGAATGATATGGTAAAAGTGGGCTGCGACGACTGCCGCGGATGCTCCGCCTGCTGCCGCGGGATGGGCGACTCGATTGTGCTCGACCCGATGGATCTTTACCGGCTCGAGAGAAAACTCGGCAAAACGATGGAGGAGATTCTGACGGCGGGATATATTTCACTCCGCGTAGTGGACGGTGTGATTCTGCCGCATCTGAAAATGACGGAGCAGTCAGACCAGTGCAGTTTCTTAAATGATGAGGGCCGGTGCAGCATTCACGATGCGCGGCCGGGCTTCTGCCGGATGTTTCCGCTGGGACGGCTGTATGAGAACGGAACGTTTTCCTATTTTCTTCAGGTCAGCGAATGTCCGAAGGAGAATAAGACAAAAGTCAAAGTCCGCCGCTGGCTCGACACGCCGGAGCTCGGAAAGTATGAAGCGTTTACGAACGAATGGCATTATTATCTGAAAGAAAAACAGAACGAGGCGCGCCGGACAGAGGATGACGCGCTGCGGCAGCAGATCAGCATGGGAATTCTGAAGCTGTTTTATCTGCTTCCGTATGACACAAAGACCGATTTCTATGCGCAGTTTGCGGCGCGGATGGAAGCGGCAGGGAAAAACTGAAAAATAAACAGAAACAGGACAGCAGCCGTTGGTTCGAGAACAGAACCAGCGGCTGCTGTTCTTTGTATCGGTGGATCAAAGGCTGCAGGACATAGAAAATCAAAATCATATTATAAGCGGCGGGACAGTGTTCTGGCATAAGCGAGGAAGGCTTCGCGGGTTTCACGCTTCCGTCTGCGGCTGCAGAAGACGGTCTGTCCGTTTTTCAGCAGAACCTCGCCGGTTGCCTGCACGAGCGCAACGTGGGAGAAATTGATCAGCAGACCTTTTCCGTTGCGGAAAAAACGGCCGGTTGAGGCAAGACATACCGTCAGGCCGGCAAATGTGTAGCGGGTTGAAAAGTCACCCTGAACGGTATGCAGAATCAGCCGGTGCTGACAGGCCTCCACATAGATGAGATCATCCAGCGGAAACCGGATTCGTTCCGAGGCGCCCTGTGTGATGATGACCGGAATTTCGAGAAGAACCGGATCGTTGGAATTCAATGGAAAAATCAACTCTGAGTACAAAATTACCACCTCCTGAATTACTTACCGTTTGCGTCGATGTGCAGCCGTTCACGTCGAAGCGGTTGTCCGGCGCAGGAAAACATGATACTGTAACTATGAAATCATTACAGGAACGATCATACGATTACAAACTGTAGTTTAGCACATCCATAGGATTTCATTCAAGCCGAAAGGCCTCACTTCTGATAAAATCGTTCGACGAACAGTGACGCACCGCGACACCAGAACTCGAAAAAGATCAAAAAAGTAAACTCCATGTAGAAAAAACACAGAAAAGAAAGTGAAAATCGAAAGAAAAGGAGGCATAAGCAGATTGACGATGTGAGATAGATTTGGTATAATATTCCAAAAATAAATATTACATATAACATTACTACAGAAAGAAATGCAAAGAGCATATGGAGAAGAATATGAAAAAAGAAATGGAAAAAATCAAAGAAAAGGTACATACAACAGCAGATGCAGCATTATTCTTATGTTTTCAGGAGCTGAACGGAAGCCATTCCAAAGGTGTGATCCGCCTGCCGCTTCTGTATTACGATGTTCCGTTTGCGGGATACGGGGAAATGCTGCTTCGGATGAACCGGATTTATGATTTGCTCGGTATGCCGGATGCGGGAAGCTGTATGCGAAGCCTTCGGGAAGAAGAAAAAGACGAATGGGAATTTACGGAGGATATGAAAAACCGGCAGGAGACCACGCTTCCGGCCGGAACCGAGCGGATGGTCAGCATTCAGATTCAGTTCCGCCAGCACTGCAGTCTGCAGGGATTTCTGATCTGCGGAAAGCAGAAAGCCGGTTTCCGTTCGGCGCTGGAGCTTTTGTATCTGCTCGAAGACTGTCTGCAGGAGCAGGAAAAACAGGATACCTGAAAACGGGAGAAGATGTCGAATAGAATGAGAGCGGGAGCTATGAAGGAAGAAAAAAAGATCAGAAAAAAAATTAAAATTGAGGATTTGCTGCCTAGGGATCCGGTCCGCGTCGATCTCGATGCGATTCTCGATTATGTCCAGGGGAAAGCGGTTCTTGTGACGGGAGGAGGAGGCTCCATCGGCAGCGAGATCTGCCGACAGTTAGCTGGCCACGGTGTCGGTCATCTGATCATTTTTGATATTTATGAAAACAATGCATACCAGATCCAGAAATCGCTGGAATGGGAGTTCCCGAGGCTTCACATGACGGTGCTGATCGGTTCGGTGCGGGATGAACGGCGGCTGCAGTCGATGTTTTCCCGTTACCGGCCGGATATCGTCTTTCACGCAGCGGCGCACAAGCATGTGCCCTTGATGGAAGACAGTCCGAACGAGGCGATCAAAAATAACGTGATCGGAACCTTAAAGACGGCGCGCACGGCAAGCCGGTATCACGTAAAAAAATTTATTCTGATTTCGACAGACAAGGCGGTCAATCCGACGAACATCATGGGAGCGAGCAAACGGCTCTGCGAGATGGTGATCCAGATGATTGGAAAACATAGCACCACGGAGTTTGCGGCAGTGCGCTTTGGAAATGTACTTGGCAGCAACGGCAGCGTCATTCCGCTGTTCCGCCGCCAGATTGAGCACGGCGGGCCGGTGACGGTGACGCATCCGGACATCATCCGTTATTTTATGACGATTCCGGAGGCGGTCAGTCTGGTGCTCGAGGCGGGCGCGTATGCGAAAAACGGCCAGATTTTTGTCCTGAACATGGGAGATCCTGTCCGAATTGCGGACCTTGCGAAAAACATGATCCGCCTTTCCGGGTATGAGCCGGGAGTGGAAATCGAGATCAAGTACATTGGTCTGCGGCCGGGCGAAAAGCTGTATGAGGAGCTGCTGATGAATGAGGAGGGGATGCAGACGACAGAAAACAGCCGCATTTTTATCGGCCGGCAGATTGCATTTGATGAGACGGTATTCCGAAAAAAGATGAAAGAACTCGAGCGGGCGGCGGAAAACGAATGTCCGGACATCTGTGAGAGGGTAAAGAGAATGGTGCCGGAATATCAGTACGAAGGAGAAAAGAAGCATGACGGACCTTCATATACATATTCTGCCGGGGGTTGACGACGGTTCCCCGAATCTGTCCACATCCCTTGAGATGGCGGAAATTGCGGCAAAGAGCGGAGTACGTATCCTTGCTGTGACACCGCATGCAAACCAGACGGGAATCGAGGGCGTGGAGGATGGGTATGTCAATTACGATTCGGAGCAGCTTTTGGAGCTGTTTTACCGTCTGGAACAGGAAATCCGGAAGGAACACATCTCGATCAGCCTGGTGCGCGGCATGGAAATTATGAGTATCGGGCCGCTTAACGAAAAAATCAAAGAGAGAAAGCTGATACCGCTTCATGAAAGCCGCTATTATCTGATCGAGGTGCCGTTTGACATGGCACCGGACGGGATCAGAAGGCGGCTGATGGAATTTCCGGCCATGGGAAAGATCCCGGTGCTGGCACATCCGGAGCGGTATTTCTGCGTGCAGGATTCGCCGGAGCTTCTGTATGAGTTCCGGGAAATGGGCGCAGTTCTGCAGATGAACAAAGGAAGCGTATTTGGAAGATTTGGAAAAGAAGCAGAGCGGACAGCACAGTATCTGCTGGAAAACCGTCTGGCAGACTGTGCGGCAAGCGATGCCCACCGCGCCAATTACCGGACACCGGACATGAGACCGATCCGGGAATTTCTGTCGGAGTGGTACGGTGAATCGTATGCGGAGCTTCTGCTGAAGGTAAATCCGAGGAGAATTCTGGAGAACCGGCTGGTTCTGTATGAGCCGTCTCCGGAACGAAGGCGGAAAAGACGCTGGTTTGTCTGAAAAACGAAAGGAGACATCAAAAGGATATGCACAAAATGAGAGCGGCTGTTCTGATTTTATTTCTTGCCTCATCGCTCGCGTTTGGCGGGTGCCTGATGCGGCAGCGAACCGGAAAAGACGGGAAAGGGCCAGAGATTTCGATGGATAACAGTGAAATTTCGGTCAGTATCCATGCGGATGAGGCGGAGCTTCTGTCCGGCGTGACGGCGTACGATGCGAAGGACGGCGATGTGACGGATTCGCTTGCGGTAGAACATATTTCCAACTTTATCGAAAAAGGGCGGCGGAAAATCAGCATCGTTGCCTTTGATTCGGACAACAATGTCACCCACGCGGAACGGGAAATGGTCTATAACGACTATACATCGCCGGTCTTTTCTCTGGATGGGCCGCTCCGGTTCAGTGTGAATGCAGATGACCTGACGGAAGGACTTTCCGCAGAGGATTGTCTGGACGGAACGATTACGGACCGCATCCGGCTCTCGTATCAGGATGAGATCAGCAGCACGCCCGGGCTGTATCAGGTAACGTATTCTGCTGCCAACCGTGCCGGTGATGTGACGAGTCTTCCGGTGACGGTGGAACTCTACGATTCGGCGGAGGAGAGCGGAAGGCCGCAGATTACCTTAAGCGAGTATCTGATCCATCTGGAACAGCAGCGGGCGTTCGATCCGAAGGATTATCTGGAGCAGGTGAATGTGGATCAGATGACGTATGAAAAAGGAGAGGACGATGAACTTCACGCGGTTTCCGCGGAAGACGAGATCCTTGGGGAAGAAAAACTTTCCATAGAGAATCCGGTTGACACCGGAAAGGAAGGTGTCTATGAAGTAACGTATACTGTGACATCGGAGGAGGGACAGACAAGCTCCATCCGCCTGATCGTCTGCGTTAATGAATGAGGAGGTTCCAGATGGGAGAATACGACAGAACAGGAAACGGACAGAACGGCGAAGCAGACTGGGATCTTCGGAGCATTCTGTGTGATATGGCAAAAAACTGGTGGATCATCCTTCTGATTGCCTGTTCGGCGGCGATGATAACCTACACGGTGCTGACGGCAGTCCATCGGGATCAGTACACGGTGAAAACCACGTTTGCCGTGATGGGGCGCGGCGAGAATGCAAATGCAGCATCGAGCCTTTCTTCGACGTATGAGATGACGCAGAAATTTCAGGCGATTCTGGAAAACAATATTTTAAAGAAAAAAGTGATGGAGGAGCTGGGATGCTCATCCTTTCCGGCGGACATGAGCGCTTCAATTGTGCCGGAATCCAATTTAATGGAGCTTTCCGTGACAGCCGATTCGCCGGAAACAGCCTTTCGGGTACTGCGGTCGGTGCTGAAGAATTACACAACCATTTCAGATTATATTATTCCAAATGTAGTATTGGAGACTCTGCAGCAGCCGCAGGTTTCCGGCAATCCGTCGAACCGGATTCCGACGGAAAAGTACGCTGCAATGGCATTTCTGGCGGCCGCGCTTGGTACGGCGGCGCTGGTGGGCTTCTTTTCCTTTCTGCGGGATACCGTCAAAAATGAAACGGAATTTGGCCGCAAGATTGATGCGGATCTGCTGGGAACCGTGTACCATGAAAAAAAGAGGAAAAACAGCTCCATGCTGATCACGAATCCGGCGCGGAGCTTTCCCTATGTGGAATCCCTGAAGCGCATTGCTTCCCGTGTGCGCGGAAGACTCGACCGGAGAGGGGGAAAAGTGCTGCTGGTGACCAGTGTGGCGGAAAATGAAGGAAAGTCGACGCTTGCCGCCAATCTGGCGCTTGCCCTTTCAGAGGAACAGAACCGTGTCCTTCTGCTGGACTGTGATTTTCGTCAGCCGGCGCTGTATAAGATTTTTGAACTTCCGCAAAAGGCCGGAAAAGATTTCGGACAGGTAGCAGTCGGAAAGGAGTCGGCGTCCAGCGTTTTTGAAAAATACAAGGATACGAATGTTTACATGGGCATCTGCCGGGAACGGCTGGAGGAACCGTCGGAAGCAGTCGGCGGTAAAATTTTCCGGCGGATTCTGGATACGTGCCGGACAAACATGGATTATATTATTCTGGATACGCCGCCGATGGGCGCGGCCGCGGATGCGGAGGAGCTTGTGGAGCTGGCTGATGGTGCGGTTCTTGCCGTTCGGCAGGACGGCGTGCTGACACGGGACATCAACGATGCCATCGACGCGCTGAACCAGAAAGAAGAAAAGGTCATCGGCTGTGTGTTTGGCAATGTTTATCCGGGATTCGGCGAGCGGATCGGAGGCAGCTATGGTTACGGTTACGGATACGGCGCCTATAGCAGGGCAGAACGATGAGAGGGAGCAAAAGAGCATGAACAGAGAAACGTATGAAACCTATTCCGCAGCGGAACCGGAGAAAATAGATCTGATCGCCTTTCTGGCGGAGTATTTCCAGGCGTTCCAGAAATTTTTCTTTGGTGTGCTGGCACTTGTAATCCTTGCAGGAGGCGGCTCCTTTCTGACGGCAAAGCTGCGGTATCAGCCGGTCTATGAGGCATATACATCGTTCGTGGTCGGATCGAACCGTGCGGTCGGTTATTCTTATTACGATAATGTAACGGCAGAGCAGCTTGGAAAGACCTTTCCGTATCTTGTGACAAGCGGCGTACTGAAGGATGTTGTAGCGCGGGATCTTGGAATCGGGGCGGTGACATCAGAAATTCAGGCGAGCGTGATGGAAAATACCAATCTTTTTACTATCCGTGTGCGGGACGCGTCACCGGAGACGGCGTATCGGGTGATGAAATCCGTTATCACGAATTATCCGGAGGTGGCAGAGTATATCATTGGTGCGACGACACTGACGGTGGTGGATGAAAGCGGTGTTCCGGCAGTGCCGGTTAACAGCCAGGATGCGTTGCGGGCCGGCACGTATGGTGCAGCAGCAGGAATTGCAGCGGCCTTCCTGCTGCTGTTCCTCTATGTGAGAACAAGAAAAACCATCCGTTGGGCGGATGATATTAAGAAGCTGACGAATGCGGCATTCCTTGGAAATCTGCCGCAGGCGAAGATAAAAAAAAGAAGCAGCGTAAAGGAACAGACCATTACCATCTGCAATCCAAAAGTGCCGGATGCCTTCAAAGAGGCGGTGCAGCTGATCCGGACAAGGACGGAGGACAGAATAATTGGAAAAAGTGACTGTCCGGTCCTTCTTGTGACGAGTGCCGTGCCGGGGGAGGGAAAGACGACGGTTGCCGTGAACCTGGCGGAGGCGTTCGCGAAGAAGAAATACCGCGTAGTACTGCTGGACGGAGATCTGCGGAATCCTTCGGTGATGAAGTGTATGGGACTGATCGGACGGAAAGAGCGTGGAATTGCTGCCGTGCTGAAGGGACAGATGGATTGGGAGGAGGCACTTACCGACTGCCGGGATCTGACGCTGAAAATCCTGCCGGGAGCGGGAAGCACGCAGAATCCTTCGGGACTGCTGCGCTCGGTACGGATGAAGACCATGATCGAAAGCCTGAAAGAAGAGGCCGATCTTCTGATCATCGACACGCCGCCGTGCGGAGTGCTTTCGGATGCGGCACTGTTCGGCGGAATTGCCGACGGAGCAGTTCTCGTGGTACATCAGGGAACAACGAAAAACCGGGAAGTCCGGCGCGCGCTGGAATTTTTCGAGGATTCGCAGATTCCGGTCTGCGGCTATGTGCTGAACGGCGTGCAGGAGGGCACGACGGGCTACGGATACAGCAGCTATGGCAGCTACGGGTATGGAAAATATGGTTACGGTTACGGAAAGTACGGCTATGGGAAAGAGAAGGAACGCCGGAACAGTGACCGGACAGCAAGGGAGCAGGGAGGAAAAGCATGAGGGAGAAGAAAAAAGGAGTTTATCAAAAGTATCTGAAAAATCTGTTGGACCGTCTGCTGGCGCTTGTGGGAACGGCAGCATTATCGTGGCTGCTGCTGGGAGTCGGCATTGCAGTCCGCCTGGATTCTCCGGGACCGGTGCTGTTCCGGCAGAAGCGGGTGGGCCGGAACGGGCAGTATTTTTACATATACAAGTTCCGCACGATGCGCATCGACACGCCGCATGATATGCCGACACATCTGCTGAACCATCCCGGTCTCTTTATCACAAGAGTCGGACGCTTTCTCAGGAAAACATCCCTCGATGAGCTGCCGCAGCTCTTCAATATTTTAAAAGGCGACATGGCGCTCGTCGGTCCGCGTCCGGCGCTCTGGAATCAGGAGGATCTGATCTCTGAGCGGGAGCGGTACGGCGCAAACAGTGTCCGTCCGGGCCTCACCGGCTGGGCACAGATCCATGGGCGGGATGAACTTCCGATCCGGGAGAAAGCGGAACTGGATGGATATTATGTGCATCACATTGCGTTCGGAATGGACCTCGAATGCCTCTGTAAGACAGCCGGCGCGGTACTGCGGCAGGATGGAATTCATGAGGGAATGATGGAAAACAGATGGCAGTAAATGGGGAAGAGAGAAGAAAAAAGTAAAAGCAGAGTGGATGCTGTCGAAAACGAAAGAAAATCACCGGAAAATAATGAGAAAAGTAATTGCATATTAATGGAAAGATGATATAATTTATAAAAGAAATAATGAAATAAGTAATTAAATGATGCGGGATATTACATGAAACGGGAAAGAGCAATGAAAAAACGACTTCTGATTGTAACAAACCATTCGTATATGTTCTGGCAGTTTCGAAGAGAACTGGCGGAAGCATTGCAGAAAGAGTATGAAGTGATTCTGGCGATGCCATTTGTCGGGCATGAAGAAGATTTCCAGAACATGGGAATCCAGTGCATTCCAATATCCATGAACCGCCGTGGGGTGAATCCATTTACGGAAGCAAAGCTGCTAGGGGATTATGAGCGTCTGCTGAAAAAAGTGAAACCAGATCTTATACTCACCTATTCCATAAAACCGAATATCTACATAGGCCTGCTCAGCGGCCAAAAGCAAATTCCGTATTATGCCAATGTACAGGGGTTGGGAACAGCATTTCAAAAACCAGTCTTAACTGGGCTTGTTACAATTTTATATCGAAAAGCGTTCCAAAAAGTGAAATACGTCTTTTTTGAAAACAAAGAAAATGCCAGTGAATTTTGTAAAAGAAAAATCATATCCGCCGATCGCCAGATCGTCCTGGCCGGGGCAGGAATTAATCTGGAAAGATACAAAATGCAGCCTTATCCGAAGCACACACGAATCCATTTCCTGTATCTTGGACGAATTATGAAAGAAAAAGGAATCGACGAACTGTTTTATGCCGTCCGGCATCTGAAAAAAGAAAACGAAAACTTTGTCCTTGATCTGGTTGGTTTTTTTGAAGATGAATACAAAGAGCAGGTAAAAGAACTGGAAAAACACAGCATCGCCCATTTCTACGGCTTTCAGTCGGATCCACGTCCGTTTTACATAGAAGCAGACTGCGTAGTGCTCCCCAGTTACCATGAAGGAATGAGCAATGTCCTTTTAGAAGCCGCCGCCACAGGCCGCCCGGTCATCACAAGCAATATTCCGGGGTGCAGGGAGAGCGTAGAAAATGGGAAAAGCGGTCTTCTGGTTGAGGTAAAAAATAAAGAGATGCTGTATGACGCAATGAAAGAGATGCTGCATTGCAGCAGAGAAGAACGAGAGCAGATGGGACAGGCGGGGAGAGAGAAGATGGAGAGAGAGTTTCGGAAAGAAGTTGTGGTGGAGAAAACAGTGCAGAGTCTGCGAGAGGATGAAAAAAGAGACTTTTAGTAAAACAAAAGGAGAGATGTGAAAGATGTCCATAACGAACTATTGGTTTCAATTAATTTGGATTTTGACAGCAGGGATAATTCTGACAAGATTTCTGCCGAAAAAGCAGGAGATCGTTATGGGAAGGATCGAAGAAAGATGGCAGATGGCACCGGCGGTGCTGCTGGTGATTCCGTACATAATAGCAGCAGCATTACGATCTGATAATTTTGGAGACACCTATGCATACCGGAGAGTTTTCAGCGAAGCACCGAATAGGATAGCTGAGCTCTCATTCTATCTTCAGGGAATAAAAAAAGATAAAGGTTTTTCCGTTTTCATGGTGGTTTTAAAAAGCTTTATTGGAAATTCATCTGTTTGTTTTTTTCTGATCATAGCTGCAGTACAAATGTTATGCATGGCATTTATTTACCGGAAATATAGTGAAAACTATTGGATGAGTATATTTATTTTTGTTGCAGGAACGGATTACATGTCCTGGTGTCAGAATGGTATTCGCCAGTTTTTGGCAATTGCAATTATTATGGCGGGATTTCCATTGCTTCTGAAAAGAAAATATGTATCACTGACAGTAATTATCCTGTTAGGGGCAACGTTCCATGCGTCAGCGCTTCTTATGGTACCGATTATCTTTATTGTGCAGGGGAAAGCATGGAATAAAAAGAGTGTGCTGTGTATTTTAGGATGCATTTTAATACTGATATTTGTAAACAGGTTTACAGATGGGATGAACGATGCGCTGTCAAATACACAGTATTCTAATATGGTAACGGACTGGAAAGAGTGGGAGGATAATGGAACCAATCCAATCAGAGTATTCGTCTATTCTATTCCTATGATTTTTTCTGTGGTTGGACGCAGGCAGATCAAAGAAGCGGATAACCCGGTAATTAACATTATGACAAACTTCTCAATCCTAACAAGTGGAATTGCAGTTGTATCGATGAAAACTTCCGGTATATTCATAGGACGGCTGATTTCCTATGGATCTGTGTATTCTGCGTCCATTTTGCTTCCCTGGGAAATGGAAAATATTTTTACAGAGAATTCGGCGAAAATTATAAAAAGTGCTGCTGTTTTGGGATATATTGGATTCTTTTATTATCAGATGCATTTTATATGGGGGCTTATATGAAAAATCCAGAGATCAGTGTAATTATGGGAATGTATAACTGTGCGGATACGCTGTCAGAAGCAATTGAGTCGATTTTAAACCAGACAATGAAAGAATGGGAGTTGATTATGTGCGATGATGGATCATCCGATGCAACGTACGAAGTGGCAGAGCTTTATATAAAAAGATATCCGGAAAAAATGATCTTACTGAGAAACAGAGAAAACAGGGGACTTAATTATACCTTGAACCGATGTCTGAAAGCGGCCAAAGGAAAGTACATTGCAAGAATGGATGGGGATGATATCTGTCTGCCGGAACGATTTGCGGCTGAATATGAAACATTGGAAACAGAGAAAACAATTTCAATCGTAAGCACAGATATGGGATATTTTGATCAAACAGGAATATGGGGAAAGATAAGTCATCCGGAATATCCAAAGAAAAAGGATTTTCTGTATGGATCTCCGTTTTGCCATGCACCATGTATGGTAAGAAAAGAAGCATACGATGCAGTGGCTGGATACACAGAGAAAAAAAGTATTTTACGGGTAGAAGATTATCATTTATGGATAAAAATGTATGAGGCGGGATACAGAGGTAAAAATATTCCAAAACAGCTTTATCTCATGCGGGATGACAGAGCAGCATATAAGAGAAGAAAGCTTCGATACAGAATAAATGAGGCCTACGTAAAAGGAATAGCGGCCCGAAAACTGGGGCTGCCGATAAGCGGATACCTATATACGATGCGGCCAATTCTTGTGGGAATTTTGCCAGAGAAAGTCTATGACTATTTTCATAAAAGAAAATTAGAAAGCAATGCAAGAATGATAACCAGTGAATAAAAGATGTGATAGAAAGGGATGGATGTATGATACCGAAGAAAATACATTATTGTTGGTTTGGGAAAGGGAAGAAATCCCGATTAGCTTTAAAGTGCATAGAAAGCTGGCATCAGTATTGCCCGGACTATGAAATGATCGAATGGAATAAAGAAAATTTTGACATAGACATGAATGGATATACACGAATGTGCTATGCGGAAAAAAAGTATGCATATTTAAGCGATTATGTCAGACTTTGGGCGGTGGAAAAGTATGGAGGGATCTATTTGGATACAGACGTGGAAGTGATTCGGCCACTGGAAAAGCTATTGCGGGAAGATGCATATTTCGGATTTGAAAATAAGCGGTATGTAAATACGGGACTGGGCTTTGGGTCCATTGCGCATGGAACAGTAATTCAGGCGATGCTGAAAGAATATGATGCACTGTTGGATGGAAAGAATGGAGTAAGAATGTGTCCGGAACTGAATACAAAAGCATTGACAGCATTAGGCTTAAAACAGAATGGGCAGAAACAAAAAGTATGGGAAGCGGCAGTGTATCCGGTGAATGTTTTGAATCCATATGACAGTGCAACGGGAAAGCTGGAAAAAACAGCAGATACGGTTTCTATTCATTGGTATGCGGCATCCTGGATGAACACAGCACAAAAATTACGAGGGAAGATAACAAGACCGATTCATAGGATTTGGGGAGTAGATGTATTTAAGAGGTTTCGAATATGAAGAGAACAATGTTAATTGTATCACATGCACTGGAATTGGGTGGTGCGGAAAGAAGTCTGATAGGATTTTTAGAAGCACTGGATGAAAGCAAATGGGAAATAGATCTTTTTTTGCTTCGTCAGGAAGGAGAATTAATGGATGCGATTCCGGATAAAGTCCATCTGCTTCCGCCAAAAGCTGCGTATACAGTTTTGGCGCACCCAATGAAGGCAACTTTAAAAGAGGGACATGTTTTATTAACAATGGCAAGGCTATATGGAAAAACAGCGGCGGTGATTTATGATCATAAGCATAATTACCGAGACAGTGATGTGAATTTAGAATATAGCCATAAATATACCAGCCCTTTTATGCCGCGAATACAACCCCAAAAGGAGTATGATCTGGCGGTAAGTTTTCTGACACCACATTATATTGTAACGAAGAAAGTAAATGCTAAGAAAAAAATCGCATGGATCCATACGGACTATTCCCAGGTGCAGATTGATATTTTATCCGAAACAAAAATGTGGAAGGCATATGATTATATCGCATCTATCTCAGAGGCAGTTACAAAAGAATTTTTGAAGAAATTTCCTACATTAAAAAATAGAATTATATTGATAAAAAATATTTTGCCGGAACAGCTCATCAAAAGACAGGCAGAAAGTTTTTCGGTGGAAAAAGAAATGAATGCATCGGGGATAAAAATATTGTCAATTGGCAGGTTCTGCTATGCTAAAAATTTTGATAATGTGCCGGATATCTGTCGGCAAATCAGGCAGAATGGATTGGAAGTAACCTGGTATTTAATTGGTTTTGGAAAAAATGAAAAGCAAGTCCGTAAAAGAATATGTGAGACAGGAATGAAACAATATGTAAAAATTCTGGGGAAAAAAGAGAATCCATATCCATATATCAGGGCGTGTGATGTTTATGTGCAGCCATCAAGATATGAGGGGAATTGTGTAGCTGTAAGGGAAGCTCAAATGCTTGGAAAACCGGTGATTATTACGGGATATCCAACAGCAGAAAGTCAGCTGAGAAACGGAATAGATGGAATCATAGTGCCGCTGGAAAACAGAGCGTGTGGAGAAAAAATCAGTGAAATATTACGGGAACCGAAATGGCTTGAAAAGCTGGTGCAGGAGTGCAGGAAAAAGGATTATTCTAACAGGCAGGAAATCAACAAAATAGAGTGTATTTGCAGAGAATAGAAATGAGAATACGAATTATCACTTGCCATGATGTATATAATGCAGGCGCAAGCTTACAGGCATATGCATTAATGCAATATTTGAAAGACTGCGGTCATGAGGTAAAAATTATTGACTATAAGCCGGACTACCTAAGCAGGCATTATAGTCTGAAAGCGGTAAATAATCCAGAATATGACAGGGCAGGAATTCGAGAGATTTATTTGCTGGTGAAGATGCCAGGAAGAATAAAAAAATTATTCAGTAAAAGAAAATATAGATTTGATGCTTTCCGGAAAAATGCGTTAGAACTGACAGATACAACATATAGAACGTGTGAAGAACTAAAAAATATAGAAGAAGCAGACCTGTATCTGGCAGGGAGCGATCAGATATGGAATCCAATCTTTCCAAATGGAAAAGATCCTGCATTCTTTCTGCAATTTACGGAAAAGGGAAGAAGGGCATCGTATGCGGCGAGTTTTGCAGTTGATGCGTTAAAAGAAGAAGACCGACAGCGTATGAAGGAATGGCTTAAATCCTTTGATGCTGTTTCGGTCAGAGAGCAGACAGGAGCTGCATTGGTGAAGCAAATGGGACTTCAGTCTCAAAGAAATTGTGATCCCGTTTTTTTGCTGAAACAGTGTCAGTGGAAAAAAATATTGCCGGAAACAGAGACGAATAAAAAGTATGTGCTGCTTTATGATTTTGATAAAAACTGCGTGGCAGAAGAAATTGCGGAAAAAATTTCTAAAAAAACAAAAACAGAGATCTGGTCGGTTTTTAAAACAGAAATCTGTGACAAAGTATGTGCAGATATTGGGCCGTTGGAATTTGTAAATTTAATTTTAAATGCGGAAGCTGTAGTTTCTAATTCATTTCATGCAACAGCGTTTGCAATAATTTTCCATAAAG
The DNA here is from genome assembly GCF_003480245.1 of Blautia sp. AM42-2. NCBI lineage: Bacteria > Bacillati > Bacillota > Clostridia > Lachnospirales > Lachnospiraceae > Blautia > Blautia sp. AM42-2. The sequence goes on from NZ_QUIM01000002.1 coordinate 82,436, forward strand.
AATTTTTTGTGATCGAAAGAAAAGAACGTATCAATACGCGGATGAATGATTTATTGAAAGTATTTGGAGTGGAGGACAGGAAGATGGATCATGTGAAAAAACTGCAGACAGCAAAAAAGATAAACTGGCAAAGGATCGAGTTCATCCTGCAGAAAGAGAGGAAAGAAGCAGAAGAATATTTAGCGAAAATAACAGGAGAAAAGAAAAATGAATAGGCCGATAATATCTGTTGTTATCCCCGTTTATAACGTCGAAGCCTACATAGAACGTTGTGTAAACAGCGTGCGGAATCAAACGGTAGAAAATATAGAAATCATATTGATTGATGATGGATCACCGGATCAGAGTCCGGTTTTATGCGATCAATATGCGGAAAAAGATAGAAGAGTGCGAGTGATTCATAAAAAAAATGGAGGACTTGCGTCTGCAAGAAACAGGGGAATAACAGTGGCAACTGGAAAATATATTTTCTTTTTGGACAGTGATGACTGGCTGGAAAAAGACGGTCTGCAGCAGCTCTATGAGCTGGCGCAGAAATATCAGGTAGATTTCGTCAGATATAGAGCATTTCGGACAGAATGGCCAGGGATGGAAAGAAATGTTCCATGTCGAGTGGAAACAGTAAGAGAAATGCAGGGAGGAATTTATGATAGAAAGAGAATTTTACAAGAAATATATCCAAGACTGCTGGCTACGAGGCAATTAACTTTGGGACCTGTTGTTGGGGCATGGGGAGCATTGTATAGAACGGATTTTTTGAAGAAAAATCAGATATTTTTTTTCGAAGAGATTAAGTTTAGTGAAGACATCCTTTTCAGTGCAAAAGTGATTTTATGTACACAAAAATTTTACTATAAAGAAGAAGCCGGAATTTATCATTACTGGTATAATCCAGATTCTATTTCGAAATCATTTCGAGAGGGAAGATGGGAATCGTGTAAGAAAATAATAGAACATGCAGAGATAGAATTCAAAAATAGAAAAGAGTATTGTTTTGAGCAGCAATTGAACTGGCTGACATGGTTTGTTATATTAGTTGGACTGAAGGAAAGAGGTAAAATGACAGACAGGAGTGAGAGAAAAGTGTATTGTAGGAAACTACTGAACGATCCTGTAGTGAGAAGATGTCCATTAAAAATACAGGAACTTGATGTGTCCGAAAAACAAAAAATATTGTTGTATATGATAAAGAAAAACTGGTGGTGGATATTCAGCCTGATTTAAAGGGAGGTTGAAAATGATTTTTAAAAGAATAGCGGCATGGATTGCTTATGAGATACGGGAAGAAAAGATTACACTTTCTTCACAGGATGCGAAGAGAATACTGATGGATGTTGCACCGCCCGTGTCGCCGGATGTATTTTCGGAAAACAGGAGCAGAGAGATTCGATATGATCTCACGATTATAGTGCCTGTATATAACTCGGAAAACTGGCTGAAGGAATGTATGGAGTCGATCGTCCTGCAAAAAACAAAATATTCCTTTCAGATAATTGCAATTGACGATGGATCGACGGATCGAAGCGGGCAAATTTTAAATCAATACATAAAAAATCCATGTGTAGAAGTTATTCGGCAGGAGAATAAAGGGTATTCGGGTGCAAGAAATGCAGGACTTGAAAGAGTAAAAAGCAAATACATTATGTTTGTTGATTCGGATGATGTTTTATTGCCGAATGCAATAGAGTGTTTGCTGTCAAAAGCGTATCTGGAAGATGCGGATATTGTAGAGGGAAATGGCTATCGCTTTGATAAAAATGGTTTTCTTGGAATGATAAAAAAAGAACATTTGCCAAAAGAAAGAAATCAATATTGGGGAGGCCCCTGTTTAAAGGTGATGAAAGCAAAACTGTGGGAAGGATTGAAATTTCCGGAGGGCTATTGGTATGAGGATGCAATTATCGGAGCTGTGATTTTTCCAATGGCGAATAAAGTGGATTGTTTGTCTGATGTAGTGTATGCATATCGAATTCATGGAGAGAGTATTACACAGAAGCATGATGAAAATCCAAAAAGAGTAGATTCTTATTGGATTATGCTGTTAATGGCTGAGATTCAGAAGAAAATGGAGATTCCTTTTGACTACGAGAATTATCAAAGGGTAATGAGACAGATTGTATTTACCTGCCGGAGGATTGTTATGCTGCCGGAAAAAATAAAAAAGGCTGTATTTGCAGGGGAATGTGAATTTGTCTGTACTAATTTTAAAGAGTATTTGAAAAAAAAGGACAGATATTATTTTCTTGCAAAAGCAATTTTAAATAAAGATTATACAAAATATTCTATTTATTGCCAGGAGTTTATATGATACCGAAAAAAATTCATTATTGTTGGTTTGGGGAAAACGAAAAACCATTGCTGGTAATTGAATGTATTAAGAGCTGGCAGAAATATTGTCCGGATTATGAAATTATGGAATGGAACAGCAAGAATTATGATGTTCATAAAAATAAATATATGGAGCAGGCGTATCAGGCAAAACGCTGGGGGTTTGTATCTGATTATGCCAGACTGGATATTATTTACCAGTATGGAGGAATCTATCTTGATACGGATGTCGAACTAATTCGATCACTGGATGATTTGTTAGAAACAGATGGCTATATCGGATTTGAGAAGAAAGTGGATGAAGAATGTGATGAGGTTTATGTGAATACGGGACAGGGGTTTGGCGCATCTGCTTTTCATCCGGTCGTGAAGGCGATGATGGATATTTATAAAGAGATTGATTTTGTTGAGCAGGAAAAAGAAAATTTAAAAACGTGTCCTTATTATAACACAGCGGCACTGGTAAAACTGGGAATGAAGAAAGAAAATGTGGAACAGGAAATTTGTAAGTTTCATATTTATCCAGCAGAGTATTTCTGCCCGATCAATTGGAAAAGTCATAAGTGTGAATTGACAGATAATACATATTCGATTCATCATTTTGAAGCATCATGGCTTACAGAAAAAGAAAAGAAAAAAAGAAAATATCTAAGAAATATGGACTGTATGATTCATCTGCCGAACAGAATATGCAGAAGTATTTTAGGAAAAGAGAGGTATGAGAGCATAAAGGAAAAAATAAAATGGAAAGGATAGCGTATGGATGTTTCAATTATTATTGTTAATTACAATTCCATAGACTTAACAATCGATTGTGTCAATTCAATATTTCAACAAACTGCGGATGTAAAATTTGAGATTATTATCGTGGATAATGCATCAAAGAACAAAGAAGCAGAAAGATTGCAGGCGGAATTTGAAAACAGCGTTAAGATGATAGAGGCAAAAACAAATCTTGGATTTGGAAAAGCGAACAATCTGGGAACAAAATACGCAGCGGGGGATTATGTATTTTTTCTTAATCCCGATACGGTTTTGATGAACAATGCAGTAAAAATTTTATGGGAAGAGATGAAAAACAATCCAGATATGGGATGTACAGGCGGAAATTTATATACACCGGAGAGAATGCCGTGTCCGTCTTTTTGTTTAAGGTTTGATGATTTGGGAACGGAAAAGAGATATGCATCCTGGCGGTATTTGATGCTGTCAAAAGCAGAACAAAAATTATACAGAAAACATCCTGCATTGCAGATACGAAGAAAAGATTTTAACGATACTAATCAAAAGATAGAAGTTGCCTATATATTTGGGGCAGACATGATGGTGAAGAAAAAACTCTTTGAGCAGTTGGGAGGATTTGATGAGGATTTTTTTATGTATGCAGAGGAGGAAGAGCTGTCCTGGAGAATTAAAAAAAGAGGTGAAAAAATTTATAATATACCACAGGCAAAGATTATTCATCTGGAGGGAGCGACTTTAGAGAAACAGCATGATTTTAATGAAAAACAATTCACACTTCGAATAAATGGAACGATGACGTATTTCTGGAAACGATATGGGAGAGAAGGTATATATCAATTTTACAAATTTCGTGCATTAAGATATCAGAGACTCAAAAAAATTGCTGAGATTCAGAAGAAAAGCGATGTGAGCTTTCAGTTTGAAACTCGTTTGAGATGTCTTTTGAAATGTTTTGAAAAAATCATGGAAAAAACAGAAGGTGAGGGGAAGAAAAATGGCAGAAGTTAAGGATGGGAAAGGAGTTAAGCTGATTGCATTTTACCTGCCTCAGTTTCATGCAATACCATTGAACGACCAATGCTGGGGCAAGGGGTTTACCGAATGGACAAATGTACGAAAAGCACAAGCATTATTTTCCGGGCATGATCAGCCCAAAATTCCACTGGACCTTAACTATTATGATTTAATGGATGATCAGGTAAAGATCTGGCAGAGTAATCTGGCAAGAAAATATGGGATTTTCGGATTTTGCTATTATCATTATTGGTTTAAACATGGTGAGAAGTTGTTGGAAAAACCGGCGGAACAAATGCTGAAAAACAAAAAAATAGAGATCCCATTTTGCTTTTGCTGGGCCAATGAAAACTGGAGTAAGAACTGGGATGGTGGAGATCAGGAAATTATCATGGAGCAGGATTATGGCGGAAAAGAAGAGTGGGAACGGCACTTTCAGTATCTGCTGAATTTTTTTCAAGATGAACGATATATAACAGTAGATGGGTGCCCATTGCTCGTTGTTTATAAGCCGGAACAAATGATCGATATTTATAAGATGGCATCGTATTTTAGAAGAAGAGCAAAAGAAGAAGGTTTTCCGGATTTATGTCTGGCCTTTCAATTTCCGGCGTATTATTCAGATATGTATTACAGAAACGATATTTTTGATTATCAAATTGAATTTGAGCCTGTATATTCACGAAATATCGAAAGCCAGGAGCTGCCTGGAACAAGCAGAAAAATTTCTTTGATCAGAAAATTTTGTGGAGAGGAAATGGTGTCGTTTTATCGAAAATGTCGAAAGAAGAAAGGAAGAATGTATTGGAAGAAAGAGCAGAGTCTGGGAATGTATTTTTACGATGAGATATGGGATTTGATTTTAAATGCGAAATGGAAGAAAAATTTTTGGCCGGGGTGTTTTGTGGATTGGGATAATACGCCAAGAAATAAACATGGAGTTATGGTCAGTGGATTTTCCGTAGAAAAGTTTGCTGAATATATGAAAATACTGGTACAAAGAGCACGAAAAGAGGAAAAGCCGGTAATATTTATTAATGCATGGAATGAATGGGGAGAAGGTGCTTTTTTGGAACCGGACACAAGATATCAGTATCGAAAGCTTGAAGCAATAAAAGAAGCATTAGAATAGGGAAAAGGGTAAATGAGAAATATAATTTCCGAAAAGAATGAGACAAATTGCTGTGGATGTGGAGCCTGCAGTAAATGCTGCCCCAGACATGCGATTTACATGGAAGAGGATGAAAATGGTTTTGATTATCCCAAAATAGATGAATCGAGGTGTACGGAGTGCGGAAAATGTTTAAAAGTCTGCAGTTTTGAGAAAAAAGAGCAATCACGAAAAGAAACGTATGCGGCACAGGCAAAGGACGCTGATCTGGAAGAAAATGCTTCGGGGGGAATCTTTACCGTGCTGGCGCAGGAAGTGTTAAAAAGAAAAGGAATTGTCTATGGATGTGCTATGCTTTATGAAAACCAAAACTTAGTAATAAAACATATCGGGATAGATAAGATAGAGGAACTTTGTAAATTAAAGGGTTCAAAATATGTACAAAGCAATTTGGAAAATGTATATGTTGAAATTAAGCGGCATCTGGAACATAACGAGACTGTGTTGTTTAGTGGAACGCCTTGTCAGATAGCAGAACTGAGAGGATACCTTCAGAGAACGTATGCAAATTTATATACAATAGAAATTATATGTCATGGTGTACCGAGCGCAAAATTATTCCAGAATTATTTAGGATACATAGAATCGAAAGAAGGAAAAAAAATAGCAGGATTTTATTTTCGAGATAAAAGCAGCGGGTGGAAGTTATACGGAAAAATGATATTGGAGAACAGGGATGGAAGTCAGAAAGAAAGATATTTTGAACCGGAAGAAAGCTCCTATTATCAAATGTTTTTAAATGGATACACATACCGGAAAAGCTGCTATTTTTGTCCGTTTGCATCAGAATATCGTCAGGGTGATATTACCATAGGAGATTATTGGGGGATAGAGCTGGTGCACCCGGAATATTTGAAAAAATATGGAGGTGAAATAGAGAAAGAAAAAGGAGTCTCCTGCCTGATTGTGAATAATGAGCAGGGAAGGACTATGCTTGCGAAATATGGAAGTAACATTATAAAATATCCGTCATCTTATCAGCGGGCAGCAAAATATAATGCACAGCTGGTACAGCCGTCTGCACTGAAACGGCAGCGGGAGAAAGTAATGAAACTGCAAAAACAGAACTATGCATGTGTGGAACGGTGGTATCAGAAACGAAGAAACAGAATTCTGTTTGTGAGAAAACTTCGTTCCATGATACCGAAAAGAATCAAAATATTTATAAGAAAAATCAAAGTTTAAGGTTAGAGAGAAAAAGATGGAACAACAATTTAAAACAGTTATTACGGCAAATTCAAAATGGATCAATCTTCATTTAAAGGAAACATATGAGTATAGAGACCTGATTTTTTTATTTGTGAGAAGAGATTTTATTTCGAAATATAAACAGACGATTTTAGGGCCTTTGTGGGCGGTGATACAGCCCCTGTTAACAACCATAGTGTTCACTGTGATTTTTGGTTCACTGGCAAACCTGACTACGCTGGATGTGAAAGCAACAGAAGAAACCGTAATTCCGGCATTTCTGTTCTATATGGCAGGTACGATCTGCTGGAGCTATTTTTCATCGACGGTCAGCAGTACGGCAAACACATTTATAACAAACAGTTCTATTATGGGAAAGGTATATTTTCCAAGGCTGGTATCTCCGGCAGCGTCAACCATATCTAATTTGATTTCCTTCGGTATTCAATTTGCCATGTTTTTGATTTTTTTGCTGTATTTTATATGGAAAGGGAAAATGGAAATTCGATTGTCCGGGTATCTCTTTCTATTTCCAATATTGATCATTCAGATGATGATGCTGGCGATGGGAGTTGGAATTATTGTTTCAGCGCTTACAACAAAATATCGTGATTTGGCGATGCTGATAGGCTTTGGATTACAATTATGGCAGTATGGAACGCCAGTTGCATATGGATTGCGGCTTGTACCTGAAAAATATATGAAGATTTATATGCTGAATCCAATGACACCGATCATCACTTCATTCCGCTATATTTTTTTCGGAACAGGATATTTTCATGCAGGATACTATGGAATGGGGTGGGGAAGCACAATGATCTTATTTGTACTTGGAATTGTGTTATTCAATAAAGTGGAAAGAACATTTATGGATACCATTTAAGGAGAACAGGATGGCAGAAAAACAGATTATGGTCAAAATAGATCATGTATCAAAAGAATATAGACTGGGTGCAATCGGGGGAACAACATTACGGGAAGATCTGGAACGATTCCATGCAAAAATAAGAAAAAAAGAAGATCCGACACTGAAAATAGGCCAGAAAACACCAGAGTATGGAAAACGTTTTATGGCGCTGAAGGATATTTCATTTGAGGTAGAAAAAGGAGAAGCAGTAGGGATTATCGGACACAATGGAGCAGGAAAATCGACATTGCTGAAACTGCTGTCAAGAGTAACGGCACCGACAAAAGGAAGCATTGGAATGAATGGCCGTGTGGCATCTATGCTTGAAGTAGGAACGGGATTTCATCCGGAATTAACGGGACGTGAAAACATTTATATGAATGGGGCAATATTGGGGATGAGCCGTGCAGAAATCGGAGAAAAACTGGATCAGATTATTGCATTTTCCGAATGTGGAGAGTTTATCGATACGCCTGTAAAACGATATTCCAGTGGGATGTATGTTAAACTTGCATTTTCTGTGGCAGCTCATCTGGAGAGTGAAATTATGATTATGGATGAGGTTCTGGCTGTCGGAGATATGAAATTCCAGCAGAAGTGTCTTGGACGGATGGGAAAGGCGGCAAATTCAGAAGAAAAAACGATTCTTTATGTGAGTCATAATATGAATACCATTCGTCAGCTTTGCACCCGCTGCCTTGTACTGGATCACGGCGAACTGATATTTGACGGCGGGGTAGAAAGAGCAATTGATTTGTATATGGATACAGCTGTTAAAAACGGAAGTGTAGATATTGATCTGAAAAATAAGAGAATGGCACATCTGTCGCCAGTTATTAAGGCGAAAATGATACATGTGCATCTTGTGGACAAACAGGTACCGGTATATGAATTTGAGGAAAAGCTGAAATTTGATTTGTCGGTTGAGGCCAAAACAAATATTTCAAATCTATCCGTGAGGGCAGAAATAAGATCAGCAGATGGAGGATCTGTTGCAGCGGGAATTTTGCAGGAATTTACATCCTTTTCGGCAGGAAGAAGCAAAATATTGGAAATGGAATTGCTGCTGCGTGGACTTGTACCGGGAAAATATTTCGTATTGCTGGTGATTTATAATGTAAACGAAATGGGAACTTACGATGACTTGGATGCAGTGTTTCCGGCATTTACATTTGAAATTCAGGATAGTAAACATGCTTTAAAGATTAACTGGAACGTAAATGCCTGGGGAAAAATTCGATTAGACGATTTGAAATGCGTGGGTGAGAGAGATGATTCCTAAAAAAATACATTATTGCTGGTTTGGGGGAAAGCCAATTCCAGATTCGGTCAGGCGATGCATGCAAAGCTGGCAGAAGTTCTGTCCAGACTATCTTATTGTAGAATGGAATGAAAAAAATTTTAATATAAAAGAATGCCCTCAGTATGTAATTGACGCATATCATAGGAAAAAGTGGGCATTTGTTACAGATTATGTAAGACTCCGGGTTGTGTATGAATATGGAGGGATATATTTTGATACAGATGTAGAATTAGTGAAAAAGATTGATTTTCTGCTAAAATACAGTGCTTTTTTTGGATTTGAAAATAAAAAATATATTTCTACGGGGCTTGGATTTGGCGCTGAACGGGGATGCGGTTTGTTGTATGAAATGATGGAGATGTATCAAACGATCCCGTTTATTTTAGAGGACGGATCAGAAAATAAGAAGACATGCCCGGTTATTAATACAGAAATCTTTTTGAAACACGGACTGGAACAAAAGGATAAGCAGCAGATTTTAGAGGGAAATATTATGATTTTACCATCCATTTGTATGTGCCCCATTGATTTTGAAACAGGATATAGAAGAAAATCAAAAAAAACAATTTCGGTTCATTGGTTTCATGCAAGCTGGATGGAAAGAGCAGAAAAAGAGTATCATAAAAAACATCGTCAGGCATTGTTAGAGGAAAAGAAAAATGATTGGAAATATCTTCCCAATCGTATGATTAAAAAGCTTTTGGGAGAAAAAATCTACTTGAAAATAAAAGGATGGATCAGACATGATAACGGTTAGTATTATAATTCCGGTTTATCAAGGGAAAAGCTATTTAAAACGGTGTATCGACAGTGTGCTGGCACAGAGTTGTCAGGAATATGAAATTATTTTAGTGGATGATGGTTCAACAGACGGTTCGGCCGAGATATGTGATGAATATGCTGAAAAACAGAAGACAATAACGGTGATTCATAAAGAAAACGGGGGGCTTTCTTCTGCTAGAAATGCGGGCTTAGAAATTGCATCAGGGGAATACGTAATGTTTATTGATGCGGATGATGTGGTGCATAGTAAAATGCTTGAAACAGAGCTGAAAGTTTTGAAAGAGGAAAACGCGGATATCTTTATCTGCGGATTAAAACATTTTGCTGAGATAGAAGAAGTAGATACATGCGCTGAGTTACAAATCAAGAATTGTGTGGAAATCCAGTCTGGATTGGAAATTGAAAGCAAACTTTTTTGTGGTCAAAACGTGGAAAAATATATATCCTGTTGTGGAAAATTATTTAAGAAAACAGTATTTAATGGAATCCGTTTTCCGCAAGGGAGGTTATTTGAAGATGAATATATTACGTATCAATTGTATTATAGAAGTGAGAGAATAGCAGTAACAGATATTGTATTTTATTTCTATTTTACAAATCCGTGTGGAATAACAAAAAATTTGACGCTCAATAAACGATTTGACGAATATGATGCACAGGAAGAAAGAATAAAATTTTTTAAGAAAAAAAGGTGTAAAGAACTTTATCAGGCGGCATTGTTAAAACTGCTGAATTCAGCGCAGTGGGATTTGATAAAGTGCCAAAAATGGAAAGAAGATTTTGATAAAGAACGAGGAGAAAAATTTCAACAGCAGTATAGAGAAGCACTGGAGCAGGCAGAAAAAGAGGGGATTGTACATTTTAAAAATAATTATGATTTTTATGTATTAGCATATCCTGAAAAAGTCAACTTTTTTAGAGTGAGAAGACAATGGCAGAATCTGCTGAGAATGATTCGATCTAAAATATAAGATGGTTAGAAATAGAATGAGAAAACGATGTAAAAACGGGTATAAGCTGCGTAGGGTAGTGGGCATATTGGTTGTTATGCTTCTGTGCATAACAGGAAAAAGTGTTATAAAATCGAAATATAATCTAAACAGCATAACATATATACTGCAATCGAAGAAAATTTCGGAAGAAATTTGTCTGATACAAATAACAGATCTCCATAACAGCATCTTTGGTTCGGATAATAAACATCTGATTTCTAAAGCAGCAATGAAGTCACCAGATTTGATTATGATCACCGGTGATCTTCTAAATGCAAATGAGCCAGATAATCATATTGCGGTAACGCTGCTGGCAGAATTATCTGCAATCGCCCCAACATACGTCTCCCTCGGCAACCATGAACTGGAATACGAGCAGAACTACGGTACAGACATTACCGCTCTCTACGAATCTGCCGGCGCCACCGTCCTGAACTATGAATATAAAGACATCACCATCAACAGCCAGACCCTCCGTATCGGCGGCATTTACGGTTACTGTCTCCCGGACAAATATCTGGAAACTGGCGAAGCGGATCCAGGAGAGTGTAAGTTCTTGTGGGAGTTTGAGAACACCGACCGTTACAAAATCCTGCTCAGCCATCTTCCGATTGCCTGGCTGAAAAATGACGGGCTGGAGGAGTGGGACATTGACTGCGTATTTTCCGGCCATCTTCACGGCGGCCAGGTCATTCTGCCTGGCATTGGCGGTGTTTATGCGCCGGACATGGGATGGTTTCCGGGACAGATGAAGGGGATTTTTGATTCGGAGGATGGAAAACGGCATCTGGTGCTGTCGTCCGGACTTGGAAATACGGAATTGGTTCCGCGGTTCAATAACATTCCCGAGATTGTCTGCGTGGAACTGATGCCGGACGGAAACCTTCATAAAACATAAAAATAACACAGAGCCGGATTCCAGATGCATGGAAATCTGACTCTGTGCGTTACATGCAGCGGCCTTATACAAACAGGGTACATCCCTGTCGCTTGAACTGTTCGATCTTTTCGTCAATGAGCTCCGGCGTTACACCGAGATGCTCGGCAAGACACTGCTTGCAGAAAAACTGTTCTGCGCCGCGGTTGATAAATTTACGGTGGGCGCCGATCTCGTTATGTGTGAGTTCTTTGCCGCACTGCATACAGCGTGCCATCAGAGTTTTACGACCTTTGCACGGTATACTTTTGATGCAAACGGCTCGAGCTCTGTGACAAGGGATGCATTGTTTGCACACAGGTTCTCGCAGGTCCAGACCTCAGTAAGTTCCAGAGTACGGCCAGTGGAGAACGGAAGGCCGATCTCATCCAGATTCATGGCTGCACGTGATTTTTCATCACTGAGATTGAACATGCCGATGGCGAGATCTCCGTCTGCGAGTGCCTTCACATAGATCAGAACCTTGTCATTCCATGCATGGTTTTTCACTTTATACGGCTGACGGCAGAGCGGATCCTGGTTGATGCGGATCATTTCGTCATTCATGAGAATGCGGCGGGTTTCGTCGCTCATCTCGCGGATGTCGCAGCCGATCATCAGCGGGGAGCCAAGGAATGCCCACAGTGCATAGTGTGTCTGATACTGGACATCGCTGCAGCCAGCCAGTCCAACATTTCCTTTTCCATGCATGCCGACGATCAGCATGTCCATATCGTTGAAGCAGCCGACGCCGTTGTACGGATGCAGTTTTTCCTGCTGTGCCACGAGATCTTTGACAGAATCCCAGGTATCAAAGATGTCGCCGGTGGAACGCCACATGGAAGCGCCGGTTTCTTTGATCCACTCATGCGTTTCATCGGCACCCCAGGAGCAGGCAGAGAAGAGAATGTCGCGGCCGCAGTTCTCGAGTGCCAGTCCCATGCGGCGGTACAGATATTTTCCATGCAGGATCGGGCTGTGGTAGCAGTAGTCGTATTTTAAGAAATCAACATCCCAGGATGCGAAGGTTTCTGCATCGATAAACTCATGCTCATAGCTTCCAGGGTAGCCGGCACACGTCATGTTTCCGGCGCAGGAATACATACCGAATTTCAGCCCTTTAGAATGAACGTAATCGGCAACGGCTTTCATACCATGCGGAAATTTTTCCGGATCCGGCACAAGACGGCCGTTTTCATCGCGTTCACGTAAAGACCAGCAGTCGTCGATGACAAGATATTCGTATCCTTTATCGCGCAGGCCGCTCTCGGCCATGACATCAGCAGTTTCAAAAATCATTTTTTCATTGATATTTTCTCCGAAGGTGTTCCAGGAATTCCAGCCCATCGGCGGTGTAAGTTTGATCATAGTATTGACCTCCCGTAAGTTTTGATGTACTTTGAGTATAGATGGATTTCCAGAGCAAAACCATGGAATTTTAAGACAAAAGCATGGATTTTTGCTTCATAAAGAATAAAATACGGGAAAAGGAAAGAATATGCTTGTATCAGAAATGAACGGGATCCGGCCTGTCGATGCCGGGCGGCAGGACTGCCATGATCTGCATTCCTGGGGGCCGGGTGTACGGCAGTGCTATATTATACATTATATTATAAGCGGAAAGGGAACGTTTACCTGCGGGAAAAAGACGTACACACTTACCGCCGGACAGAGCTTTTTAATCTGTCCAGAGCAGGTGGTGCAGTACGCGCCGGATGAGAACGAGCCGTGGGAATATGTGTGGGTGGATTTTGTCGGGGAACAATGCCGGCAGATTCTGGCACGGTCGGTACTGAACCCACAGCAGCCGGCGGCGCCGCCTCTCCGTCAGGAAAGGCTTCTGCCGTATTTTGAGCGTCTCTGCCAGATGGAACTCTATCGCCGGAACAGCCAGGAGGCCGTCGGTGTGCTGCTTGCGCTTCTGGGCGTGTACCAGGATCTGGCGGAGCCGCAGCGGGAGGAGAGAAAGAAGGAAGATCCGCGGATCATGGAAGCGATGGCTCTGATTGCCGCAGGGTATCACTGGAGTGAGTTCTGCGCGGAGACAATTGCGCGGAAAATGGCGGTCAGCCGCACAACGCTGAACCGTCTGTTTCAGAAGAAAATCGGCCGGTCACCAGGACAGTATCTGCTGGAATATCGGCTGCAGCAGTCAGAAAAGCTGCTGCAGATGGGGATGACGGTCAAACAGACGGCGCTGTCGTGCGGATTTGAAGATCCCTTTTACTATTCCCGTGTGTTCCGGAAACACTATGGAATGCCGCCGTCGGATTACCGGCTGCAGTTTGCAGAAATTCAGTGAACGGCGGGCGTTACCGCTCGTCGGAGAGATAATTCCGCATAGAGCGCAGGGCGGACTTTTCCAGCCGGCTGACCTGCGCCTGCGAGATGCCGATTTCCCGGGCAACCTCCATCTGGGTCTGCCCCTCATAGAAACGCATGCGGATGATCTGGCGTTCGCGCTCATTGAGACGGGCGACCGCGTCCTGCAGGGCGAGGTTCTGCACCCAGTTTTCTTCTTTATTTTTCTTATCACTTAACTGATCCATGATATACAGGGTATCGCCGCCTTCCGTGTAGACGGGTTCATACAGACTCATCGGGCTTTGGATTGCGTCGAGGGCATAGACGATATCCTCTTTTCCAATGCCGATTTCAGCGGCGATTTCCTCGATCGAAGGCTCTTTCTGGTTCTGCTTGAGATAAAGTTCGCGGGCGCAGATGGCGCGGTAGGCAGTATCCCTGAGGGAACGGCTGACGCGGATCGCATTGTTGTCACGCAGATACCGCCGGATTTCACCGATGATCATCGGCACGGCATAGGTGGAGAAACGGACGTTTAAGGTCGTGTCGAAGTTATCAATCGCCTTAATCAGGCCGATACAGCCGATCTGAAAGAGATCGTCGGCGTTTTCACTGCTGTTGGAGAAGCGCTTGATCACGCTTAAGACAAGGCGCAGATTGCCCTGAATGTAGCGTTCGCGGGCAGCAGCATCTCCTTCGCGGGCCTTTTTCAGCAGAGTCTCCTTTTCTTCGGCATTCAGTACGGGAAGGCGTGATGTATTGACTCCGCACAGTTCAACTTTATTGATCGCCATGGTATGCATCCTCCTGAAACATGGAACGTATGGTTACCGTTCGTTACTGTTATACGTTCATGATTGGCAGTTGGCGGGACGAATATACGAGAGCCCGGAAAATTTCATAAAGTTTTAGTCCTTGACAAAGCTTTTGGAAAATGATTTCCTGCTATTGTAGAAACGGCGGAAAGTGTGATAAGATAAGGGAAGTGTACGAAATGCGAGGTCTTGTTTTATGATGAGTGGAAAGGAACGAAGAGAAGAGATTCTTCAAAGAATAACAAACAGTAAGACGCCGGTCTCCGGTGCAGCGCTGGCGAAGAGCTGTGAAGTCAGCCGTCAGGTGATTGTCCAGGACATTGCCCTGATCCGCGCTGCCGGATACGATGTGATTGCGACAAACCGCGGCTACATCTGCAGCAGCCCGGTAAGAGAGACGCGGGTCTTTGAGGTGAATCACACGGATGAGCAGATGCAGGACGAGCTGAATACAATTGTGGATTTCGGCGGCGTTGTGCTGGATGTGATTGTGCGTCACGAGGTTTACGGAGAACTGCGTGCGGAACTGAATATCAGTTCACGAAATAAGGTGGCACTGTTTATGGAAGAAATCCGGCAGGGAAAATCACGGCCGCTGAAGAATATCACATCAGGGGAACATTTTCATACCGTATCGGCAGACTCTGCGCAGACCCTGGATCTGATTGAAGAGGAACTGCGAAAGAAAGACTACCTGGTGCGGACTGTGAAATAGGGGAAAAAGCCCTTATTTTCACAAAAAACTGTTATTCGAAAAAATTTTAAAATTTTTTCAAAAAGGTGTTGACTTTTCTCTTAGGATAGTGTAATATACATGATGTCAGCGGGAACGAGTGATAAACAAAGAGTTCTAAAGCGACAAAAAAATGTGCGTTTAGCTCAGCTGGATAGAGCGTTTGGCTACGGACCAAAAGGTCGGGGGTTCGAATCCTCTAACGCACGGACGGTAACCGTCCTGGTGAAAACCAGGGCGGTTTTTTCGTATGCAGAATGAAAAATAAAACAAGCGGCCTTTTGGTCAGCAGCAAGACGGCCGCACTTTTTGAAAAAATCATGGGGAAACAACTTGTACGCTCATTGACACAAGTGAGATACATCTCCTATAATAAAGCCAAATTTAAGATCTCGAAAGGGGACAAGTTATGGCTAAGTTAGTAATTGATGCGAACAGAAAGCTTTCAAAAATCAATAAGGAAATCCAGGGACAGTTTTCGGAGCATCTGGGAAGATGTATTTATGAAGGACTCTATGTAGGAGAAAATTCCGATATTCCGAACGTGAACGGAATGCGTACCGATGTTGTTGAAGCACTGAAAAATATCAAAGTTCCGGTACTGCGCTGGCCGGGCGGATGTTTTGCAGATGAATATCACTGGAAAGACGGTATCGGACCGAAAGAAAGCCGCAAAAAAATGATCAACACCAACTGGGGCGGTGTTGTCGAGGACAACAGCTTCGGTACCCACGAGTTTTTTGAACTCTGCCGTCAGATCGGATGTGAAACCTATATCAACGGAAATATGGGAAGCGGTACTGTACAGGAGATGTCGGAGTGGGTTGAATATATGACATTTGACGGGGTATCTCCGATGGCAGACCTTCGTGCGGAAAATGGCCACGAAAAGCCGTGGACCGTCGATTTCTTCGGCATCGGCAATGAGAACTGGGGCTGCGGCGGAAATATGAATCCGGAATTCTACGGAAATATGTACCGCAGATATCAGACCTTTGTGCGTGATTACGATGGAAACAAAAAGATCCGGAAGATTGCCTGCGGCGCCAATTCGGATGATTATGAGTGGACGCAGGAAGTGATGAAAGCATGCTTCCGCAGAATCTCCCCACAGCAGCATGGCATGATGGATGGCCTGTCCCTTCATTACTATACGGTGCCGGAAACCTGGGATCACAAGGGAAGTGCAACGGAGTTTGCGGAAAAAGACTGGTATAAGACCATGAAAAAGACGATGTATATGGAAGAGCTGATCCGTCGCCACAGCGCCATTATGGATCAGTATGACCCGGACAAAAAGGTCGGCATGATCGTGGATGAGTGGGGTACCTGGTATGATGTAGAGCCTGGAACAAATCCGGGATTTCTGTATCAGCAGAATACCATGCGTGACGCACTGGTCGCAGGAATCAACCTGAATTTCTTCAACAAACACAGCGACCGTGTCAAGATGGCAAATATCGCACAGATGGTCAATGTTCTGCAGTCGATGATCCTGACAGAGGGTGAAAAAATGGTCAAAACTCCGACGTATCATGTTTTTGATCTGTATCAGGTACATCAGGAAAATGATCTTCTGGCAAGCTCTCTGGAAACGGAGCAGGTTGGTCTGGAAGACGAATACATGGTTCCGAATCTGACGGAATCTGTTTCGATAGATGCCAACGGTGTACTTCATATCACGATGACGAATGTGGATCTGGAGAAAGCATATCCGGTAGAAGCGGTAATTCTTGGAAAAAAAGCCGACGAGATCAAAGCCGAGATCGTAACCGGCCATATGCAGGATAAGAACACCTTTGAAGCGCCGGAGACGGTTGGCGTTCAGACCTTTGACGGTGTACAGGCAACCAAAGAGGGAATTTCCTTTACCATTCCGGCATGCAGTGTGCTTCATATCGCCGTAAAATAGGGAAACCATAAAAACCAGAAGATATCTGGGATGAAAAAAGATTCAGTTCCGGAGGAGTTTGATGGACGGAAATACCAGGATCTGTAAAAAATGCCTGCTTCGTGAGATGGACGAGGCAGGCTTTTTTCAGAATATGTATGATTATATTGCAAGAATTCCGGCGGACGATAAAGCGCCGGAGGAGGAATACGAGCGGCGGCTTTCCATTTGTAAGGAGTGTGAAAAGCTGCTGTCCGGCATGTGCCGCATGTGCGGCTGCTACGTGGAGATGCGGGCAGCGATTGCACTGCGGGACTGCCCGGGGAAAAAGTGGTAGCAAAAGAGAAACCCCGCACAGCGGATCCGATGAAAACAACGGATCTATTGTGCGGGGTTTTGAGAATCAACGCATTTCTGTCTCCGGTGCGACTTTTGGATCCCTAAAATAGCGGGACAGCTTCGGCACGGAGATGAACAGCGTCAGAAATTCGGCGACCGGAATCGACAGCCACACACCGTTGGTGCCAAGCACGAGCGGCAGAAGCAGCGCGGAGAGAACGATAAAGACGAAGGTGCGCAAAAAGGAAATCAAAGCAGAGGTCTTTCCGTCTGACAGTGCGGTGAAAATGCCGGAGGCGACGATATTCGTACCGCAGAACAGGTAAGCGATGGAGAACAGGTATCCGCCGTGGCGGGTCAGTTCAAAGCCGTACGTGCCTTTCTGCATGAAAACGGCGGAAATGACCGGAGAACCGAAGGCAGCCACAAGTGCAATGATCACAGAGCTTATCACAACGAAACGGATACTGATGCGGTAAAGCCGGATCAGCCGCTGTTTGTTCCGGCTGCCGTAGTTGAAGCTGAACACAGGTGCAACGCCGATACTGTAGCCGAGGTACAGCGCAACAAAGAGAAACTGTCCGTACAGAATCGCCGTGATGGCGGCAACACCGATTTCGCCCTCAAATTTCAGCATCAGCATGTTGAAAAGGTAAGTGACAACGGCTGCAGAAAGATTGCTGACCATCTCGGAGGAACCGTTGAAGCAGCTTGTGGAGAGCAGGCCTTTGGAAAATTCCGGACGGGTGAAGCGAAGGCCTTTGCGGGCAAAGGTAAAGTATAAAATGCCGGCAACGGCCGGAATGCACTGGCCAAGGCCGGTGGCAAGGGCAGCTCCGGCAACACCAAGATGGAGCGGAACGACAAACAGATAGTCCAGAAGCATGTTGGTAATGCCGGCGGACACCGTAAGGGAAAGTCCGAGTCCCGGGCGCCCTGCTGTTACAAAGAAGGACTGGAACAGCGCCTGGAGAAGACAGACCGGGGCAAAGGAAAGGATCGTCCGCAGATAGGCGGTACCGTAATCCATCAGCACCGGCGTTGCACCGAGCAGACTGCAGATCTGACGGCAAAACAGGTTGCCGAGCACTGCGCCCAGAATACCGATGATCAGTGTGGTAAGGGTAAGGGCCGAAAAGTTACGGTTGGCTTCCTCCTGTTTTCCCTGTCCGATCTTTGCAGCGACGACGGCGCTGCCTCCGGTACCGAACATGATGCCGACGGCAAGAAGAATGCTGACGGCAGGATAGACGATATTGGCGGCGGAAAGCGCCATGCTGTCCACGTACTGTGCGATGAAAAAGCCATCCACAATACTGTAGAGAGACATAAAGATCATCATGATGATCGATGGAAACGCAAACTTCAGCAGGGAGCGGAAGTTGAAATCCTTGGCGAGTGACTGGCTCATAATCAAAAACCTCCTTTTTATGTGTGAAAAGCCTTTTTCAGACACGCTTTAGATGGGAAAGATTTCTTGTGAAAATTTGAATCGTTTGCTATTATAAAGGATAGGGTAACCCTATAGTCAAGTGCAAAAAAGGTGAAAAACAGGAAAAATTCCGAGAGCACATATTCAGGAAAAGGAGTCAGAAATGGGAAAACAGGAGTATTTAAGCGCGGGGCGATTTGCAGCGCTGGTAGGCACGACAAAGGAAACGCTCTTCCATTATGATGAGATTGGGCTGTTCGTACCAAAAAGAAGAGGGACAAACGGCTACCGATATTATGCGATGGATCAGATTGAAACGTTTGATGTGATCGGAATGCTGCGGGAGCTGGGCATGCCGCTGGCAGAGATTCGAAATTATCTGGAACAGCGAAGTCCTGAAAAATTCGGAGTACTGCTGGAACAGGAGGAGAAGGTGGTGCGCGAAAAAATGCAGCGGCTCCGCGAGATGCAGCGCTGGATAGGGGAAAAGAAGCGGTTTCTGGCACAGGCATCGGCGGAATGCCGTGAGGCGTTTGAAAAAGATCCCTTCTGTCCTGTAGGGATTCATACTCTGCCATTGCAGTATCTTGTCACAAATCACAGCGAATCAGCGGATAATCTGGCAGTCAATCAGAAAATCGGAGAGCTCTATGCTTACTGTGGGCAATACGGAAATCGAAGTTCGTATAATGTTGGGTTTGTTCAGAAACGGGAAACACTGGAAACGGGGAATTTTCTGGATTACCGTGATTTCTATCTGATTTTTGATCGTGTGCCGGCGAAAGTGCGATACACGGTTCGGCCGGAGGGAGAGTATCTTTGCTATTATTATAAAGGACCATGGCAGGGAATTGAAGCGGCGTACCGGAAGCTGTTCCGGTATGCCACGGAACAGAGACTTTTGCTGGACGACCGCTTTTATGAGGAATATATGGTGGATGCGCTGACCAGTCAGGAAATGGAACAGTATATTACGAGAATCGCCGTAAAAATTTTAAGATAGATGTATTCCGGAGGGAAAAACAAGATTTTCACAAACTTTTTTCATTCTCCTCTTGACCATGACGCAACGTCACCCATTATAGTGAGAGTACAACAAGTTGAATTGACATAAAACTGAGACGATAAACACACCAAAAAGGAGAAAAAGCATGAAAGTATTAGTAACAGGCGGAGCCGGATTTATCGGCGGAAACTTCGTACATCACATGGTAAACAAATACCCGGATTATCAGATTGTAAACCTGGACCTGCTGACCTACGCAGGAAACCTGGAGACTCTGAAACCGGTTGAGGACAAACCGAACTACAAATTTGTAAAAGGTGATATCGCAGACGAAGCTTTCATCATGGATCTGTTTGAAAAAGAGAAATTTGACGTTGTTGTCAACTTCGCAGCAGAGAGCCATGTAGACCGTTCCATTGAGGATCCTGGCATCTTTGTTCAGACCAACGTAATGGGAACCCGTGTACTGCTGGATGCTTCCAGAAAATTCGGCGTAAAGAGATATCATCAGGTATCTACCGATGAGGTTTACGGAGACCTTCCGCTGGATCGCCCGGACCTGTTCTTTACAGAGAATACCCCGATCCATACCTCTAGTCCGTACTCTGCATCCAAAGCAAGCGCAGACCTGTTTGTACTGGCTTACCACAGAACCTTCGGTACCCCGGTTACCGTTTCCAGATGCTCCAACAACTACGGCCCGTATCACTTCCCGGAAAAGCTGATTCCGCTTATGATCAGCCGCGCACTGGCAGACGAAGAGCTTCCGGTATACGGAAACGGTGAGAATGTCAGAGACTGGCTGCACGTATCCGATCATTGCGAAGCAATCGACCTGATTATCCATAAAGGTAAAGTAGGCGAGGTTTACAACATTGGCGGACACAACGAGAGAACAAACCTTCAGGTAGTACAGACCATCCTGAAAGCTCTGGACAAACCGGAATCTTTGATCAAATACGTAAAAGACCGCCCGGGCCATGACAGAAGATATGCAATCGACCCGACCAAGATCGAGACTGAACTTGGATGGAAACCAAAATACAACTTCGATACCGGAATTGCACAGACAATTCAGTGGTATCTGGATAATGAAGACTGGTGGAAACACATCATCAGCGGTGAGTATCAGAACTACTTTGCTGAGATGTACAAAGACCGTCTGTAAGAGAGAAAAGTGAAATGCAAAGGCCGCAAAAAAGCGGCTTTTGCGAAGGAGTGGTGGATATGGATCAATATTATACCACTGGTGAATTTGCCCGGATGGCCCATGTGACCATTCGGACAATTCGCTATTACGACAAAAAAGGGCTGCTGAAGCCGAGCTTTATTAACGAATCCGGTTATCGGATGTATTCGGATGAGGATTTTCTGAAGCTGCAGAAAATTTTATCGCTGAAATATCTCGGATTTTCCCTGAATGAGATCGGAAATATGACGATTCACGATACGAGTGCGGATATTCTGAAATCATTGAAAATGCAGATCGGACTTGTGCACAAGAAGATGGAAAATCTGGAGCAGATGGAAAAGGCGCTGCAGAATACGACACAGATTCTGGAGGAGACGAACCAGATCGACTGGACCGGCATTCTGAACCTGATTCATCTGACCGATATGGAAAAGATGCTGGTGGAGCAGTACAAAAACGGGGAAAACCTGAATATCCGTATTTCGCTGCACGAGCAGTATTCCCAAAATAAAAAGGGATGGTTCCCGTGGCTTCTGGAACAGATGGATTTTAACGGTGCGCGCCGGATTCTGGAGATCGGCTGCGGAAACGGGCAGCTCTGGAAAAAAGCGGAGCCATCCGTACTGAAAGGAAAGTATATCTGTCTGTCTGACCTGTCGGACGGCATGATCCGGGATGCGGCGGAAAATCTGGGAGAAGAAAAGGCATTCTGTTTTGATTTCCGGACACTGGACTGCCAGAAGCTTCCGTTTCCGGATGCGGAATACGACCGGATTATTGCAAATCATGTTTTGTTCTATGTCCAGAATCTGTCCCGCGGTCTGCAGGAAATCAGCCGTGTGCTTTCAGATGACGGCGTGTTCTACTGCAGTACATATGGAAAAGGCCATATGAAAGAGATTACCGATCTGGTACAGGAGTTTGATCCGCAGATCAATCTTTCGGAGGTGGCGCTGTATACTATTTTTGGTCTGGATCACGGAGAAAAGCAGTTAAAGCCTTATTTTGGCAGCGTAGAGAAAAGAATCTACGAGGACAGTCTCTGGGTCGACCGGCCGGAGCCGCTTCTGGACTATATCCTTTCCTGCCATGGAAATCAGAATGAGTATCTGTATCCGAGACAGCGGGAATTCAAAGAATTTCTGGAAAAGAAAATTCAGAAACACGGCGGAATTGCGATCACAAAAGAGGCAGGGGTTTTCATCTGCAGAAAATAACAGGAGAGGCTGACATGAAAATGGAGGTCTCTTTTTTATCCCTCATTTTAGGCAAGTTTGACAAAAATGTTAAAAAATAAATACAGAGTATGTTTTTTGTATTGCCAGAGATCACAAAAGGATGTATACTAAAATAGAATGTGTAAGTATGCGTGACTTGAAGAAAGAACACAAAAAGAGGGATAAGGTATGAAGGAATTATTTGATGTACACTGCCATATGGTCCCGGGGGTAGACGACGGTGCAGCTGACCTGGAAGAGTCGCTGGCGATGCTGAAAATGCAGCACGAGGACGGGGTCAGGAAGATTATCATCACACCGCATTATCGGCGGCGGATGTTTGAAACACCGGCAAAAAAGGTACATGAGCAGTTTCTGAAACTGCAGGAAGCGGCAAAAAAGGAATATCCGGATATGTCGCTTTATCTCGGGTGTGAACTTCACTCGAACATGGATCTTCAGGATATCCTGGAAAAACGGAAATATGTGACCATGGCCGGTTCATCCTATGTTCTGTTGGAATTTTCCGAGGGAGATTCCGCACAGCATATCCGTGAGAGAGTCTACAATGTACTGTCCTGCGGTTATGAACCGATTATCGCGCATGTGGAGCGCTATCAGGCAACGGTAAAGAGCGTCGGATTTTCCAGCGATCTGGTGGATATGGGCGCAAGACTGCAGGTGAATGTGGAAAGTATACTTGGAAAGTATACGTGGGGGGCAAAACGCTACTGCAGAAAACTGATGAAGGAAGATCTGCTCGGTTTTGTCGGCAGCGATTCCCACAACACAAAAACACGTATTCCCAACATAGGAGCAGGCGCTGCCTATGTTTCAAAAAAAATGGGAGAGGCATATGCCGAAAGGATTTTCCACGATAATCCGATGGAAATCTTAAGGGATGCCGGAGAAATCTAAAAAAAGTCAGGAGAAGAAGATGGAAACGAATCAACAGAATCAGGATGAAATTGAAATCGATTTACTGGAACTGCTTCGTGTGCTCTGGAGCAAAATTGGCTATGTGATTTTAGCTGCATTGGCACTTGGCCTTCTGATGGTACTGGTCAGCAAAGTATTTATGAAGCCGCAGTATGAATCGACGACAAAAATGTATGTACTGTCAAAACAGGACAGTAGCAGTACTGTAACAAGTGGAGATCTGCAGGCAAGTTCTCTTTTAACCAAAGACTATGCGGAGCTGATTCAGAGCCGTCAGGTTGTTGAAACCGTTATTGCACAGTTAAATCTGGATCTTACCTATGAGGAGTTTTTGAACAAAATTACTGTTACTACACAGAACGATACGCGTATCCTTTCGATTACAGTAAAAGACGAAGATCCGTATGTAGCAAGCCAGATGGCGGATGCAATCCGTGTAGCAGCATCAGATCATATTCAGAACGTTATGAACACAGAAGCTGTAAATGTGGTAGATGAGGCGAATATTCCAGATGAGCCGGTAAGCCCAAGTATTAAGAAAAACGGGCTGATCGGTGCAATAGCAGGGGCATTTATCGCGATTGTCATCATCATTATTGTTTATCTGACAAATGACACCATCCAGACCTCCGAAGATGTAGAACGTTATCTGGGTGTCAGTACACTCGGCATAATTCCTCTTGCAGAAGGACAGAAAAAGAGCAAGAAGAAAAACAAAAACGGCCGTGGAAGAAAGAAATAAGGGAGGATACGGAACGTGAATCAGGTAGTAGTAAAACAGGAAAAATCAGGCTATCAGATTGTGGAAGCCTACAAATCTCTTCGGACCAACCTTCAGTTCTGCGGAGAAGATAAGAAAGTAATCGCGGTTACAAGCTGTACACCAAATGAGGGAAAGAGCAGTGTTTCTATGCAGCTCGGCATTTCTCTTGCAGAGAGCGGAAAAAGAGTGATTTTGATCGATGCCGATCTTCGGAAATCGGTTCTTCTTGGAAGAACGAAAACACAGAAATCTGTTCGCGGACTGGCACACTTCCTGTCCGGTCAGGCAACTCTGGAGGATGTCATCTGTTCTACCAATGTAAAGAACTTTTACATGATTTATTCCGGCCCGTTTCCGCCGAATCCGGCAGAGCTTCTGGGGGGAAAGAACTTCCGAAGTCTTTTAAATGCACTTCGTAAAGTTTACGATTATGTGATTGTGGATACTCCTCCGCTTGGAAGCGTTATCGACAGTGCAATCGTTGCAGAAATCTGTGATGGTTCAATCATGGTCATTGAGTCCGGTGTGATCAGCTATCGTTTTGCACAGGAAGTAAAGAGCCAGCTCGAGAGAAGTAACTGCCCGCTGCTTGGCGTTGTCCTGAACAAGGTGGATATGCAGAAACAGGCGTATGGTAAATACGGAAAATACGGTCAGTACAAATATGGAGATTACGGCCAGGAGGAGGACGATTAACTGCCATGAAAAAAGGGATTGTTGCAGGTTTGATTGTCCTGTGCGTGGCGCTAGGAGCCGGTACAGCAGCTGTCGTAGTGACGGACGACCGAAAAGGCCCGGAAATCGAGCTTCCAGCTGATGGGGATGTAACGTATGAGGAAGGCAGTGATACAGCGCCTTTGCTGGAAGGCGCTACTGCAACGGATGAGAAAGACGGAGATGTGACAGATTCGCTGGTGATTGAAAACATTTTCCCGAACGATGACCATACCAGTGCATCGGTTGTCTATGCGGCAAAGGACAGTCACAATAATGTATCAAAAGCAACACGCCGCGTGAATTATAAAGCTGCAGCGGAAGATACCCCGGCGGAAAATGAGGCTACGCAGGAAACGGATAACAGTGGGGCGGCAGATGAGTCTGCACCGGCAGCAGAGGAGCCGCAGCAGAATGACACAGAGGGCACAAAAAATGAGACAGATGCGCAGATGGAAATCGAAGCACTGCCGGCGGAAAGCCCAAAACTGTACCTGAATACGTATGAAGTAACAGTGGAAGCCGGAAACGATCTGGACAAAACCAGCTATATCAAAGAGATGACCGATGATGCAGACAGCCAGGAGTCACTCTTTAACCAGATTGAGATCGACGGCGATGTGAATACTGCAGTGCCGGGAGATTACACGCTGACGTATCATGTGACGGACAGCGATGGAAACAGATCAAATGCGGCGGTGCTTACCGTACACGTTCAGTAAGAATAGAAGAACTGCTCTGATTGGGATGCCCGATCGGGGCAGTTCTTTTTTCAAGTTTTTTCGGCGTGAGTAAAATTTGACAGCCCAAAATGAGTATGGTAGAGTGAGAAAGAAAGACGGCAGAAGGGGGCAGAGGAGATGCTTCGAATCTGGCAGAAAACAGAAAAACAGAAGCTGGAGCCGGTAGGAATGGGAACGGCGTTCCCCTTTTTAAAGGAAAAGAACCATGTAGTTTCTATCATCGGCGGCGGCGGAAAAACGACGCTGCTGTACGAGATGGCAGGCTTTTGCGTAAAAAACGATCAGAAGGTACTGGTGACAACTTCGACGCACATTTACCGTCCGCCGAAGGAATGGCATGACCAGAGTCTGGAAGCGGTCGAAAGAAAATTTCGCACAGGCCGCGCAGCGATTATCGGGAGTGCCTGCCGGGATCCGGAAAAGCTTTCCATGCCGGAAACGGAACTATTTGAAGCGGCACGCAAAAAGGCCGATCTGACGCTGATCGAGGCGGACGGCGCGAGGCACCTGCAGTGCAAGGCACCGGCGGAACATGAACCGGTGCTGCTTTCCTCTTCAGATCTTGTGATTGGTGTGACAGGTCTTTCGGCACTGGGACAGCCGCTTGGCAAGGGCTGCTTTCGGGCAGAACGGGCGGCGGAACTGCTTGGCTGTACGATGGAACACCATATCACGGAAGAAGATCTGGCACGGCTGATCGCATCGGAACAGGGACAGCAGAAGGATTTGAAAGGCAGAACGTTTTATGCGGTACTGCACCAGTATGAGGAAAAAGAACACCGGGCGGCCGTCGAGAAACTTGTGGAGCTGCTGCGCAGGCAGGGGATCGAGCATGTTCTGGTTACGTGCGCGACAGGAAACAGAAGACAAAGCGGTGAGAACACGAATCCCTGGTATGGGAGAGCAGAGCTTCCCGTGCGTGAAGCGGAAGAAGAGTGGGAACCCGGAGAATAAAACGGAAATAGAACGGAGGAGACAGATGGCGGAATTTACCCATTTTAAGAAAGACGGCAGCGCCGTCATGGTCGATGTCCATGAGAAGCCGGACACGTACCGGGCAGCATCGGCGACGGGAACCATACAGGTAAGCCCGGAGGTATTTGCAGCCGTGCGGGACCATACGGCGAAAAAAGGCGATGTGCTCGGCGTTGCACGGCTGGCAGGCATCATGGGGGCGAAGAAGAATGCGGAGTTGATTCCGCTGTGCCACATTGTGCCGCTGACGAACTGCGAAGTGACATTTACCACGGACGAGAATACAAATTCTATTACGGCCGTGTGCACCACATCATGTGTCGGAAAGACCGGCGTGGAGATGGAGGCGCTGACTGGTGTTTCCACAGCGCTGCTCACGATCTACGATATGTGCAAGGCGATGGACCGCGGCATGGTGATTCGTGATATCCACATTCTGGAAAAGGACGGCGGAAAGAGCGGTCATTATATCTATCAGAAAGAGGAAAAATAAAGCATGGCAGAAAAGAAAGATTTCCCGGTTTTCCGGGTGGGAATTGTAACGTTAAGTGACAAAGGCTATCAGGGCGAGCGCGAGGATAAGAGCGGCCCAAAGATCAAAGAGCTGCTTCCGGCGGAGCAGTATGAGGTCGTTTCGATGCGCCTTCTGCCGGATGAGCGGGCGATGATCGAGGAGGAACTGATCCGGCTTGCCGATCTGGAGCAGTGCGATCTTGTCCTCACGACAGGCGGCACGGGATTTTCCATGCGGGATGTGACACCGGAGGCAACTCTGGCGGTATCCGGCCGTGTGGCACCTGGCATTGCGGAGGCGATCCGCGCGGGCAGCATGGCGATCACAAAACGGGCGATGCTGAGCCGGGCAGTGAGTGCAATCCGTCATCGGACGCTGATTATCAATCTGCCGGGAAGCCCGAAGGCGGTGGAAGAGAGTCTTGGATTTGTACTTGATACCCTGCCGCATGCGCTGGGACTTCTGCGCGGAACGGACGGAGAGTGCGGAAGAAGCTGAAAAAAGAGGGAACAGGTAACGATGGAAGAAGAAAAAATTATTTTCTGTAAGAGCGGCGGCTGTACGGCAAAGCTCGGGGCAGGCGTGCTCGAACATATTTTGGAGAAGCTGCCGAAAGGGGAAAAGGATCCGAATCTGCTGGTGGGCTATGACAGCAAAGACGATGCATCCGTCTACCGGCTGACGGACGACCTTGCGATGGTCCAGACGCTGGATTTCTTTCCGCCGGTGGTGGAGGATCCGTACACGTTTGGAAAAATTGCGGCGGCGAATGCCTTAAGCGACATCTATGCGATGGGCGGAGAGGTGCGGACAGCCCTGAATATCGTCTGCTTTCCGGAACAGATGGATCTGAATGTCCTCGGAGAAATCATGCGCGGCGGCGCGGAAAAGGTGCAGGAAGCGGGCGGATCGCTCTCCGGCGGTCATTCGATTGCGGATGACAGTGTAAAATACGGCCTTTCTGTCACGGGAACCGTGCATCCGGACCGGATCTGGCAGAACAATACGGGCCGCGTGGGTGATCTGCTCATTCTGACGAAACCGCTCGGAACCGGCATTCTCTGTGCGGCGCACCGCGTCGGGGAGGAAAACCCGGGGGGATTTCAAAAGGCAGTGGAATCGATGATGACGCTGAATAAGTACGCCTCGGAGACGGCACGGAAGTATAACATTCATGCCTGTACCGATGTAACGGGCTTTAGTTTCCTAGGACATCTGCATGAGATGATGGAGTCGGGCGTGTCCTGCCATATCTGGGCGGATCAGATTCCGGTGTTCCCGGGGGCTGTGGAAGCGGCGGAGGAGTTTCTGATCACTGCGGCAGGCCAGCGGAACCGGAATTATCTGGAGCAGCATGTGACCTTTAAGGATATACCGTTCGGCATGCAGGAGGTGCTGTTTGACCCGCAGACATCGGGAGGGCTTCTGATGGCCGTGGATGCCGTGGATGCAGAAAAAATGCAGAGAAAACTGCTGGAGCAGGGGATTCCGGCAGCAATCGTTGGAAAAGTCACAGAGCCGGCAGGAACCGAAATTTATGTGACACAGAGCAGGAAATGGTAAGGCAGGGAGGATGAAAAATGGCAGAGATGGAGAAAAAGACAGTAAACGCAATGGGTGATGTGTGCCCGGTACCGCTGGTAAAGGCAAAAAATGCGATTGCAGAACTTGCGGGAAGCGGAAAAGTGGAGGTTCTGGTGGATAATGAAATCGCCGTGCAGAACCTGGAAAAAATGGCGCAGCAGAAAGGATATGGCTTTCTGGTAAAAGAGAAGAAAGAAAAAGAGTATCATGTGGAGTTCACCGTATCGGAAACAGAGCCGGCTGAAACAGAAGAGAAAACCGTATGCCTCGTACCGGCGGCAAAGAAAACAAAACTCGTCGTTCTTTCTGCAGACCATATGGGCGAAGGAGCCGAGGAGCTGGGTAAAATTCTGATGAAGAGCTTCCTTTATGCACTGACCCAGCAGGATGAGCTGCCGGATACGATTCTGTGTTACAACGGCGGTGCAAAGCTGACCTGCGAGGGTTCCGAGTCCCTGGAGGATCTGAAAGATCTGGCAGCGCGCGGCGTTGAAATTCTGACCTGTGGAACATGCCTGAACTTCTACGGCATCACCGAAAAGCTGCAGGTCGGCAGTGTGACCAACATGTATGACATCGTGGAGCGCATGAGCAGCGCAGACCGCGTGATTAAGCCATGATTTACCTCGATTCGGCGGCAACGTCGCTGTGGCATCCAAAAGAAGCAGAGGAGCGTATGATCCAGGCACTGCGCGGCTGTGGAAATGCAGGCCGCGGTGCACACGATGCGACACTGGATGCGGGCCGCATCGTCTTTGAGACGAGAATGCGGCTGGCAGAGTTGTTTCACGCGGAGAGTCCGGAGCGGATTGCATTTACGTGCAACGATACGGAGGCACTGAACACGGCAATTTTCGGACTCTTCGGGCCGGGGGATCATGTGATCACGACAGTCTGCGAGCATAATTCCGTTCTGCGCCCGCTGTATGCACTGGAAAAACAGGGACTGGAGCTTTCCGTGATCCCGGCGGATGTATCTGGAAGGATCGATTACGATCAGATGGAAGCGGCAGTGCGGAAAAACACGAAAGCGTTTGTCGTCACGCATGCCTCCAACCTGACCGGAAATATCACGGATCTTGCGCGGGTGTGCGAAATTGCGGAACGCCATTCCCTGCGTCTGATCGTCGATGCGGCGCAGACAGCGGGGATTCTGCCGATTGATGTACAGAAAAGCGGGATCGACGTGCTCTGTTTTTCCGGCCACAAGGGACTATTAGGGCCGCAGGGAACCGGCGGAATCTACGTCCGTCCGGAACTTTCGATCCGGCCGCTCAAAATGGGCGGAAGCGGAATCCGAAGCTATGAAAAAGAACAGCCTGCGGCGATGCCGGAGCACCTGGAAGCGGGAACTTTAAATGTCCACGGAATTGCGGGACTTCTGGGAGCGCTGGAATATCTGGAGAAGACGGGGATTGAAATGATTTACAAAAGAGAGAGGGAGCTGATGCACCTCTTTCTGGAGGAAATTCAGGGAATCCCGGGACTTACTTTATATGGAACAGACGATCTGCAGCAGCGGGTACCAACGGCGGCATTAAACATCGGCTCCTGTGATTCGGGATATGTCAGCGACTGGCTGTATGAGAACTATGGTATTGCAGTCCGAAGCGGGGCACACTGCGCGCCGCTGATGCACGAAGCACTCGGGACACGGGAGCAGGGAGCCGTGCGGTTCAGCTTTTCCCATGTACTGACGGAAGAAGAAGTCCGGATTGCCGCGCAGGCTCTGCGGGAGTTTGCCGAAGAAGAAATGCAGCAGTGAGAGAGGCGGCAGCCGGCATCCGGGATACAAAAGAAGCTGGAAAAAGGAAGAAACGATATGAGACAGCGAAAAGAAACCTGGATTCTGACGTTTGCGGGGACAACGCAGGCGATGCAGATGGAGCAGTATGCGAGAGCGCACGGCCTGCCGGGAAGGATGATCCCCGTTCCGCGGGAAATTACGGCGGGCTGCGGCCTTTCCTGGAAAGCAGCGCCAGAAGAGGGAAAAGAAATCCTTGCGGCACTTCAGACGGCGGGACTTGCCTATGAGGCGGAGTACCGTGTGCTGCTGTAGAGGTGTGAGGTGGAGATGGAAGAAAAAGAAGAAACATTACGACAGAAGCTGCGGTACGACATGCGGCTGCGCGTCAGCCGGACGGATCATGCCTTCGGTCCCGGTGTGGCGGAGCTGATGGAGCATGTGGAGGCAACCGGCTCCCTTTCGAAGGGCTGCAAATGCATGCAGATGGCGTACTCGAAGGGATGGAAAATCTTAAAGCGCGCCGAGGAGGATCTCGGCATCCCGCTGGTACAGGGCAACCGGGGCGGCAGCAACGGCGGCCAGACGGTACTGACCCCGGAGGGAAAAGAATTCCTGAAGCGGTACCGGAAGTTTGAACAAGAAGTCCGCGCAGGCGCCGATGCGTCGTTTCAGAAGTGGTTTGGAACAGAAGAAAAATAACATTTTTTACGGGGACACGTTGACAAAACGGGTCCTTTCCTGTATTTTATTAATGGAAAAAGCGTTATTCTTGCACGAGAATAACGAAGCAGACCGCGGAAGACGGAAGAAAACGGCGGCTGCTGAAACGAAAGAAGGAAGACAGCGAAGATGAAAAAGAAAGATCTGATCGTGGTACGGGGAGCAGGAGATCTTGCAACCGGTACGATCCATCGTCTGAAAAAAGCGGGCTTTCGTCTGCTGGTTCTGGAAGCAGAGCACCCGGCGGCGATCCGGCGGCAGGTGGCTTTGAGCGAAGCGGTATATGCTGGCAGTGCCAGGGTAGAGGACGTGGAAGCCGTGCGCATGGACGTGGATCTCGCAGAGAAAAAGAACCG
This sequence comes from Blautia sp. AM42-2, assembly GCF_003480245.1. Classification (NCBI taxonomy): domain Bacteria; kingdom Bacillati; phylum Bacillota; class Clostridia; order Lachnospirales; family Lachnospiraceae; genus Blautia; species Blautia sp. AM42-2. The sequence goes on from NZ_QUIM01000002.1 coordinate 113,766, forward strand.
GAAAGAACTTCTTGAACAGGAAATGGAACGGATCTGGAAGAAAGATGGTGTTCCGGTGCTCGTGGATCCGGCGGGACTAAGCATTGCAGCACTTCGCCCGGCCGTCGTGGTCGATGCGATTCTGGCGAAGAAAAATCTCGGGACGACAAAAGAGATGGCACCGCTTGTGATTGCCCTCGGACCGGGCTTTACGGCAGGAGAAGATGTGGATGCTGTAATTGAGACGAAGCGCGGTCATAATCTTGGACGCGTGATCCGAAGCGGGAGCGCGGTTCCGAACACTGGCATTCCGGGCATCATCGGCGGGTACGGAAAAGAGCGTGTGATGCATGCACAGGCGGAAGGTATTCTGCGGAATGCGGCTTCGATCGGAGACATTGTGGAAGCCAGGGCTGTGATTGCAGAGATTGAGACAGAAAAAGGGACGGTACCTGTGGAAGCATCTCTCTCCGGTCTGCTGCGCGGGCTGATCCGCGACGGCTATCCGGTGACGAAGGGATTTAAGATTGCGGACATCGATCCGCGGAAAGAAGAACTGCAGAACTGCTTCACGATTTCCGATAAGGCGCGGTGCATCGCCGGAAGCGTGCTGGAAGTGATCTGCGGGGAACTGGAATAGATTCAAATAGAAAAAGTGAGGCGTTTCAGATGAAACTGATGAAAACAGAAGACGCGGTAGGCCAGGTGCTCTGCCACGATATTACACAGATTATCAAAGGTGTGACAAAAGATGCGGTATTCCGCAAAGGCCACATCATTACGGAAGAAGATATTCCGGTGCTGTTAAGTGTCGGAAAGGACAACATTTACATCTGGGAAAAGGACGATACAATGCTGCATGAAAATGAGGCGGCACAGATTCTTTACGATATGTGTAAAAACGATCACATGCATCCGTCCGATGTCAAAGAAGGAAAAATTGAACTGATCGCGGACTGCGACGGTCTTTTGAAAGTGGACCGCGAGAAGCTGAAAAAAGTAAACAGCCTCGGCGAGATGATGATTGCGACGCGCCACGGTGATACATACGTGAAAAAAGGCGACAAACTGGCGGGAACGAGAATTATTCCGCTCGTCATCAAAAAAGAGAAGATGGAGACGGCACAGGCAGTCTGTTCCGACGGGCCGATCCTGACCTTAAAGCCGTTCCACAAGAAAAAATTTGCGGTTCTGACAACGGGAAATGAAGTGTATTACCATCGGATCGAGGACACCTTTACACCGGTTATCCAGGAAAAACTGGCAGAATTCGGCGCGGAGATGATCTTTCATGAGGTTTACGATGATGATGCATCGAAGATCACAGACGGATGCCGCCGTGCGATGGAAGCGGGTGCCGATCTTGTCTTCTGCACCGGAGGAATGAGTGTGGATCCGGACGACAAGACGCCGCTGGCGATCAAAAATACCGGAGCACGCATCGTTTCCTACGGCGCGCCGGTGCTGCCGGGAGCCATGTTCCTTCTGGCGTATGCCGAAAACGGAACACCGATCGTCGGCCTGCCGGGATGCGTCATGTATTCGAAACGGACGATTTTTGATCTTGTCCTGCCGCGCCTCATTGCAGATGATGAGGTGAAAGCGGATGAGCTGGCCGGTCTTGGCGAGGGCGGTCTCTGCCTGAACTGCAAGGTCTGCACCTTCCCGAACTGCGGTTTTGGAAAAGGAAGATAAACGATGAAGGATCAGTATGGCAGAACGATAGATTACCTGCGGATTTCCATCACGGACGCGTGCAATTTGAGATGCCGGTACTGTATGCCGGAGAGTGCGGCGGGCTGTGCACTGGAGCAGGCGGAACAGAATCCGCCGCTTACCGTCGAAGAGATGCTGAAGATTGTGCACGCCGCGGCTGGGCTTGGCATCACGCATTACCGGATTACCGGAGGGGAACCGCTGGTAAGAAAAGAGTGCGTGGAGCTGGTGCAGAAAATAAAAGCAGTGCCGGGCACCGCATCCGTTGGGATCACGACGAATGGCGTGCGCCTGGCATCGTGTGCGAGGGATCTGAAGGCGGCCGGCTGTGACAGTGTGAATGTGAGCCTGGATACAGTGGATGCGGCAGAGTTTGCGGCGATTACCGGACGCGATGCGCTGGAGCAGGTAAAGCAGGGCATCTGCGCGGCCAAAGAGGCGGGTCTTTTAGTGAAGCTGAATGCGGTGCATCGAAAAGAACTGCATGCGCAGGAACTGATTGAATTTGCAGAGCAGGAAAAAGTCCCGGTGCGGTTCATCGAGGTGATGCCGGTGGGCGCCGGAAAATCGTACGTGGGTCCGTCGAATGAGGCGCTGAAAACAGAGCTGGAACAGTGGTATGGGGCATGTACGCCGGACCAGGAAAAAGAAGGAAACGGTCCTGCGGCTTATGTGCGGTACGAAAAGCTGTCGATGCCCGTCGGCTTTATCAGCGCGATCCACGGAAAGTTCTGCGGAAGCTGCAACCGCGTACGGCTGACAAGCCGCGGCTTTTTAAAGCTCTGCCTCTGCTATGAGAACGGCGTGGATCTGCGGGAGGTTCTGCAGAACGGAACGGCGGCGGATCTGCGGGATGTGATGGCACAGGCAATCTTAAAAAAGCCGATGGAACACTGCTTTGAGCGGCCAAAGGATATGACAGAGCACCACCTGATGTCCGGCATCGGCGGATGAAATGACGGCGGTTCGAAAAGAAGAGGAAACAAAAGAAATGGGAAAAATCATAGGAATCTGTATCAGTGAAAAACGGGGAACGGCAAAGCACGAGGTGGAAACGGCGAAGCTGGTGGAAGACTGGGGCATCGAGGGCGATGCACACGCCGGGCACTGGCACCGCCAGGTGAGCCTTTTGTCGTATGAAAAAATAGAAGCCTTCCGTGCAAAGGGGGCGGATATTCCGCTCGGCGCCTTCGGGGAAAACCTGATCGTGGAAGGATATGATTTCCGGAATCTGCCGGTCGGCACGCGGTTTTCCTGCGGGGATGCGCTGCTTGAGATGACGCAGATCGGAAAGGAGTGCCACAGCCACTGCGAGATTTTCAAACGCATGGGTGAATGCATCATGCCGCGGGAGGGCGTTTTCGCGGTGGTGCTGCGCGGCGGCACGATTCAAAAGGGTGACACCATCGAACTGGTGACGGAAAAGTAGACCAGAGATCAGACACAAGGAGAGGAAACATGGACGAACTTTACCGGAAACTGCTTGCACAGCTGGAAGAGGGACAGGACACGGTTCTTGCCTTTATCACCGAAGGGGACGGCTCCATTCCGCGCACGACGGGCGCCTATATGCTGGTCGGCCGGGAAGGACGGGTTTTCGGAACTATCGGCGGCGGAAACCTGGAATATCAGGCGGTTCTGCATGCGCAGGAGCTGGTGCAGGAGAAGAAAAGTGAATACAGAGAATACGATCTCGGAACCGGAGAGGGGAAGGGGCTTGGCATGGTCTGCGGCGGCAGAGTGAAGGTGTGCTTCTATTTTATGAATGGAGCGCACGGCGAAGCAGAAAGTCTGGCGCAGGCGCTTGCGGCGCAGGAGCAGTACCGCAGTTACTGGATTTTTTTTGCGCTGGACGGAACCGGTATCCGCGTGCTGGAAAAAGAAGCGTGGGAAATGCTTCCGGCGGCACAGGAAAAAGCGGGCCACTGCCGGATTCTGGAACTGGATGGGAAAACGTATTACGCCGAGGAATTCTGCTATGATGGAAAGGTTTATCTGTTCGGCGGCGGCCATCTGGCCCAGGAACTCGTTCCGGTGCTGCATCATCTGGATTTCTGCTGTATCGTACTCGATGACCGGGAGGAATATGTGGACAAAGCATTGTTCCCGGACGCCGGGCAGACCATGCTGGTGGATTTTACGAAACTGGACGAGATTCTTTCGATCCGGAAAAATGATTATCTCGTGATTGTGACACGCGGCCACCGGTGCGATGCGGATGCCGAGGCGTTTGCGCTTCGCACCGGCGCGTCGTACATCGGTGTGGTGGGAAGCCGCAGAAAGACAAAGTATGTGCGCGAAAAACTGGAAGCGCAGGGTTTTACCGGAGAACAGCTCGACAGTGTCTATGCCCCGATCGGAATCGAGATCGGAAGCGAGACGCCGGCGGAGATTGCAATCAGCATTGCCGCACAGCTCATTCAGATCCGGTCAGCAAAAACCGGAAAACGAAAAGGTGCACATCCGGCGCTTCATACGTAAATATACAAAATGAGGAGTCAATTATCATGAAAAAGAAAACAGTATCCATTCTTCTGATGGCAGCTATGGCACTTTCTCTTGCCGCATGCGGATCTTCCAATTCAACAGATTCTTCCAGCAAGAGCAGCTCCAAGGCAGAGAGCACATCTGCCTCCAGCGCTTCTTCGGAAGCAGAGAGCGCATCCAGCGCCAAGAGCACAGCAGACGGCGAAGTATTTGACGATACCACCGTCACCGTATTTGCCGCAAAGAGCCTGAACTCCGTAATGGAGACGCTGATCAGCGAGTACAATAAGACGCAGCCGAATGTCAAACTGGTTGGAAGCTATGACAGCTCAGGAACCCTGATGACACAAATTGAAGAGGGTGCATCCTGCGACGTATTCTTCTCCGCAGCAGCAAAACAGATGGATCAGCTTGAGGAAGAGAATCTCCTGGTTGAGGGAACCCGTCACAACATCGTAAACAATCAGGTCTGCGTTGTAACCTATGAGGGAAGCAATACAGAAGTTACGGGCCTGGAGGACCTGAACAAGGCATCCAGCATCGCAATGGCAGACGGTTCCGTTCCGGTTGGAAAATACACAAGAGAAGCACTGGTCAATGCAGGCATTCTGGAGAAAGCAGACGATGTATCGGCCATCACAACCCAGCAGGTTTCCGAAGCGCTCGGCGGCGTGGAAATCAATGAATGTGCAAACGTAGGAGCCGTTACTTCCGCAGTTGCAGAGGGATCCAACGAGGTTGGTACCGTTTATTATTCCGATACCTACGGTCTGGAGGAACGTCTGAAGGTTCTGCAGGTCGTTCCGTACGATCTGACCGGAAATGTCATCTACCCGGCAGCACAGGTTGTCAACAAAGAGGCAGATGAGACCGAGCAGGCAGCAGCGAAAGACTTCGTAGAGTTTCTGACTTCCGATGAGGCAGCCGCCATCTTCCGGAATTATTACTTTGATACAGAGGTAGAATAAAAAGAAGATCCCACAAAAAACAGCAGGGATTTGAAATCACCGTCCGAAAAAGAAAGATTTCGTTTCTGCGGACGGTGGTTTTGCATCAGAGAAAATCCGGGCAGGATGCGTGATGCAGGGCTGCCGTGGATAGAAAGGAAATGTTATGCAGGAAATACTGGATTTTTTACAGTCACTGGACTGGAGCCCGCTTGTCATTTCGATCAAGACCGGTATTGTGGCGACGATTCTGTCCTTTTTCTTTGGTATTTTTGCCGCGCGTGCGGTGATGAAGCTGCGTCCCGGCGCGCGTGCCGTGATTGACGGCTTTCTGACACTTCCGATGATTCTGCCGCCGACCGTTGCAGGCTTTTTCCTGCTTCTGATTTTCAGCCTCCGCCGTCCGTTTGGTGCTGCACTGTATGAGAATTTCAGTATCAAGGCAGTACAGACATGGCTTGGCTGTGTTCTGGCGGCAACGATTATCGCGTTTCCGCTGATGTACCGCAATACGAGAGCGGCATTTGAGCAGGTGGATACGAACCTGATCTATGCGGCGCGGACGCTTGGTATGTCGGAGTGGAAGATTTTCTGGAAAGTGGTCATCCCATCGGCAGGTCCCGGCGTGCTCTCCGGTACGGTACTGGCATTTGCAAGGGCGCTCGGTGAGTACGGTGCGACGTCGATGCTGGCCGGAAATATTCCGGGAAAGACGGGTACCGTTTCCCAGAAAATCGCAATGGTGATTCAGGACGGGGATTATAAAACGGCGGGTTTTTGGTCTGTTGTCGTACTGCTCGTCGGATTCCTTACGATGACAGCGATGAACCTTCTCGGCAACCGGAGAAAGAAAAATCAGAAACAGTGGTAGAGAGGATAAATCATGGCGCTTGAAGTAGATATTACGAAAAAACTGGACGGCTTTTTTATGCATATGCAGTTCCGGGCGGAGCAGGAGATTTTTGCGATTCTCGGCGCGTCGGGCTGTGGAAAAAGCATGACCTTAAAGTGTATCGCCGGAATCGAAAAGCCGGATGAAGGGCGGATTGTCCTTGACGGCAAGGTGCTGTTTGATTCGGAGAAAAAAATCAATCTGCCGCCGCAGAAGCGGAAAGTCGGCTATATGTTCCAGGATTACGCCCTGTTTCCGCATATGAATGTTGTGCAGAATATTGAGGCAGGCATGGGAAAACGGCCGGACCGGAGCCGGACGGAATCGTTGATCCGCCAGTTTCAGCTGGAAGGGCTGGAGAAAAAGATCCCGGGACAGCTTTCCGGCGGCCAGAAACAGCGCGTCGCGATGGCACGGATGCTCGCAGCAGAGCCGGAGCTGATTCTGCTCGACGAGCCGTTTTCAGCGCTCGATACCTATCTGAAATGGCAGTTGGAGCAGGAGATGTACAAACATCTGAAGGAGGCCGGAAAACCGGTCATCTTCGTATCACACAACCGCGATGAGGTGTACCGCATCTGCGATACGGTCAGCTGTATGAACCGGGGAAAGATGGAAGTCATGGAACCGCTGAAGGAATTTTTCCAGAATCCGAAGACGCGCACAGCGGCAATTTTGTCGGGCTGCAAGAACATTTCGGCGGCCGAGCGGGTGGATGCGCACACGCTGCGGGCCGTGGACTGGGGCGTGACGCTGCACGTAAAGGAGCGGGAAATTGCAGACGATATCCGCGCAGTCGGCATCCGGGCACATTTTCTGGCCACAGTAGAAAGGCCGGGTGAGGAAAATGTATTTCCGGTCAACGAATCCGAAATCTGGGAAGATCCGTTTGAATGGAACATTTCGTTCCGGAAGAATGCCGAATGCAGCTGGCTGCAGTGGAAGATCGCAAAAACAGACTGGAGCCCGGAAATGGGGATTCCAAAGGAGCTGTATCTGAAGGAGGAAGATATTCTGCTGCTGACGGATTCCTGATGCTGGTGTGACAGATTTGGATAAAAAAAGATTGTTTTCGAAATCGTGATCGTGTTTCGAAAACAATCTTTTTTCATCGTTTACAGATTCATTACATGGTGATCCAGCCGAATGCATTTGCCACGGAGCTGAACAGAATGATCAGTGCAAACACCGGGCAGAGATACTGGATCATGACAAGAAAGATTTTCTTTCTGCGGAAGCGGCTCTCACCGTGGATGATTTCTTCCTCGATTTTCGCCACACCAATGACTCTCGAAACGAGAAGACAGGTGGCAATGGCAGCAATTGGCATCATCACGGAGTTTGTCAGGAAGTCGAAGAAATCCAGGAACTGCATGCCAAGAATGGTGACGGAGGAAAGCGGTCCGTAGCCAAGGCAGGAGAGCGTTCCGAGCGCAATCATGATAACGCCGATCAGAACGGTCGATTTTTTACGGCCCCAGCCGAGCTCATCCTCAAAGGTGGAAACGGCGCTTTCTGTCAGTGCGATGGAGCTGGTCAGTGCGGCAAACAGCACCAGAAGGAAAAACAGAATACCGATCACAGTGCCAAAGCCCATATTGGCGAATACCTTCGGGATGGTGATAAACATCAAGGACGGTCCTGCCTGCAGGGTATCCGGATCTCCGCCGGAGAAGGCAAAGACGGCAGGAATGATCATGAGACCTGCCATGATTGCAATTGCGGTGTCGAAAACTTCGACGTTCCGGGTGGAATCCTCAATCGCGGTCTCCTTTTTCATGTAGGAACCGAAGGTGATCAGAATACCCATCGCGATCGAGAGGGAGTAGAACATCTGTCCCATGGCGGCGACGACGGACATCCATGAAAAGTTTTTGAGGTTCGGAACAAGGAAATACTTCACGCCTGCCAGTGCGCCCGGTCTTGTTACGGAATAAACGGCAATGATAACGGAAAGGACGATCAGAATCGGCATCATCACCTTGGAAACGCGTTCAATGCCGTTTCGCACACCGGCGTAGATGATGGCGACCGTAATAAGGCAGAAAACGGCAAAACAGAGCTCTGTGGAAACTCCGTTTGAGATGAAGCCGGAAAAATAGCCGTCCTCTGCGAGCAGGGTACTGTTGCCCTTCACGTATTCGATCAGATATTTGATGACCCATCCTCCGATGACAGAGTAGTATGGAACGATCAGAATCGGGATAATGGCGTTGATCCAGCCCCCGGCGGAAAGCCATTTCGATTTGCCGAACGACTGGAAAGCGCCGACCGGGCTTTTTCGTGTCATGCGTCCGATGGCGGACTCGGCAACGATCATGGAGTAGCCGAAGGTGAGCGCCAGCAGGATATAAATGAGGAGGAAAATTCCTCCGCCGTATTTTGCTGCGAGGTAGGGAAAACGCCAGATATTTCCAAGTCCGACGGAAGCGCCTGCCGCAGCCAGCACGTAACCGATTTTGCCGGAAAACGAGCTGCGGGATTTGTTGTGTTTGCTCATAGAGTTCCTTCCTTTTGTGTTTTTGTGTGTTACGAAAATTTTGGGTTGATGGTCAGTTCTTGAAGACTTTTTATGCTGACATCATAGAGAAGATTGTAACATTATTGGGAAGGAAAGTCACTACTAAATTTTTTATTTTTTGCTGTCCGGCAGGGATTCCCCGACCAGTTCCGCCATCAGCTCCGGCACAGTGGTCATGTGATCGAGACGCCATGCGTTTTCCCCGCAGAAAAGAAGAGCGTTGTCGGTATCGCCATCGGCAGCGCGGGCCAGGGCTGTGGTAATACAGTAGGGAATGGAGGCTTTGTCGCATTTTTTGAGGCACTGGTAGCAGTGTGAGATTTTTTCCCGTTCCTGTTCGCGTTCCGTCAGAAACGGATTGCGGATTGCACGGCCCGGCATGCCGACCGGACTGTGCATGATCGTGATATCTTCTTTTTTGGCATTCAGGTATGCCTGCTTGTAGCGCGGATCGGCGTCGCATTCTTCCGTGACAACGAAACGGGTAGCCATCTGGACACCTGCGCAGCCAAGCGACAGATAGTGGAGGATATCCTCGTGGGTGTAGACGCCTCCGGCAAAGACGACGGGGATGGTACAGGCGTATTTTTCTTCGTAGCCATGTACGATCTGCAGAATTTCCCCGATTTCGTCATCGTAGCCGCGCGCGGCTGTCTCTTCTACGGTTTCGGCGGAGTAGCCGAGATGGCCTCCGGCTGCAGGACCTTCGATGACAACGAGATCAGGGACGCGGTGATAGTGATTGTCCCAAAGTTTCAGAAGAACCTTGGCAGTCCGGGGAGGGGAAACGATAGGGGCGAGCTTGATGGAGCTTCCCGCTGTGTATTTTGGCAGATCAGTCGGGAGACCGGCTCCGGAAATGATGAGATCGGCTCCGTTTTCGATACAGCAGCGGACGTATTCCTCGTAGTGGGTCAGGGCGCACATGATATTGACGCCGATGATGCCGCCGTTTGAGATTTCTTTGGCACGGCGGATGTGGAAGGCGAGGGCGCGAAGATTGGCGCTTAAGGGATCACGCGCGAATTCCGGATCGCGCCAGCCGGGCTGGGCAGCGGAGATGACGCCGATTCCGCCGGCTTTGGCAACGGCACCGGCGAGGGATGAGAGGCTGATGCCGACGCCCATTCCGCCTTGGATAATGGGGTATCTGGCAACTAAATTTCCTATTTTTAATTCTGGAAGCATATAAATTCTCCTTTGTGGTAGGAAGGACGACCTCAAGCCAGTCGCCGCGCCGTGGAGCGTCTTCCGGGCAGGCGCGGCGACTGGCTTGAGGTCTGGTTATTGGTGACGAATAAATAGAATAAAAATGTAATGTAAAATGCTTTGTGATATAGTTTTAAAAACTAGATATATAATACTTTGAATATCAAAGTATGTCAAGAGGGAAATGAGAAAAAGGTGATTGATAGGGGGTGGGAGGTGTGGTAGAGTGGGAGATAGAAAAAAATTAAGACAGGAGGCTGATGAAAAGATGTTAAAGGATCTGGTGTTGAAGAACAGGAGTTATCGTGGATTTGATGAGTCGGTGCGGATTTCGCGGGAGACGTTGGAAGGGTTTGTGGATTGCGCGCGGCTTTGTCCTTCGAGTGTGAATAAGCAGCCGTTGAAGTATTTTCTGGCGTGGGAGCCGGAAGAAGTGGAGAAGGTGCAGGGACTGACGAAGTGGGCGCGGGCGCTGCCGGAGATGGTTTTGCCGCATCCGGGGAAACGGCCGACGGGCTTTGTTGTAATCTGTCAGGATAAGGGGATTGATGAGAATCTGAACCGGTATCAGAAGGATGTCGGAATTGTAGCGCAGACGATGCTGCTTGCGGCGGTGGAGCAGGGGCTTGGCGGTTGTATGATCGGGAATTTTCAGGCGGGCGAGGTAATGGAGGTACTTGGACTGCCTGAGGAGATCCGGCCGCTTTTGATTGTGGCGTTTGGAAAACCGGCGGAGGAGATTCATCTGGTGGATGTGCCGGAGGATGGAAATACGAATTATTACCGGGATGAGAACGATGTGCACTATGTGCCGAAGAGAACGCTGGCGGATGAATTGCTGAACTGAAGATAAGATAGGGATGGAAATCAAAAATGTCGGATTTGTGGTAGAGAATCCGGCATTTTTGATATTCAGGGACGGGAGAAAGGAGTATGATACGGAGAAAAAAGCACAGGCTTTGTCCGGAATGGGTGCAAATAAAGATGCTTTTTCCTGCAAAACAGAACCTTTTTTGAAAACATGCATTATGATAAAATAAAAAAAATGGGGATATTTGAAATACAAAAAGGGAGGAGGAATTTAAATATGAAGATTTATCACGCACAAGTGAACCATCTGGAAAATCCGGTGGGATTTCGGATGGAACGGACGGTCTTTTCGTGGAAAATAAAAGAAGCGAAAGGAAAGCAGCAGAGTTATGCAAGGATCCGTGTATCATCGGATGAGGCGATGGAACATCTGTTGTTTGACTCGGGGGAGGATACGAAAGCGAGTAGCCTTTGCTATCCGGTGAAACTGGAGCTGGAGCCGAGAACACGGTATTACTGGACGGTGGAAGCAGGCAGCGATGCCGGAGAAAAAGCAGTAAGCGAAGTGCAGTTTTTTGAAACTGGAAAGCGGGAGGAAGCATGGTCTGCCAAATGGGTCTCCTGTAGCAGTGAAGAAAAACGCCATCCTTATTTTGAAAAGAAAATTATTCCGGCAAAAGAAGTGGCAAAAGCACGGCTGTATATATGCGGACTTGGACTGTATGAAGTGTTTGTTGATGAGAAGCGTGTCGGAAATGAATATCTGACACCGTATAGCAATGATTACAATGAGTGGGTACAGTATCAGACATACGATGTGACAGAGGAATTTTCGAGCGAGGGAACACTCCGTGTACTGCTTGGCAACGGCTGGTATAAGGCGCGGTTTGGTTTCAGTGCGTTTGAGGATAAAGGCTTTTACGGAAATGACTGGAAGCTGATTGCGGAGCTGCATCTTATGTATACAGACGGCTCGGAAGAAGTCATCGGCACGGATGAGACATGGCAGGTACAACGCAGCAAAATTTCATTCTCCAATCTCTACGACGGCGAGCATCGGGATGATACGCTGCCGGATCTTCCTGCAGAGCAGGCAGTCCTCTGTGATGCACCGAAAGGGGAACTGACCGATCGCATGAGTCTTCCGGTGACGATTCATGAAACTTTCCGGCCAAAAGAATTGATTCATACTCCGGCAGGTGAGCTGGTTTTCGATATGGGACAGGAATTCACGGGAATCTTTAAACTCCATGTCGACGTGCCAAAAGGAACAAAAGTACATGTTCAGACAGGAGAAATTCTGCAGCACGGCAATTTCTACAATGAAAATTTGCGGAGTGCGAAATCAGAATACATTTATATTTCGGATGGAACGGAAATAGATCTTGTGCCGCATTTTACCTTCTATGGATACCGTTATGTAAAAATCGAGGGTATTCCGGATCTGAAAAAGGAGGATTTCACCGGACTTGCTTACTACAGCAATATCACCGCGACAGGCTGGATGAAAACAGGAAGTGATTTGGTCAACCAACTCATCAGTAATGTGCGCTGGGGATTAAAGTGCAATTTTGTAGATGTTCCGACCGACTGCCCGCAGCGTGATGAGCGCATGGGATGGACGGGTGATGCACAGGTGTTCTCGCCGACGGCGATGTATCTCGAAGATACGTATGCATTCTATGCAAAATACCTGTACGACATGGCAAAAGAGCAGAGCGTGCTCGGCGGAAAGGTGCCGTACGTGGTGCCGTCGTGCGGCGTCGAGGATGCAGCGTGTGTCTGGGGCGATGCGGCGTGCATCATTCCGTGGAATCTATACCTGTTTTACGGGGACAAGAGCATTCTGGAAGATCAGTTTGTGAGCATGAAATCGTGGGTGGATTACATCACGAAAGTGGATGGGGATAACCACGGCTGGCGGTATATTTTCCACTTCGGCGACTGGCTTGCGTTGGACAATCCGGTACAGGGAGCGGAGCAGGTCATGGGTGCAACGGACGAGGAGTTTATTGCAAACCTGTATTATGCGATCAGCGCAGGAATTGTGGCAAAAGCGGCCGGTGTGCTGGGATACCGCGAGGAGCAGGAGAAGTATCAGAAGCTGTCCGAGGAGCAGTTTGCTGTGGTACAGGAAGAATATTACAGCGCAACAGGCCGCTGTTGCATCAAAACACAGACGGCGCTGCTGCTGACGCTGAAATACCATCTGTCAAAGAACGAAGAGCTGACAAAACGGCAGCTTCTGAAGCTGTTTGAGCAGAGTAACCACAAACTGAAAACAGGATTTGTCGGAACACCGCTGCTGAATAACGTGCTGACAGACAACGGCATGAATGATCTTGCCTACGAACTGTTGCTGAACGAGGAATTTCCGGGTTGGCTTTATGAGGTTAAGCTTGGTGCAACTACCGTCTGGGAACGCTGGAATTCCCTTCTTGCGGACGGTACGATTTCCGGCATCAGCATGAACAGTATGAACCATTATGCTTACGGCTCCATCCAGGAATGGATGTTCCGTCACGTTGCCGGCATCAACACGATGGAATCCCATCCGGGTGCCAGGACCGTACAGTTTGCACCGACGCTGAACTGGGATTTGAGGTATGCAGAGGCAAAATATGATTCTGCATCGGGAATGTACAGCATTCGCTGGGAGCTTTCCGACAAAGAGCACGTGACCATCACCATGGATGTTCCGTTCGACTGTACCGCAGAGGTCGTACTTCCAATGGTTGCCAAAAGTGAAAAAGAAGCGGTTGCAGAAGTGCTCGGATCAGAAGAAAACGGTAGATACCTGCTGGAGCCGGGACACTATGAGGTAAGCTATCAGCTTTCCGGTTGGAAAGAAAAAACGGCAGTATGTGTGGAATAAAACCGCAGTTTTTTTCAAAAAATAAGAAGCGAGGTGAACGCTGCAATTTTGCAATGGGACAAAATGAGAAAATTGTTCCAATTATTATGAAAAGAATGTAAATAAAAATAAATAATTTGGAAAATATACAAATTCATTTGTCTTATGAAAACGTTTATGGTACAATCTGACTAAGTGGTTACAAAAATGGAAGTGTGTTTTGGGGAAAATGAAACAAGACACAGATCCGAGGGTCTGACAAAAAGAGGCGGCAGAAAGGGACAGGATATGAAGAAGTGGACGGGGATGATTACCAATCTCACAATGTTGACACAATTCGGACTGTCCCTTGTGACGCCTCTTTTTCTTTGTCTGGCACTTTGCTGGTGGCTTTGCGACCGCTTTTCGGTTGGAACATGGATTTATCTGATCGGCTTTTTCTTTGGGATCGGAGGCGGTGCCGTGACAGCCTGGAAATTCGGGCAGAGCGTTCTGCGGCATCAGAAACGCATTGAGACGGAGCCGGACGGAAAAAAGAAGAAAAAGAGGGTGTCTTTCAACCGACATATTTAGAACGTGTCTGAAAAAGTTTTCACAGTTGACGAAGATCAAGTGGCAGAGAAAAGATTTCAGACTGATTTTAAGGGGAAAATCCCTTAGAAAGGAAACAAGGCGATATGAGCAATTTCAGAGACAAGGTCCAACCGGCCGTAAAAAAGGAGACGAAAAATGTTGCCATCTATACTGTTGTCGGCGTGGTTGTGATGTGGGTCGGGTTTCTGATCCTGCACCTGATCTGGCCGGAAAAAATCCCATTTGACTATCGGGTGATCCTTGGGGGAATCGGAGGCGGTGCCGTTGCGGTGCTGAACTTTTTCCTGATGGGTATGGCAGTACAAAAAGCAGTGTCTGAGACAGACGAGGCGGGAGCAAAACGGCGGATGCAGGCAAGCTATTCGCAGAGAAATCTGATGCAGATGCTATGGGCAGTTCTGGCGATTGTGCTTCCATGCTTCCAGTTTGCTGCAGGAATCCTGCCGCTTTTAATTCCGGGAACGGTCATCAAGCTGATGGGCATAAAAAACAGCATAAAGCGCTGAACCTGATCTCAGGCGAAAGCCGCAAAGACGGGACGGCGTTTTTAAACCGAAACTGCGAAGCAGCGATTCGGTTATAAGCAAGCAGCGAAGCGGATTGTGAAGATCCGCTTTGACAAAAGGTTCAAATTTTTTATTTTATCTCATACAGAGGAGGTGAGAAAAGAGAATGGAGGTTGATATCTCCGGTGCAAAAGTCTTTTTTACGATCCCGATCGATTTTCCGCTGTTCGGGAAAATTCAGATCAGCGAAACGCTGGTGGTAAGCTGGATTGTAATGGCACTCATTACCGGACTTTGCATCTGGCTCACAAGAGATTTGAAGATACGGAACATCTCCAAACGCCAGGCGGTGGCAGAAATGATTGTGGAGACCGCAAATAAATTCGTCATCGGCAACATGGGAGAAAAATTCCGGTATCTGATTCCTTTTGTGTCGGCACTTTTCGCGACCAGCGTTGTCTCAAACCTGATCAGTCTGATCGGACTTCGAAGTCCGACAGCAGATCTTTCTACCGAGGCGGCCTGGGCTGTTGTGGTTTTCATCATGATCACCACACAGAAGATCAAAACCAACGGTTTTGGCGGATATCTGAAAGGATTCACGACTCCGATTGCGGTTATGACACCGTTTAACGTTTTGTCGGAGCTCGCAACGCCGATCAGTATGGCGTGCCGTCACTTTGGAAACATTCTTTCCGGCGTTGTCATCAATGCCCTGATCTACGGATCGCTGGCACTGGCAAGCGGAAAGCTGCTGGGACTGCTTCCCGGCGTGCTCGGAAGAACCCTTTCACAGATCCCGATTCTGGATGTCGGTGTTCCGGCTGTTCTGTCGGTCTATTTTGACTGGTTCTCCGGCGTGATGCAGGCCTTTATTTTCTGTATGCTGACTGTCATGTACATTGCGAATGCAGCAGAGGAAGGCTAAAGAGATTAAAAAATGAGGTTTACAAAAAGAAAATACAGGAGGAAAACAAGATGGATTTTCAGATTTTAGCAAAAGGTATCGCTCTCGCAGGATGCGCAATCGGCGCAGGATGCTCCCTGATCGCAGGTATCGGACCTGGTATCGGTGAAGGTAACGCCGTAGCAAAGGCACTTGAGGCAATCGGACGTCAGCCGGAATGCAAAGGTGATGTAACAAGTACGATGCTTCTTGGCTGTGCGATCGCAGAGACCACAGGTATTTACGGTTTCGTAACCGGCCTGCTTCTGATCTTCGTAGCACCGGGAATGTTCATGAACTTCCTGAAATAGTTGCAAGGAGTAAATGACTGCAAGGAGGAAAGAAACTATGCAGGTTCAGGAACTGGTAGGAATTGTCCCCTGGACTTTTATCGCACAGATCTGCAACCTCTTCATCCAGATGTATCTGATCAAACGGTTCCTTTTCAAACCGATCAATGAGATGCTGGAAAAACGGCGTGCGGCAGCCGATGCGGAGATTACAGACGCAGAGGCGGCAAAAAAAGAAGCCAACGCCATCAAAGAGGAATATGAGCAGAATATGCAGGAGGCCAAGGCAAAGGCCAACGAGATTCTCGAAAGCGCCAGAAAGACAGCGACGCTGCAGAGCGAGAAAATCGTAAAAGAGGCTTCCGAACAGGCAGCTGCCCTGAAAAACAAGGCAGAAAAAGAGATTGCCCAGGAGAAAAAGAAAGCGGTCAATGAAGTCAAAGGCGAGATCGGCGGCATTGCCATGGATATTGCCGGAAAGGTCATTGAACGTGAGATTAATGAAAAAGACCATGAGAAGCTGATAGATGAATTTATATCGAATGTAGGTGAAGCATCATGACAGAAACTGCCAGAGTATACGGTGGGAGCCTGTATGAGCTGGCCCAGGAGGAGCATCTCGAAGAGGAAATCCTTTCCGAGATGAAGGAGATCCGAGCTCTGTTCCGGGAAAATCCGGAGTATCCGCGCCTTTTATCGGAGCCTTCGATTCCGCGAAAAGAGCGGATCGGGCTGATCGACGCGGCATTTGGCAGCCAGGCGGAACCGTATTTGGTCAATTTTATCAAACTGCTGTGTGAAAAAAATCTTCTCCGGGAATTCGGCGGATGCCAGGAAGCGTTTCAGCGCAGATACTTTGCGGCGCACAACATTGCCGAGGCAGTTGTGACGAGTGCAGCATCCCTGTCGAAGGAACAGGAAGAGCTTCTGAAGAAAAAACTGGAAACGATGAGCGGAAAAACGGTCGTGATGGAACTGAAAACCGATCCGTCCGTTCTGGCGGGTGTCCGTGTGGAGCTCGACGGAAAGCTGTTTGACGGAACCGTAAAGGGACGTTTGGCCGAGCTTTCCAGAAGAATCAGCGATACAGTGGTGTAGGAGGAAAAAATGCAACTGAAACCAGAAGAAATATCCAAGGTCATCCGCAGCCAGATCAAATATTATGAAAATGCGATCCGGCAGGATGAGACAGGCACCGTTCTGATGGTCGGAGACGGAATCGCAAGAGCCAGCGGTCTTTCGAACTGCATGGCAGGCGAGCTGCTGGAATTTGAGGATGGAAGCTATGGAATGGCACAGAACCTCGAGGAAAACAGCGTATCTGTCGTTTTATTCGGTTCCGGCGAGAACATCAGCGAGGGACAGCTTGTAAAAAGAACGGGAAAGGTTGTTTCGGTTCCGGTCGGAGAAGGTATGATCGGACGCGTTGTCAACGCGCTCGGCCAGCCAATCGACGGCGCAGGCCCGATTACGGCAGCAGAGTACCGTCCGATTGAAAGCCCGGCACCGGGCATCTGTGAGAGAAAAGGTGTTAATCAGCCGCTGCAGACCGGTATTAAAGCGATCGATTCCATGGTTCCGATCGGAAGAGGTCAGCGAGAGCTGATCATCGGAGACCGTCAGACCGGAAAGACAACGATCGCAACCGATACCATTCTGAACCAGAAAGGCAAGGATGTGATCTGTATCTACGTTGCCATCGGACAGAAACGTTCGACAGTAGCGTCCTTAGTAGAAAATCTTGAGAAGAACGGCGCAATGGCGTACACCATCGTCGTGGCAGCGACGGCATCCGAAGCGAGCCCGCTGCAGTATATCGTACCGTATTCCGGCTGTGCCATGGGCGAGTACTTTATGTATCAGGGAAAAGATGTGCTGATCATTTATGATGACTTAAGTAAGCACGCGGTTGCATACCGTGCACTCTCCCTGCTGATCCGCCGTCCGCCGGGACGTGAGGCTTATCCGGGAGATGTTTTCTATCTCCATTCCAGACTTCTGGAGCGTGCCGCAAAGCTGGACGATGAACACGGCGGCGGTTCCATGACGGCACTGCCGATCATTGAGACCCAGGCAGGCGATATTTCCGCCTATATTCCGACGAACGTCATCTCCATCACAGACGGCCAGATTTTCCTTGAGACAGAGCTGTTCCACTCGGGCGTTATGCCGGCGGTAAACCCTGGCGTATCCGTATCCCGTGTCGGTGGAAATGCGCAGATTAAGGCGATGAAGAAGGTAGCCGGAACTCTGAAACTGATCTATTCCCAGTACCGCGAGCTGGCAAGCTTTGCACAGTTCGGATCCGACCTGGATGCCGATACAAAGGCGCGTCTGGAGCAGGGTGTGCGTATCGTGGAAGTATTAAAACAGAACCAGAATGCACCGGTTCCGGTAGAAAAACAGGTGGCCATTCTTTATGCGGTAACGAAAGGAATTCTGTCAAAGGTTGCAGCTGAGGATGTCCGAGCCTATGAGGACGGACTGTATACCTGGCTTGATACCGATGCAGAGGGTGCTGCCGTGATGCAGGAGATTTCCGCAACCGGAAAACTCGAGGCAGATACCGAAGAGAAGCTGAAAAGTGCGCTCGAATCGTACACCGAAAACTTTATCAATACAAGACCTGCAAAATAAGGAAAGAAGGAGGAGCCTATGGCTGCAAACATGAAAGCCGTAAAGCTGCGGATCAAAAGTGTCGAAAGCACGATGCAGATTACCAAGGCGATGGAACTTGTAGCGTCCTCCAAGCTGCGAAAAGCGAAGGAGCGGGCTGATACCTGCCGTCCGTATTTTCAGGAGCTGTACCGCACTTTGCAGGATATTGCAAAAGGAAACACGGAATTTTATTCCATTTATGCAAAAGAGGCAAAAAACGAGAAATGCTGCTACGTGCTGGTTGCCGGAGACCGCGGCCTTGCGGGCGGATACAACGCGAATCTGTTCCGATGCTTTGAGGCAGATGCCAAAGGAAAAGAGATCTGTGTGGTTCCGGTCGGCAAAAAGGCAGTGGAGTATGCAAAATCCCGGAAGCTGGAAATCCTGACGGACAGCTTTGCCGAGATCGCAAATCTTTCTGTGGCAGACAGTTTTGAGATCGCGCGCGCACTGTGCCGTGAGTTCCGGAAAGGGACCTTCGGACATGTGGAGCTTTGTTACACAAAATTCGTGTCGATGCTGTCGCAGATGCCGGTTTCCGTGCCGATCCTGCCTCTGATTGACATTGCAAAAGAGGACGGAGAGGATCCGGAAGCGAAAAAAATCCGGAATCTGATCCTGTATGAGCCAAACGGTGTCGAGGTATTCGAAGCGATTGTGCCGGAATACTTAGGCGGCCTGATCTACGGCGGTATCTGTGAGAGTGTGGCAAGTGAGCTTGCGGCACGCCGTACCGCAATGGAGGCGGCAACGGGAAATGCAGAGGAGATGATTGAACAGCTCAATCTGTATTACAACCGTGCCCGTCAGGCAAGCATTACGCAGGAGATCACGGAGATCGTCGGCGGTGCGGAAGGCGTGTAAGAGTGGAAACAAGAAAAGTGAGGAGAAGTCGTTAAATGAGTGAAAAACACATTGGCGAGGTTGTGCAGGTAACGGGTCCTGTTCTGGACATCCGTTTTCCGGAAGGAGAGCTGCCGGCACTTCTGAATGCCATCGAGATAGACAACCACGGCGAGAAGCTGGTTGTGGAAGTGGCGCAGCAGACGGGCGACAACATGGTCCGCTGCATTGCCATGAAGTCCACAGACGGACTTGTCCGCGGAACGAAAGCAGTCGACACGGGCGGCCCGATCGCCGTTCCGGTCGGAGAGGAGTGCTTGGGCCGCGTGTTCAACCTGCTCGGTGAGACCGTAGACAATAAGCCGGCACCGGAAACAGCAGAAAAATGGCCGATCCACCGCGATCCGCCGTCCTATGAGGAACAGGTTCCGGCAACGGAGATCCTCGAAACCGGAATCAAGGTCGTTGACCTGATCTGCCCGTATGCCAAGGGCGGAAAAATCGGTCTGTTCGGTGGTGCCGGCGTTGGAAAAACAGTCCTTATCATGGAGCTGATCCACAACGTGGCAACGGCGCACGGCGGACTTTCCGTTTTCACCGGTGTCGGAGAGCGTACCCGTGAAGGAAATGACCTTTACAACGAGATGAAAGAGAGCGGTGTTATCGATAAAACAGCACTGGTCTATGGACAGATGAACGAGCCGCCGGGAGCGCGTATGCGTGTCGGACTTTCCGGCCTTACCATGGCAGAATACTTCCGTGATGTGAAAAATCAGGATGTGCTGCTGTTCATCGATAATATTTTCCGATTTACGCAGGCAGGTTCCGAGGTTTCGGCTCTGCTTGGCCGTATGCCGTCCGCAGTAGGATACCAGCCGACGCTGGCAACCGAGATGGGCGCACTGCAGGAGCGTATTACGTCCACGAGAAAGGGTTCCATCACATCGGTACAGGCTGTTTATGTGCCGGCCGATGACCTGACCGACCCGGCTCCGGCAACGACATTTACCCATCTGGATGCCACGACGGTACTTTCCCGTGAAATTTCCAGCCAGGGTATTTATCCGGCCGTTGATCCGCTTGATTCTACCAGTCGTATTCTGACACCGGAAATCGTAGGTCATGAGCATTATGAGGTAGCGCGTGCCGTACAGCAGGTGCTGCAGAGATACAAAGAGCTGCAGGATATCATCGCCATCATGGGTATGGACGAGCTGTCCGAGGAGGATAAGCTGACGGTCAGCCGTGCCCGTAAGGTACAGCGTTTCCTGTCCCAGAGCTTCTCGGTAGCGGAGCAGTTTACCGGTATGGAAGGAAAATACGTGCCGTTAAAAGAAACCCTGCGCGGATTCCGCATGATCCTCGACGGCGAGTGCGACGATCTTCCGGAGAGCTGCTTCCTGTTTGCAGGTACCATCGACGAGGTATTTGAAAAAGCAAAAGCACTGAATCAGTAAAGGAGGAATGACGTATGAGTACATTTCCTTTACGTGTCGGCACGCCGGACGGACTTCTCTATGAGGGTGACGTAGCGCGCGTTGTCTGCAGAACCATCAGCGGCGACCTGGCAATTCTGCCTGGGCACTGCAATTACTGCACTGCACTCGGTATGGGCGAGGCGCATATTGTGCTGGAGGACGGAACGAGAAGAAATGCCGCCTGCATCGGCGGAATGCTTTCCATGATGAACGGGGTCTGCCGTGTCCTGGCAACGACCTGGGAGTGGGAAGAGGATATTGATGCAGAGCGCGCCGAGGCTGCCAAACACAGGGCCGAGCAGGCGCTGGCAAACGGCGGTCTGACAGACAAAGAATACCGTATTGCTGAAGCCAAGCTGCAGCGTGCGCTGGTGCGGCTGAGTGTAAAAGAATAAAAAACAAAAAGCCTTCGACGAATTCAGAAAAATCCTATCGTCGGAGGCTTTTTTAATTTACAGGAAACTTCGTTGAAATTTCCTGTGTGTCTTTAAAGAGCAAAAATTCCGCAGATTAAGAATCCCGATACGGCGAGAGCAGCACTGATCAGGACGTAAGGAAACTGCGACACGGCATGTGACATATTGTCAATCTCGCAGGTCGCGGAGGAAAGAACCGTTGCGTCGGAATAGAAGCATGCATGGCTTCCGAAAACACCGCCGGATACGACAGCGCCAAGCGCCAGAAGTACATTAGCATCAAGGGCGATGGCAAGCGGAACAACGATGGAAACGGCTACGGCCTCAATTCCCCAGAAAGAGCTGGTGACAAAGGTCAGAACTGCAATGACAACAAAAATAATAGCTGCCAGTGTTTTGGCATTCATATACGGAACACACAGGTTGATGACGTATTCCGAGAGTCCCATTTCGCCGCAGGCAGTCTTGATCATAAAGGATGCGAGAAGAATGGCGAGAACCGGAAGAATATCTGCAAAGCCGGCAAAGAACAGTTCCACGTACCGCGTAAAGGTCATTTTTTTCCGCGGAAGATAAAGAATCATACAGGAAGCAAGAGCAAGAATAATCGCCTGCATCATATCCTGTGTAGCTACTGTCACACCGATCAGAATACCGATGGGGATCAGAAAATCCAGTATATTTCCGGGATTGGTATTTTCGGGCGGGTAATCAACGCTCATTCCGGCCATGGCAATGTCAACGGAAGGGGCATTGTGCATTTTGGGATGCTCCGGTGTCTGCTCTTTCTTTTCCAGATCGGTATAGGCATCTTTCATTTTTCCGAGCTTTGGCATCAGTTTGCAGGCAAACAGAACCACAACCAGAAGGGCAGCCATGGGATAAAACATATAAGGAAGCACTTTTAAGTAAACACTCATACCGGTGGAAAAGCCCATATTGAGAATGTCCGGTTCCTGAATAAAAACACCGGAATAAAAGACCACCCAGGTGGAGAAGGGAATCAGTGCACAGATAGGTGCACCGGTTGAGTCAATGATATAGGCAAGCGCCTGTCTTGGGACTTTTCGTTTGTCACAGACATCCTTCATACAGGTTCCAACGGTCATGATGTTGAGATAGTCATCAACAAAAATAATGATTCCGAGAAATACCGACATCATCATGGTGATCCGTTCATTTTTACAGAAACGGCTTAACAGGTTGGAAAAACCAAGTGTTCCTTTTGCCTCGCGGAGCAGGAAAATGAAGCCTCCGAACAGTCCGCAGAGAAGAAGAATATACTGGTTATCTGCGTTGCTGATTTCTGAAAGCAGCAGATCACACCAGGGTTCGATAAAAGCCGCTTTATACATGATGAGATAGGCAACCAGGGTTCCGAAAATCAGAGCTTCGAAAGATTTTTTTGTTTTTAATGCAAAAATCAGCATCGCTGCAGGCGGCAGCAGACATAAAACTCCATATTGCATAGCGGTTCTCCTTTGTAGTTAGAATATGTGATGCAGCGCACCGCTGTAGGAAGAGTTACAACAGGAAGAGACAGAGCTTTACTGTTTCGTCATGATACGATAAGTTTCCGGCCGCCGGTCACGGAAAAGCCCCCAGGAAAAACGTTCTTCGCGCAGGCCATCCAGATCGAAGGAAGCATACAGGATTTCCTCGGTATCTCTTCCGGCAGATGCCACGAGTTCACCGGTTGCATCGGCAATAAAGGAAGAACCGTAGAAAGTAAGAGAAGAGGACTGGCCGCCATTTTCTTCACAGGGCGTTACGGTTTCGGTACCAATCCGGTTTGCAGCAGCAACCGGAATAAGATTTGCGGCAGCATGTCCCTGCATGACGCGTCGCCAGTGCCCGCTGCTGTCTACATTCAGGATCGGCTCACTTCCGATAGCGGTAGGATAGAGCAGGATTTCAGCACCCTGAACGGCCATGCATCGTGCTGTTTCCGGAAACCACTGATCCCAGCAGATGCCGACGCCGATGGCTCCAAAACGTGTTTCAAAGACCTTGAATCCCGTATCCCCGGGAGTGAAATAGAATTTTTCCTGATAAAAATGGTCGTCCGGGATATGAGTCTTGCGGTAAACGCCAAGAATGGATCCGTCTGCATCGATCATGGCAACCGAGTTGAACAGGCGCTGAACATCCCTTTCATAAAAGCTGACCGGAATCACGACTCCAAGTTCTACGGCAACGGCCTGAAAACGCCGGACGGCGGGATTTTCTGTCAAGGGCATGGCATAATCATAATAATCGTATCGCTTTTCCTGACAAAAATACGGTCTTTCAAACAATTCAGGAAGAAGGATGAGATTGGCTCCGTTGGAAGCGGCTTCACGGACCATGGTCTCTGCTTTGTCTATATTTTCCTGTACCTGACTGCAGCACGAAAACTGCAGTGCGGCAATTTTTATATTTCGCATAATCTGTTTCCTCTTTTCTTTGCCGGAATCTGCTGGGTAATACAGTGAATGTTGCCTCCGCCGGTCAGAATGACGCGTGCATCGATCGGAAGGATTCGTCGATCCGGGAAGCATTTTCCGAGAATTTCTGCAGCCACGGTGTCGTTTTCATCGCCGAACCGGGGAAGAAGGACACAGTGATTGGCAAGGTAAAAATTGATATAACTGGCGGCAAGACGTTCGCCGGCTTCCCGCTGGTCTTCGCCAGCTTCAAAATTATAGCCGAGAAGATCTTCTTCTGTAATACAGATGGGATGCTTTGGAATGGGCAGCTTGTGAATCACAAAGCTTCGTCCCTTCGCGTCAACGGTATGGGAGAGAAGATCAAAAGCGGCCCTGCTTCTGGCATACTGAGGATCGTTTTCGTCATCTGTCCAGGCAAGAAGCACTTCTCCTGGCTTTACAAAGCAGCACATATTATCAATATGGCCGTTGGTTTCATCGTTGTAAATACCAAAAGGCAGCCAGATGATTTTTTCAACCGAAAGATACTGACGCAGCTTTTCTTCAATTTCCGCTCTTGTAAGAGAAGGATTGCGCCCCGGACTCAGCAGACATTCTTCGGTCGTAAGCAGGGTTCCTTCCCCGTCAACATGGATGGAGCCGCCTTCCAGAACAAAGGGGCGGGCATTATAGAAGGAATCTCCGAGAAAATTGCAGATTCGTTCCGGAACCTCACGGTCATGTTCAAAGTGGGAGTACAGACCGTCATACTGGCCGCCCCAGGCGTTGAATTCCCATTGAATGCCTCTTCGCCCGCCCTGATCGTTGACCACAAACGTAGCGCCGGTATCTCTTGCCCAGGCATCCTCTGTCGGGGCTTCGATCAGATGAATCCGGTCGGAGGAAAGCAGTTCCTGTGCCGATGCTTTATCCTGTGGCCGGACGAAAAGATAAACCTGCTCATAAGCGGCAATTGCTTCTGCAATTTCTGCAAATGCCGCTCTTGCCGCTTTTGCTCCGTAATTCCAGGAGCCGGGGCGCCACGGCCAGATCATCAGCGTGCCTTCGTGGGGCTCAAATTCGCCCGGCATGTAAAAGCCATCGGCTTTTGGGGTTCTAAGACAATCGGTTTTTGAAATCTTCATATCCAAACTCCTTTATCATTCGGCAGTTTCCAGCTTTGTCCATCACCGCGATGGAAGGGAGTGGGATTCCGTTAAAGGTATTGGTTTTTACCATCGAATAAATCGCCATATCTTCAAAATACAGTCTGTCACCGATCCGGATTTGGGAATCGAAGGAATATTCGCCGATTACGTCGCCCGCCAGGCAGGTATTGCAGGAAAGGCGGTAGGTATAAGGCTTTTCCCCAGGCAGTCCGCTGCCTTTGAGCGGAGGGCGGTACGGCATCTCAAGCACATCCGGCATATGGCAGGCGGCGGAAGTGTCAAGAATTAAAATTTTTCCGTTATTTTCAACAATATCGAGAACTTCCGTGACATTGTAGCCTGCGTTTAAGGCAACTGCTTCCCCGGGCTCCAGGTAAATCTGAAGACCATACGTTTCTTTCATATGGTTGATACAGGAAATCAGGCGTTCGATATCGTAATCCTCACGGGTGATATGATGTCCGCCTCCCATGTTAAGCCAGTTCATTTTAAAAAGCCACTTGCCGAATTTTTCTTCCACGGCGCGCAGCGTGGTTTCCAGATCATCCGAATTCTGTTCACAGAGGGTATGAAAATGAAGACCGTCCACAAGATCAGCCAGTTCGTCTGTAAAATCGCAGGCGCGGATGCCCATGCGGGAGCCGGGCGCACAGGGATCATAAATCGCATGGCCTTCCTGCGTGGAGCATTCCGGGTTGATGCGAAGTCCGGCTTTTGCGGTTCCGGAAGCCTTAAGTACAGGGAGGTACGTTCGGAGCTGCTTTTCTGAATTGAAAATAATGTGATCGCAGATCTGTGCGAGCTCTTTCATATCCTGCGGGCGGTAGGCCGGAGAATACACATGATTCTCCAGCCCCATTTCTTCCTTGCCAAGCCGCGCCTCATAGAGTCCGCTGGCAGTCGTTCCGCTGATGTATCTTCCAATCAGCGGATATTCCGAAAAGCAGGAAAAGCATTTCTGAGCCAGCAGAATTTTTGCACCGGTGCGTTCTTCTACCTGATGCAGGAGCTTTAAGTTTTCTTCCAGTTTGCCTTCATCAATGACAAAACAGGGAGTTGGCAGTTCGTTTATCTTATACATAGGCTTAATCTACTAAAACAGGATTTTCTACGACCTTCCACGGAAGACCCCACTTGTTGAGTGCTTCCATATACGGATCCGGATCGAATTCATCTGTGGTGTAGACACCCGGCTTGTTCCAGAGGCCATTCACGACCATCATGGTTCCGATCATGGCCGGAACGCCGGTGGTGTAGGAAATCGCCTGAGACTCTACTTCCCGGTAGCATTCCTGGTGGTCACAGACATTGTAAATGTAAATGCTTCTTTCTTTTCCATCCTTGATACCGGTAAAAATACAGCCGATGTTGGTTTTACCCACGGTGCGCGGACCAAGAGTGGAAGGATCCGGAAGAAGCTCTTTTAAAAACTGGATCGGTACGATCTGCTGTCCATTGAAGGTAATCGGAGTGGTCGAGAGAAGTCCTACATTTTCCAGACATTTCATATGGGTCAGATAGCTCTGGCCGAAGGTCATGAAAAAGCGGATTCTTTTTACGCCCGGGATGTTTTTGGCAAGAGCCTCAATTTCTTCATGGTGAAGAAGGTACATATCCTTCTCGCCTACCTCATCGAAGTTATATTCCCGTTTGATCGACATTGGCGGAATTTCCACCCAGTGGCCGTTTTCCCAGTAAGAACCGGGAGCGGATACCTCGCGGAGGTTGATTTCCGGATTGAAGTTGGTTGCAAACGGATATCCATGATCGCCGCCGTTGCAGTCCAGAATATCAATCGTGTGAATTTCATCGAAATAGTGTTTCTGTGCATAGGCTGCAAAAACGCTGGTGACACCAGGGTCAAAGCCGGTTCCGAGAAGACCGGTGATGCCGGCTTCCTTGAAACGGTCCATATAGGCCCACTGCCAGGAGTAATCAAAGTAAGCAGAAAAGCCAAGCTCTTCGCATCTCTTTTCGTAGATCGCACGCCATGCCGGATCATCCGTGTTTTCTGCTTCGTAATTTGCAGTATCAATGTAAGGAACCTTACATGCAAGGCAGGCATCCATAATGGTAAGATCCTGATAAGGAAGAGCCAGATTTAATACGGCATCCGGCTGATACTGTTTGATTAAGGCGATTAATTCTTCTGTACAGTCGGCATCCACCTTTGCTGTTGTGATAATGGTTTTTGTGGTCGGAGCCAGCTTTTCTTTTAAAGCATCGCACTTGGAAAGGGTGCGGCTTGCAATCATAATTTCAGAAAATACTTCGCTGTTCTGGCAGCATTTGTGAATGGCTACGGATGCAACACCGCCGCATCCGATGATCATAACTTTTGACATTGTTTGGTTCTCCTTTTTCAGAAAATGGTGTTGGGTTCATCTTTGGCTATAAGCACGAAAAAAAGACAGATGACGTGCATCATCTGTCTAAAAATCGAAATTTATACATGATCGTATTGTGCAAACTTCAGGGGATGGACAAAAATCCAGGCTTCTCCCTGTTTTCCTATGCAGAAATATATAGTCACGTACTCTTATTGACCGTTTCATAAGATGATGTGCTCGTCGTAGAGCATCGATTATAAAGTAATCAACTCATAAAATTTGCGCTTTTAACGCAATCAATAATGTGGCTCTTAACCACGCTCGGCAACTACCCCTGCCTGTCCGTCGGTTTTTTACCAGGGGCATATATTTTGCATAAGAACAGAATTGTTCGCTTGCAGTTCCAAATTATAAAGTGAAATGACATGGATGTCAAGAAAAATTTGTGAAACTATTCAGAGCTATGCGAAATGGAAGATTAAAAATCACAGGGTGATCCAGTAACGCTCCAGTGTTTTGTTTTCATCGGCACGATAAGCGGTGCCGTCGAACCGGCCGCCATTTTTCAGGATCGTTCTGCGGCTTCCCTCGTTGGTATCCAGGCAGCAGACCAGAATTTCGGAAAGGCCGAGGCTTTTGCAGTACGGCTGCACATTTTTCAGCATCCAGGAGGCATAGCCTTTTCTGCGTTCCGACGGGCGGACAGAGTAGCCGATATGGCCGCCAAAGGTGCGCAGAAAATCGTTCAGGTAGTGGCGCACCTGAATCATGCCGACAAGGCGGTTGTCTGATTTGCGGATGCACAGAAACTGTGTTGCGAGAACCATGCCCTCCGGCAGAGTCTCCTCTCTGGTATACTGCATGGTATCTTCAAGATACGCCTTCATATCATCAAACCGGCGAAGCGGTCCGCAGCCGTCCATGGAATCGCTGTTTTCCAGAAAATCGTTCCGGTAGGCGGCGAGCTCGGCGAAGTATTCCTCCGACGGTTCAACTAACATCAGTTCATCGTTCATCCTTAGCATTTCTCCGGTTCCGGATACTCGACGCCGAAGGTCTCAACGGTAACGGTAGCCATTCTCTGCGGCTGCAGCGGTTTGTCGCTGTAGTCGGTGTTGACAGATGCGATTTTATCTACGACTTCCAGGCCTTCTGTTACTTTTCCGAAAGCAGCGTATGCGCCGTCCAGATGCGGAGCGGCTTTGTGCATGATGAAGAACTGGCTTCCTGCGCTGTCCGGGAACATGGTACGTGCCATGGAGAGAACGCCTGGGGTGTGAGCGAGGTTGTTCTCAAATCCGTTCTGGGAGAACTCACCCTTGATGCAGTAATCCGGGCCGCCGGCGCCTGTGCCTGCAGGATCTCCGCCCTGGATCATGAATCCTGGGATGACGCGGTGGAAGATAAGGCCGTCATAGAAGCCTTTTTTTACCAGACTGATGAAGTTGTTTACGGTGTTCGGCGCGATTTCCGGGTAAAGCTCTGCTTTCATCACATCGCCGTTTTCCATAGTAATTGTAACGATTGGGTTAGACATCATTGTTTTCCTCCTGATTTTTAAACGATTTCTTGATAAGACGTAAGCAGCCATTTTTCGAAGAAAAATGGGCGGATTACGAATGTTTTTGATGATTGCCGGAGTGCAAAGCACGCAGCAATCTGGTATCAAAGGGGTCAACCCCCTTTTTCAGACACGCTCCAGGAATGTCTCATGGATCGCACGCATTGCCTGATCTGCGTATGCTTCGTCGATCAGGGCAGTGATGCGGATTTCCGAGGTGGTAATCATCTCGGTATTGATTCCTGCATTGGCGAGCGCGCCGAACATTTTGGCAGCCACGCCCGAATGGGAGCGGACACCGGCTCCGATGACGGAAATCTTTGCCACGTTCTCATCATAATCCAGCTTTTTGATGCCGAGCGAATCCTTATTGTCGTTCAGCACATCGATCGTGCGCAGCATATCCGGCTTTGCAACGGTAAAGGAAACGGACTTTGTGCCGTCCTTTCCGAGTGACTGGATCATGACATCGATGTTCAGATTGTTCCGATCCAGTAAATTTAAGAGGCGGAACGTACTCTCCGGATCGTTGCCAAGGCCTGCAACACGGATTTTTGCCACATTTTTGTCGGCAGCCACGCCGCTGATTAACATTTTTTCCATTTTGGTTTTCTCCCTTACCATCGTTCCGGAATTCCGGTTCAGACTGGAGCAGACCAGAAGTTCCACGCCGTATTTTTTTGCGATTTCCACGCATCTGCTGTGAAGGACTTTTGCGCCGAGCGAAGCCATCTCCAGCATTTCATCGTAAGTTACCTCTTCCATCTTGCGCGCATTCGGTACAATCCGCGGATCTGCGGTGTAGACGCCGTCTACATCCGTGTAGATTTCACAGACATCCGCGTGCAGCTCTGCAGCGAGGGCAACCGCAGTCGTATCGGAGCCGCCGCGTCCGAGCGTTGTGATATCATCGTATTTGTTGATCCCCTGGAAGCCGGTGACAATGACAATTTTGTTGTCATCCAGCTCTTTACGGATGCGCTCGGTGTCGATCCGTTTGAAGCGCGCGTTCTGATAATCGGAGGTCGTGTGCATCGGTACCTGCCAGGCATTTAAAGAAACAGCACTGACGCCCATCTGAATCATGGTTATGGCCATCAGGGAAACGGAAACCTGTTCACCGGTGGCAAGAAGCATATCCATCTCGCGGCGTGACGGTTTTTCCGTAATCTGTTTTGCGGTTGCAATCAGTCCGTCCGTCGTTTTTCCCATCGCGGAGAGAACGACAACGACCTGGCTTCCGGCCTGCTGTTTTTCGATGCAGCGCTGTGCTACATTGCGGATGTGTGCAAGATCTGCGACGGAGCTTCCGCCAAATTTCATTACAGTCAGCATAACAGTTTTGATCTCTTTCCTTTTTGATTTACGCGGACAAAAGCGCAGAGCGTGTTTTACCGCGTTTTCCGGGCCGAAAAAACAGGAGTGGGACGTTTTCGGGCCGCGAAACTCTGATACATAGTATAGCGAAAACAGATAGAAAAAGCAAGGAAAAGCACAAGGAAAAGCGGTTTCGTTCTGCGGTTGTATTACCTTTTTGTTTGTGTTAAAATGATAGGCAGAAAAAGAGGAGAAGAAAGCATATGATTATAGAAACAAATTCTGCGTCGGAGACGCTTGCCCTTGGCGAAAAGCTGGGAAAAGCGGCGAAGCCTGGCCAGATTTATACATTAAACGGAGACCTTGGTGTTGGAAAAACCGTTCTGACGCAGGGCTTTGCAAAAGGACTTGGCATCACAGAGGCAGTCAACAGTCCTACATTTACCATTATTCAGGAATATACCGAAGGGCGCCTGCCATTTTATCATTTCGATGTTTACCGGATCGGTGATATAGAAGAAATGGAAGAAATCGGATACGATGATTACTTTTTCGGTGAGGGTGTCTGCCTGATCGAATGGGCAGAACTGATTGAAGAGCTGATCCCGGAGGGTGCGATTTCGATTACGATAGAAAAAGACCTCGAGAAAGGGTTTGATTACCGGAAAATTACGGTGGAATAAAAGAAAAAAATCCTGAATGTGGTGGAAAAACAAAAGGAAATCGTAAAGATTCCTGTTTCCGGCAGACTGCCAAAATGAGTTGCACAGGAAGGAAATATCGGAAAGGAAACAAAAAATTATGAAAATACTTGCACTGGACAGCTCCGGCCTGGTGGCTTCGGTGGCTGTTGTTGAAAATGACACACTGCTTGCGGAATACACCGTAAATTATAAAAAAACACATTCCCAGACTCTGCTTCCGATGCTGGATGAAATCTCGAACATGACAGAGCTGGATCTTTCGACGATCGATGCGATTGCAGTTGCCGGAGGTCCGGGCTCGTTTACCGGTCTTCGCATCGGTTCTGCAACAGCCAAGGGACTTGGTCTGGCACTTGAAAAACCACTGATTTCCATTCCAACGACGGCGGCAATCGCGTACAATATCTGGGATACTAACAAATTTGTCTGCCCGATCATGGATGCGAGAAGAAACCAGGTCTATACCGGAGTTTACTGCTACACGGATCATCGTCTCGATACGGTCTGGGAACAGGATACGATGAGCATTGAGGCACTGGCGGAGGGCCTGAACTGCCTCGACCACGAAGTGATTTTCCTCGGGGACGGCGTTGCGGTTTACCGGGAAAAATTGCAGGAGCTTCTTACGATTCCGTTTTCGTTTGCACCGGCGCACGTGAACCGCCAGAGAGCGGCCGCAGTCGCAGCACTGGCTGAGGTTTATTATAAAGAAGGAAAGATTCAGACGGCCGAGGAGCATGAGCCGGAATACCTGAGAAAATCGCAGGCGGAGCGGGAAAGAGCCGAACGGGAATCTGTGAAGCATGCCGATGTGCTGAAAAAACAGAAAAACGGAGAGAAGAGCGAATGATCACAATCCGGGAAATGCAGATCAACGATCTGGAGCAGGTGATGCCGATTGAGGAGGCCAACTTTTCGATTCCATGGACAGAAACCGGATTTTTTACATTTCTGATCCGTGACGACGCACTGTTTCTTGTAGCAGAGGAGGACGGTGAAATTTTAGGATATCTCGGAATCCTGATTTCCTTTGATGAAAGTGAGATCACAAATGTCTGCGTGGCAGAAAAAGCGAGAAGACGCGGCATCGGCCGTGCACTGATGGAAGAGCTGTTCCGTCGGATGCAGGAGAGAAAGGTGCGCGTGATTCATCTGGATGTGCGCATCGGCAATACGCCGGCACGGAATCTGTATGAGAGTCTTGGCTTTGTGCAGGACGGCCTCAGGAAGGGGTATTACGATCTCCCCAAGGAGGATGCGGTGCTGATGAGCCGGACGGATGAATCGGTTCCGAAGAGGTAGAGAGAAATTGTTATTGTATACGCATTTAACGCACAGGACTTTCCTTTCATTCCCAGTAGGAATGGCGGGAAAGATGTGTTACAATCGACAGGACACAGGAGAATCTGATTTCTGTTTTGTGTCAGGAACGAAGAAAGAAACGTTTTTTGATACACGGGAGGAAGAAAAATGCGGAAATACAACAAAAACACAAATGAGCTGGAAGCGGCGGTGTGTAACTGCTGCGGAAAAAGCATGAAAATACAGAATGGAATGCTGCTGGAGGGGATCTGCTCGGTCGACACGACGTGGGGGTACTTTTCCGGGAAGGACCTGGAAAAGCATGAGTTTGATCTGTGCGAGGAGTGTTACGATCGGATTACGGCATCGTTTGCGGTTCCGCCGAAGATTTCGGAGGATATGGAAGGTTAGAACGTGCCTGAAAAGGCTTAGTCGTTTCGACTCGTTTTCGGCAGAAAGGGGAAATAGCTAATGAGGAGAGAATTTACGATTCAGTCGAAGGTGGATGGGCTGGTTCTTGACGGACTTGTAGTGGAGCCGGAGGAGGGCGTACAGCGGACGGCACTTCTGCAGCTCAGCCATGGAATGAGTGAGTATAAGGAGCGGTATCTGCCGTTTATGGAATATATGGCGGAACACGGTGTAGTGTGTGTGATTCATGATCACCGCGGGCACGGAAAGAGTGTGAAGTCGGATCAGGACCTCGGATTTATGTACGGCGCAGGCGGCGCAGGACTTGTGGAGGATCTGTTTCTTGTCACGAAGTGGGCAAAGAAGGAGTACCCGGATCTTCCGTTTGTTCTGATGGGACACAGTATGGGATCCCTGGTTGTGCGCGCATACGCGAAGGAACATGACCAGGAGCTGGATGCGCTGATTGTGTGCGGTTCACCGAGCAAGAATTATCTGCGGCCGCTGGGTGCGGCTGTGGGACACGCGGAAGCGGCGGTGCTCGGGGATGAGCATCGGAGCAATCTTCTGGAGGCGATGTCGTTTGGATCATTTGCGGCGCGGTTTGCGGATGAGAAGAGCCGGTTCGCCTGGTGCTGTTCGGACCCGGAGGTGGTGCGGGAGTATGAAGAAAACCCACTCTGTGGCTTTACGTTTTCGGATGATGCTTTCTTTGCGCTGAATGATCTGCTGAAGGAGACGTATGGATTCCATGGATGGCATTGCACAAACCGGAAACTGCCGGTGCTGTTTTTGTCCGGCGGGGATGATCCGTGTTATGTGAATGTGCGGCGCTTTAAAAAATCCATTGACCATATGCGGCTGATCGGGTACCGCAATGTCAGAGGAAAGCTGTATCCGGGAATGCGGCATGAAATACTGAACGAGAAAGAGAAGTACCGCGTATATGGCGATGTCTGGAAGTGGTTGAAGAAAGAAAAAGTGGTGGAGAATGTGGAGGGGGGAAGCACACCCCCGCAGACCCAGGATGGCGCTCTGGCAGGGAGCGGCGGTGTTTGATCATTTTTTGAAAAAACGCTCATCAGCAAAAAACTGATGAGCGTTTTTCAATGAAAGTAAATTTTTGACGATCACATGATCCATCCAAATACGGTGGAAAGGACGATCATAATCATAGAAAAGACAAACGAGTTCACCGACATCAGCGTCGCCCGCTGCCTGGACGGGATCATGTCATTGAGCAGAATATCGGTCCGGACTTCAAGAAAATCATCGGAAAAGGATCCGATAAATCCGCCGAAGACCATAAGGGCCGGCAGTCCGGTAAAGCTCATAAGAAAGGCGAAAAGTACACCAATGGCACTAAACAGCAGAATCGCGCGGTAGCGGTATTTGTGAAAGTATGCCGTCATCCGCGATCCCAGTGCCGCGCCGAGTCCCATCACGAAGAGGGCAGGTCCAAGCAGCGCGCTGTTCATGCCGGTGAGTGGCAGCTTCGCCTGTAAAAAGAAGAGAACCAGCGTGGAAACGGCACCGATGAGTGCGTTCACCAGCATAATATTTCTTGCTTTTTTCTCACGGACAAGAAACTGCCAGCTTTCCTGCACAACCGAAGCGATTTCCTGTCCAACAGGATAATGAACTGGTGTTGCGTCCGTTTTTACTTCCGCAAGGCGGAATGAAATGCCAAGCGCAATCAGCCCGAAGAAGAGATCAATCGCATACGCGCGCCGGTATCCCAGCCACAGGGCAAGGCCTGCGCAGAGCGTTGCGGTGGAATTGGTGATACGGTACAGCATCATTTCGGTAGAAGAAAAACGGGCATAAAACCATTCGTCCCCGTTCTGCTTCAGACTGTCATACGCAAGTGCCTCCCGTGTGCCGGATGCAAGGTTATAGCTGAGCGCACTGCATCCAAGCGCAAGCGCCGTTGTAGCAAAGCCGGTGGAAAAAATCATCAGCGTACCGGAAATCAGGGAGGCCATCTGACTTGCAATCAGCGTTTTCCGTCGCCCGAAAACATCGGCGACAACGCCGGAGGGGAGTTCAAAGCAGAGGCTCACGATATGGAAAATACTTTCGAGCATCCCGATCTGCAGCAGCGAAAATCCACGGAGTGCGAGCAGTGCAACCCACGAAGCCGCCGCAATCTGAAAATAGCCGACCGTGGTCATAAGATATAAAGTTCGTATTTGTTTTCTGGTATTTTTCTCAGACATAAAAAAATCTCCTTGTCAAAATATAGTAAAATTCTGATGGGGAGATACGTGCATTTTCTGTGTGATTTTAAGAATACAAGATGTGAAGTTTACTTAAAAAAGAGCGCACTATCCCCATAAACAGCTGAAACATCGCCATTTGTGAGGTGAAGAAACTGGTTTTTCCAGATCATAGTGCTACTCCTTTTGTAATCATAATTTTTTACCAGAATACCACCGGAAACGGAAAAAGTCAAAGAAAAATTTTGACAAAAATAAAAAAAACTATTGACTTTCAAGTATACTTTAATGCTACAATTTTTTCAACAATACTGAGGAAACGAAGGTTTTCCGCGGAAAAGAAAGGGGATTTTATCATGAGTGTAGATGTAACAAAAATGCCGAAATTAGGATTTGGCATGATGCGCCTTCCGGAGAAGGACGGAGAACTGGATCTGGAGCAGATCTGTAAAATGGTCGATGCGTACCTTGCCTCCGGAATGAACTATTTTGACACCGCCTATATGTACTGCGGCGGAAAATCGGAGAGCATCGTGAAAAAAGCGCTGGTAGAGCGTCATCCGAGAGAAAGTTTTACTTTGACGACAAAACTCCCGCAGTGGATGATGGACGAGGGCATTGAGGGGCGCGACCGCATTTTCAACGATCAGCTCGCGCGCACCGGAGCAGGCTACTTTGATTATTACCTGCTGCATAGCGTAGAAGACGGCGCAAACTATGAAGGTTATGTGAAATACGACTGTTTCAACTGGGCCAAGAAGAAAAAAGAAGAGGGACTGATCAAACACTTTGGTTTCTCCTTCCACGGAACGCCGGAGCTGCTTGACAAGATTCTCTCTGAGCATCCGGAGGTTGAAATTGTTCAGATCCAGATGAACTATGCTGACTGGGACAATCCGCTGATCCAGTCCGGACGTCTGTATGAGGTGCTTCGGAAATACGATATGCCGTTCCTTGTTATGGAGCCGGTAAAGGGCGGTTCCCTTGCATCAGCAGGCAAAGAGATTGAAGCAGAGATGAAACGCGTTCATCCGGATGCATCGATTGCGTCCTGGGCACTCCGCTTTGCGGCTTCTCTCCCGGGTGTTGCAACCGTGCTCTCTGGTATGTCAAACGAGGAACAGATGGAGGATAATATCAAAACCTTCCGAAATTTTGTACCGTTAAACGAGGAAGAAAAAGCAGTGATCGCCAAAGCACAGGAAGCGCTGAAAAAGAGTCCGGCAGTTCCATGTACCGCCTGTCGTTACTGCTGCGACGGATGTCCGATGGGAATCGCGATTCCGGATGTGTTCAAGGCATTGAATACCATCCGCCTGTATGGAGAAGAAGACCGCGCGAAAAATTATTATAAAAAGCTGCTGGAAACATCGGGAAAAGTAGAAGACTGCGTGCAGTGCGGTCAGTGTGAGAGTGTATGCCCGCAGCATCTGCCGATCATTGACCTGTTAAAAGAAGCGTCCGAAAAGCTTGACGTGCCGGTGACGGAATAAGAGGATTGCGAATATCCGCTTTTGCATATACTTTAGAAAAAGGCTCCCCGGAATACTCTGAAAAAAGAGTATTCCGGGGAGCCTTTTTTTCTATGGGAAATCTTGTTGGAATTTCCTGCGGAGAAAAAGATCCTTTGGGCAGGATTGCACTGCGCGGAAAAAATGTGCCACTTGCGAGAGATGTGACGGAGCGGTTTACGACCGGAAAAATGGAATGTAAAAAAGAAAAAACTCATGTTTTACATAAACTTAACATCTCTGAGATTTTGCATTTTACACGCCGTTGTTATGATGAAACCTGTAAAAACGAAATGTAAAAAACGTCGGGATTGCGATTTTACAAAATAGAAATCACAAAAATCCCGTGTGAAAAGAGGAGAAAAGAATATTATGAAGAGAAAAGTAATTGCAATCACCTTAACCGCAATGATGGCTGCAGGAATGCTTGCAGGATGTGGAAGCAGCGATAGCAGCAGTTCTTCCACAGCAGACACTACAAAAGAGGCTTCTGCAACAGAGGCAGATGGCAGCACAGACGGTGACAGCACCGCAGCAGGCGGAGATTTTTCCGGACAGATCAGCGTGATCTCCCGTGAGGATGGTTCCGGTACCAGAGGTGCATTCATCGAGCTGTTCGGTGTAGAAGAGAAAAACGATGCAGGTGAGAAAGTGGATAATACCACCGTTGATGCACAGATCACCAACAATACTTCCGTTATGATGAGCACAGTGGCAGGTAACCAGTACGCAATCGGTTATATCTCCCTTGGATCCTTAAATGATGAAGTCAAAGCACTGAAAATCGACGGAGCAGAGGCAAGCGCAGAGAACGTAGAAAACGGTTCCTATAAAGTAAGCCGTCCGTTCAACATTGTAACAAAAGACGGTCTTTCCGCAGATGCGCAGGATTTCATGGACTACATCTTAAGCACCGACGGACAGCAGGTTGTTTCAGATGACGGATATATTGCAATCAAAGATACCAAAGCCTACGAAGGAAACTGCAGCGGTGAAAAGGTTGTGGTAGCAGGATCTTCCTCTGTAACACCACTGATGGAAAAATTAAAAGAGGCTTATACAAAAGTAAATTCAAACGCTAACATCGAAGTACAGCAGAGCGATTCCACAACAGGTATCACTTCCGCAAGCGACGGTCTCTGCGACATCGGTATGGCATCCCGTGACTTAAAGGATGAGGAGAAATCCTCAGGGCTTACCGCAACCGTAATCGCAACCGACGGTATTGCTGTCATCGTAAACAAAGAGAACCCGACCGACGGGCTGACCAGCGATCAGGTAAAGAGCATCTATGTTGGCGACACAACCGACTGGGCAGATGTAAAATAAAGAATGTATAAAGCAATGGAAAAAGAAGTAAGGGCGAACAATGGAAAATCGCTCTTACTTCCGTATCCGAAAATGTTCAGAAAAAGAAGCTGTCTTTCGGAACGTGCTTGAAAAAGCAGTTCGTAAGGAAAAAAACGAAAGTCTTTTTCAAACACGCTCCGCGAAACAATGAAATGAAAGGATTTATCTTATGAAACTAAGAGAAACGATCATGAAACTTGTATTCCTGATTGCGGCGTGCTGCTCCGTACTGGCTGTTGCACTGATCTGCATTTTCCTGTTCATGAATGGCGTTCCTGCTATTTTTAAAATCGGACCGCTGAAATTTTTGACCGGTACCGTGTGGAAACCGGGAAACAACATTTTCGGTATCCTGCCGATGATTGTCGGCAGTATCTGCGTGACCGGCCTTGCAATCCTGATGGGTGTGCCGGTTGCCATTCTTACTTCGGTGTTTCTTTCCCGTTACTGTCCGAAAAAGTTTTACGGCATCTGCAAATCAGGTATTAACCTGATGGCCGGTATTCCGTCTATCGTATATGGATTTTTCGGACTGGTTGTGATCGTCCCGTTGATGGCACAGCTGACAGGCAAAAACGGAAACACAATGCTGACGGCATCTATTCTTCTGGCCGTTATGATTCTTCCGACCGTGGTCGGTGTAACAGAATCCGCCATTACAAGCGTTCCGGAATCCTACTATGAAGCAAGCCTTGGCCTTGGTGCAACGCATTCCCAGAGCGTTTTCTTTGCAGTTGTTCCGGCGGCAAAATCCGGAATCCTGGCAGGTATCGTGCTTGGCATCGGACGTGCCATCGGAGAGACGATGGCAGTGATTATGATTGCCGGAAACCAGCCTCGTATGCCAAAAGGAATCACAGAAGGCCTTCGTACCATGACAGCCAATATTGTACTGGAGATGGGATATGCATCCGGACTTCACCGGGAAGCGCTGATTGCAACGGGTGTTGTGCTGTTTGTCTTTATCCTGCTGATCAATTTATCGGTGTCTATGCTGAACCGGAGGGTACATTATGGTGATTAAAGGAAATGGAGCTGTAAATACAATGGAAGCTGTAAAAATAAATACAAAAGAAAAAGAAAGAACAAAGGTTACGTATCACAAAAGTGTTTTTTCCTCCGTGCTGACCGGAATTACCTGGGGAGCAGCTATTCTTGCACTTGCCGTTCTGGTTTTCCTGGTTGGATTCATTCTGATTCGTGGCGTGAAAAACCTGACACTGGAGCAGTTTGCCTGGACCTATAATACAGAGAATGTTACGATGCTTCCGGCGATCATCAACACTGTTACGATGACAGTACTTTCCCTGCTGCTTGCTGCGCCGCTTGGCATTTTCTCGGCGATTTATCTGGTTGAATATGCCAACAAACGCGGAAAACTGGTTGGCCTGATCCGGATTACGGCAGAGACCCTTTCCGGTATTCCGTCGATCGTTTACGGTTTGTTTGGTATGCTGTTTTTTACGAAAACCCTGAAAATGGGATACTCGATGATGTCCGGTGCCTGTACCCTTGCCATCATGATTCTTCCGCTGATTATGCGAACAGCAGAAGAAGCCTTAAAATCGGTTCCGGATTCCTATCGGGAAGCAAGCTTTGGACTGGGAGCCGGAAAGCTTCGTACGATTTTTAAAATTGTTCTTCCATCTGCCGTACCCGGCATTCTTTCCGGTGTCATTCTTGCGACAGGCCGTGTCGTAGGAGAGACGGCAGCGCTTCTTTTCACAGCAGGAACGATTGCAAAGGTGGCAGGCCTTATGGATTCCGGCCGTACCCTTGCCGTTCATATGTATGCACTTTCCAGTGAAGGCCTTTATATGAATCAGATGTATGCAACCGGCGTCATCCTGATGCTGATTGTCCTTCTGATCAACGGCTGTTCCGGAATGATTGCGAAGAAAATTGCAAAGAAATAAAAGAGAGACGAGGAAAAAACATGAGCAAAATAGATGTATCCAATATGGATCTTTATTACGGAGACTTTCATGCATTAAAAAATATCAACTTGAGCATTGATGCCAATGAAGTGACGGCTTTTATCGGACCTTCCGGCTGTGGTAAATCGACCCTGTTAAAATCCATCAACAGAATGAACGATCTCGTTCCGGGCTGCCGGATCACCGGTGAAATGTTGCTGGACGGAGAAAACATCTACAGCGGAAAAATGGATGTCAACGGACTCCGCAAACGGGTCGGCATGGTATTTCAGAAACCAAATCCGTTCCCGATGAGCATTTACGACAATATCGCCTACGGACCGAGAACTCATGGTATCCGTTCCAAAGCGAAGCTGGATGATATTGTGGAACAGTCTCTTCGACAGGCAGCAATCTGGGATGAGGTGAAGGACCGTTTGAAGAAAAGCGCACTTGGCATGTCCGGCGGACAACAGCAGCGTCTTTGCATTGCGCGTGCTCTTGCCGTACAGCCGGAGGTTCTTCTGATGGACGAACCAACCTCAGCACTGGATCCGATTTCTACGTCCAAAATCGAAGATCTTGCGGTAGAATTGAAAAAAGATTATACTATTGTCATGGTAACCCACAATATGCAGCAGGCAGCCAGAATTTCCGACAAAACCGCATTTTTCCTGTTAGGAGAGATAGTAGAATACGGAGAGACCGAACAGATCTTCTCCATGCCGAAGGATAAACGGACAGAGGATTACATTACAGGGAGGTTTGGCTGATATGAGGGAAAGATTTGAGCAGCAGATGGAAATTCTGCACACGGAGCTGATTGAGCTTGGCGCACTCTGCGAGCAGGCAATCGGACGGACATATGAGGTTCTGCTGGAGGGAAACCAGAGAGCGGCAGAAGAGATTATCAAAAAAGACCAGGTTGTCGATGCGAAAGAACGGGAGATCGAGGATCTCTGCTTCCGCATCATTTTACAGCAGCAGCCGGTAGCACGTGATCTGCGTCAGGTATCTGCGGCATTAAAAATGATTACCGATATGGAGCGGATCGGAGACCAGGCAGCAGATATTGCGGATATCGTAAAAGTAACGAGTCTTGATGTGCCGGATGCAAGCATCCGTCTGAAGGATATGGCGAAAGCAACAGCTTCTATGGTAACAAAATGCATTGATGCATACGTTAAGCAGGATCTGAAGCTTGCACGGGAGGTTATCGATTCCGATGATATCGTGGATGATCTTTTTGATGAGGTCAAGGATGAAATTCTGCAGGGTATGCGAAAGGGAATTACCACAGATGTCCAGTCTCTGGACTATCTGATGATTGCAAAATATTATGAAAGAATCGGTGACCATGCAACAAACATTGCGGAATGGGTTGTGTACTCCATTAACGGTCACCATAAAGGGGAATAACAGATGATCTACTGCGTGGAAGATGAAAGAAATATACGGGAACTGATCGTATACACACTGGAATCGAGCGGTTTTACCGCAAAAGGCCTGGAAAGCGGAAAAGAGCTGAATGCAGCTATTGCAGAACAGCTTCCGGACCTGATCCTTCTGGATATCATGCTTCCGGGAGAGGATGGGCTTGAAATTCTTTCACGCCTCAAAGCATCGGAAGTAACAAAAGAAATTCCGGTCATTATGGTAACGGCAAAGGGCGCTGAATATGATAAGGTCATGGGTCTGGACTGCGGAGCAGATGACTATATTACAAAACCGTTTGGTATGATGGAATTTATCGCAAGGGTACGTGCCGTGCTGCGTCGCGCCGGAAAAGAAGAGAAGGAAAACGATGTGCTGGAGACCGGGGATCTGCAGATTCAGGTAAAGCAGCACCAGGTTCTGGCCAAGGGGGAGAAGGTTACCCTGACCCTAAAAGAGTTTGAACTGCTGAAGTTTTTAATGGAAAATAAAGGAATTGTCCTTACAAGAGACCGTCTGCTCGGCCATGTCTGGGGCTATGATTTTGACGGAGAAACCCGTACGGTAGACGTTCATGTGCGTACACTCCGCCAGAAGCTGGGCGAATGCGGCGAGCTGATCGAGACGGTCCGCGGCGTGGGATACCGGATAGGAGGCTGAGAAAGTAAGATGCGTAAAAAAGTCTTTCAACATGCGGGAGCGTTGATTATCGCTGCGATTATCCTGACTTTTTTCACCATGAGCTGGGCAATGTACAACAATACGGCGGAGCAGCTTCGTGTTTCGGTGAGAAATGAATGTGAGTATTACAGGTATTTTCTGGACAAGATGGGTGATGACAGTCTGGATAAACCGGCCGGCAAGATTACGGCAAGCCGGGTTACCCTGATTGACACGGACGGAACCGTTCTGTTTGATTCGGTTGAGGATGCGAAGATGATGGGAAATCATTCCGGGCGGCCGGAGGTGATTGAGGCAGAAAAGACAGGGGAAAGCAATATTTCCCGTTATTCCGAAACGCTGCGGAGCAAAACATATTATACGGCACTGCGCCTGGACAATGGAAAAATTATTCGTGTTTCCCTGACAACGGACAGTGTGTTCGGTGTGATGCTGCGGAATATATGGCTTGTGGCTGTGCTGATTGCGGCAGTTCTTGTCGTGGAGCTGCTGATGGTCAGCCATATGACAAAGGCGCTTGTAAAGCCGATCAATGAGATTGATCTGAATCATCCGCTGGACAACAAAGCGTATGAGGAATTGAGTCCGCTGCTTGGAAGAATTCATCAGCAGCAGAAGCAGATTCAGCAGCAGATGGAGGAGCTCCGCCATAATCAGGAGGAGTATCTTGCCATCACGGAATATATGAAGGATGGTCTGATCGTGACAAACCAGTCGGTCGTACTTTCCATCAACCGTTCGGCACAGAATCTGTTTGATGTGACAGCGGAGGAGTGCATTAACCACAATATCGTGACAGTCAGCCGCAACGAGCAGCTGAAGGAGGCACTGGATCATGCGCTGGAGGGCAGTTCCGAGGAACGGATGCTGGAGATAAATGGAAGAGTCTATCAGCTTCTTGCAAATCCGGTGCGTGTGGACCGTGT
Source organism: Blautia sp. AM42-2 (assembly GCF_003480245.1). Lineage (NCBI taxonomy): Bacteria > Bacillati > Bacillota > Clostridia > Lachnospirales > Lachnospiraceae > Blautia > Blautia sp. AM42-2. The sequence goes on from NZ_QUIM01000002.1 coordinate 156,151, forward strand.
TGTATCCGGTGCGGTCATCCTGGTGCTGGATGTGACGGAAAAACAGAAAGCCGAGGTGATGCGCCGTGAGTTTTCAGCCAATGTGTCACATGAGCTGAAAACACCGCTGATGTCGATTTCCGGATATGCGGAGATCATCGAAAATAACATGGTAAAACCGGAGGATATTCCCAAATTTGCGGGCAGAATCCACAGTGAGGCGAGCCGGTTAAGCTCTCTTGTCGAGGATATTATCAAGCTGTCCAGACTGGACGAGAACGACCAGTCGATCCCGATGGAGGAAGTGGATCTGATGCAGATCTGCCGTGATGTCGAGGGACATCTTTCCATACGGGCAAAGGAGCAGCAGGTGAAGATGACACTGAGAGGAGAGAGCTGCCGGATCAAAGGTGCACGGCAGGTTCTTTATGAGATGATCTACAATCTCTGCGACAATGCGATCAAGTACAACCGCAGGGACGGTGAGGTCGAAGTGACGGTTTCCCGCGGAAGAAACGGACGGGCAGTGGTATCTGTGGCAGATACCGGAATCGGAATTGCAAAGGAAGATCAGGAGCGGATCTTTGAACGGTTCTATCGTGTGGATAAGAGTCATTCCCGCGAAACGGGAGGTACGGGACTTGGACTTTCCATTGTGAAGCATGGAGCGATTCTTCATGATGCGAAGATTAAAATTGAGAGTACGCTTGGAACCGGAACAAAGATTATTCTGGAGTTTTAAGTGAAAAACAGATACCGCAAAAGACAGCATGCGGGGACAGAACCTATATGGGAGGCTTGAAAAATTCATGATTTTTAAGTGCCCAAAGCGGTTCCGCCCCCCGCATGCTGTCTTTTTATGTATGGCTTTGCATCGTTACAAAAATGCAAATTCGTTGTTTTGAATAAACAGAGGATTCAATATTTGGTAAATATGATAAGGGGGTTGGGGGTTGTTTTTTGATGCAGAGTATGGTATTGTAAATATAACGAGTTCCGGAAACGTTACCGACACCGTTTCCGGAAATACAGGCGAGATACCGACAGCCCTGTTTTTACGAAACAAAATGAGCTGGCTATAGGGGTTGCATAAGTTACAATTTGCTGCGTATCCGTGAACAGGAATTATGTATTTGTGGGGTCGGATGGATAGAAAAAACGACAAGGAGAAAGGGTTTAAAAATGAGAGCAAGTGGTATTTTACTTCCGGTAGCTTCGCTGCCGTCCCGATATGGTATCGGATGTTTTTCGAAAGAAGCGTATGAATTTGTGGATCGCCTGGAGGAGGCCGGCCAGAGCTACTGGCAGATTCTTCCACTTGGACCGACGGGATATGGAGATTCGCCGTACCAGTCGTTCTCTACTTTTGCCGGAAATCCATATTTTATTGATTTGGAGACCCTGGTAAAAGAGGAACTTCTGACAGAAGAAGAGTGTGATGCGTGCGATTTCGGCGACAACGCGGAGTATATTGATTACGAAAAGATTTATCTGTCCCGTTTCAAAGTACTCAGAAAAGCATTTGAAAGATTTGCGGCAGATGACGTATATGATGCATTTGTATCGGAAAATGGTTACTGGCTGGAGGATTATGCGCTGTATATGGCGATTAAGGATGCACTCGGCGGAATCAGCTGGAGTGAGTGGCCGGCAGAATTAAAAGACAGAGAAGAAGCAGCACTGAATCAGAAACGGGAAGAACTTGCCGAGGAGGTTGCATTTTACAAATTCCAGCAGTTTATGTTCCTGAAACAGTGGAAAGCACTGAAAGCATACGCAAATGAAAAGGGTATCCGTATTATCGGTGATATTCCGATTTATGTTGCATTTGACAGCGCCGACACCTGGGCAAATCCGGTTCTGTTCCAGTTTGATGAGGACAACCAGCCAAAAGCAGTTGCCGGATGCCCGCCGGATGCGTTCTCCGCAACCGGACAGCTCTGGGGCAACCCGTTATACAGATGGGACTATCATAAGAGCACAGGTTATGCATGGTGGCTGTTACGTCTGGCTCACGTGTTTAAACTGTACGATACTGTCCGCATCGACCATTTCCGCGGATTTGATGAATATTATTCCATCCCATTCGGTGATCAGACGGCAGAGCGCGGCCACTGGGAAAAAGGACCGGGCATGGACCTGTTCAACACCGTCAAAGAAAAGCTCGGCGATGTGGACGTTATCGCAGAAGACCTGGGATACCTTACCGAGAGCGTGATCGAAATGGTAAAAGAATCCGGCTATCCGGGTATGAAGGTGCTGCAGTTTGCTTTTGACTCCCGTGAGGAGAGCGATTATCTGCCGCACAATTACGAGAGAAACTGTGTTGTCTACACCGGAACACACGACAACGATACGATTCTTGGATGGTATTATGTCATGAGTGAGGAAGACCGCGAATTCTCCAAAGAGTATATGGGAAATGCAAAGAGTACCGACGAGGAACTCCCGTGGGATTTCATTCGCATGTCAATGGAGAGCGTGGCAAATCTGGCTGTCACTCCGATGCAGGAGTTTTTAGGTCTTGGCACGGAGGCGAGAATTAACTATCCGTCTACACTTGGAAATAACTGGAAATGGCGCCTGCTTCCGGGACAGTTTACACCGGAAATGGCAAAGAGAATTCATCGGCTGACACAGATTACAGCACGTATTGCAAAATAAAAACACGCGCTGGAAAGAAAGCAAAACAGGCCGGGGAAACAAGCCGGAAGAGATTCCGGCAGAACAGGTACAGAGTTTAAAGGAGAGGCCTGCAGAATATGGAACAGGTAACAATCAGGGACATTGCCCGCAAATGTAAGGTAGGCGTGAGTACCGTATCGAGAGCGATGAACAATCATCCGGACATCAATCCGGAAACAAAAGAGATGATTTTAAAGGTGATTGCCGAATCGAATTACGTACCGAACAACAGTGCCAGAAACCTGAAGCGGTCGAATGCGAAAGCGATTGCCATTCTGGTAAAAGGCATGGACAACATGTTCTTCAACAACATGATCAGTGTGATTGAAGAGGTTGTGCGAAAAAAGAAATACGCCTGCATTATTGAGCGAGTAGAGGAAAAGGCAAATGAGGTAGACTCCGCGATCGAGATCGTCAAAGAAAAACGACTGCGCGGCATCATTTTCCTCGGCGGAAACTTTACGCATCCGCATGAGAAAATGGCGCAGATCCCGGTTCCGTACGTGATCAGTACAATCGGGGCGGTTTCAGACGGAGGAAAACCGTGCGCGAGCGTATCGGTCGATGACTACAGGGAAAGCTATAAGATGGTAGATTATCTCTGTGGTCTCGGGCACCGGCGCATTGCCATCATTACCGCCTGCGAGGACGACATCAGTATCGGACGGCTCCGTCTGAATGCGTACCGCCAGGCTTTACTGGATCATGGGATACCTTATGACCCTGATCTGGTATTTCATATGACGAAGGACGATACGTATTCTTTCGCCACAGGGTACAAGATAACAAAAGAAATTCTGGAAAAAAAGACGGAGTTTTCCGCACTGTATGCCACCGCGGATACGCTGGCAATCGGTGCGTGCCGTGCCTTAAAAGAGGCAGGGCTTACCGTGCCGGATGACATTTCCGTCGCCGGATTTGACGGAATTGATGCAGGAGAGTATTATATACCCAGCATCACAACGATCCGTCAGCCGGTGGAGCAGCTTGCCGCAGAGACGGCGAAGATGCTGTTTTCCTTAATTTCAGGAAAAGAAGAACCCTGCAGCAAAGTATACGATGGGGAACTCGTCGTAAGGGAATCTACGAAGTCGCGGATCGCGCAGCAGTAAAATATTTGCTGTTTCGCTGCCCCCAAAAGTGATTCAGAAGTGAACCGTCCCATTCAGGGAAAAGCTTTGAATGGAACTGCGAAAGCTGCCAATTGCAGGAAATCCGGAATGGCAGCGCAACTAAATGACACTGTGGGAATTTATCCACAGCAATACGAGGAGAAAAAAATGGAAGAAAGAATTCAGGCAATCTTAAAAGAGCGTTTTGGAAGAGATCTGGACAACTGCACAAAGAGCGAAATCTTTGAAGCCCTGATGGTTATCACCAAACAGGAGATGGCAGGTCGCAAAAGAAACACCGGAAGTAAGAAGCTGTATTATATTTCAGCAGAGTTTCTGATCGGAAAACTGCTGTCCAATAACCTGATTAACCTTGGCATGTACGAGGAAGTTGAAAAAGCACTTGCAGCTCACGGAAGAGAGCTGACCGAGATCGAGGAGATGGAAATGGAGCCGTCCCTTGGAAACGGAGGTCTCGGCCGTCTGGCAGCATGCTTCCTTGATTCTATCGCAACGCTTGGCCTGCCGGGAGACGGTATCGGCCTTAATTATCACTTCGGTCTGTTCCGCCAGCTTCTGGTCGACCACAAACAGAAAGAAGTGAAAAATCCATGGATCACAAATGAGAGCTGGCTCGTCAGACAGCCGGTATCCTTTGCAGTTCCGTATAAAAACTTCACGATGCATTCTACCCTGTATGATATCGACGTACCGGGTTACAACAATGGCTGTAACCGTCTGCATCTGTTCGATGTAGATACGGTAGACGAGAGTATCGTTCCATCAGACAGCATCAACTTTGACAAGCATCAGATCCAGAAAAACCTGACACTGTTCCTCTACCCGGATGACAGCGACCGTGCCGGACAGCTGCTTCGTATCTACCAGCAGTATTTCATGGTCAGCAACGGCGCACAGTTCATCCTGATGGAGTGCGAGCAGAAGGGCTACGATCTGCATAAGCTGTATGATCACGTTGTGATCCAGATCAACGATACTCATCCGTCCATGGTCATTCCGGAGCTGATCCGTCTGCTGCAGGAGAGAGGCTTTACCATGCAGGAAGCCATCGATGTTGTAAGCAAGACCTGTGCTTACACCAACCACACCATCCTGGCAGAGGCACTGGAAAAATGGCCGATCGATTACCTCGAGGAGGTTGTTCCGCACCTGATGCCGATTATCCACGAGCTGGACGCACAGGCAAAGAAGAAATACAAAGATGAGAAAGTAGCGATCATCGACAAGGATCAGCGCGTCCACATGGCACACATGGATATCCACTACGGATTTTCTGTTAACGGCGTTGCAGCACTGCACACCGAGATCCTGAAAAACTCCGAGCTGAAACCGTTCTACGATATTTATCCGGAGAAATTCAACAACAAGACAAACGGAATCACTTTCCGCCGCTGGCTGCTGCACTGCAACCGTGAACTGGCACAGTATATCGAGAGCCTGATCGGACCGGGATTCAAAAAAGATGCCGACGAGCTGGAAAAACTGCTCAAATACAAAGACAACAAGAAGGTTCTTGCAAAACTTGAGGAGATCAAACACAACCGCAAACTGGATCTCAAACAGTTCCTGTATGAGACACAGAATATCGCGCTGGATGAAAATTCCATCATCGATGTACAGGTAAAACGTCTTCATGAGTACAAACGCCAGCAGATGAACGCCCTGTACGCTATTTACAAATACATGGATATCAAGAGCGGCAACAAGCCGAAAACCCCGATCACCATGGTATTCGGTGCAAAGGCTGCACCGGCTTATATCATCGCAAAAGATATCATCCATCTGATCCTGTGCCTGCAGGAGCTGATTGATAACGATCCTGAGGTAAGCCCGTACTTCAAAGTGATTATGCTTGAGAACTACAACGTATCAAAAGCTGCAAAGGTGATCCCGGCAGCAGATATCTCCGAGCAGATCTCCCTGGCATCCAAAGAGGCTTCCGGAACCGGAAACATGAAATTCATGCTGAACGGTGCCCTGACGCTTGGAACAGAAGACGGTGCAAACGTTGAGATTGGCGATCTTGTCGGAAAAGAGAACATCTACATCTTCGGAAAGAAACCGCAGGATGTCATCGACCTGTACGCAGATGCTGCTTACTGCTCAAAAGACATCTATGACGAAGATCCGGAGATTGCAAAGCTGGTTGATTTCATCGTCAGCGATGAGCTTCTTGCTATCGGCGACAAGGTTTGCCTGGAGAGACTCTACAAAGAGATCTTGAACAAAGACTGGTTCATGACGCTGCTCGACCTGAAAGAGTACATCAAGACAAAAGAAAGAGTATACAAAGACTACGAGAACAAAGATGCATGGAACAAGAAGTGCCTGATCAACATCGCAAAAGCAGGCTTCTTCTCCTCCGACCGTACCATTGCACAGTACAACGAGGATATCTGGCATCTGGCATAAGTGCAGAACATGCATACAAAACGCCGCCGCAGACGATTCGGTTCGTCCGCGGCGGCGCTTTTTAATGCAATTTTTATGAAAGATTCAGCCGTCTGCTTAAGATATAGCGGCAGATCAGGAACAGAACAACGCAGAGCACCACGGTGATGATAAGTGTGGAAACCGAGGATGTGGTAACCACAGCAGTCGGTGTGGAGTCCTGGAAAACACGGACGATGCTGATTCCGCCGAAGATCTGGATCACGGTAGTCATGCCGATGTAAGAGAGGACAGCCGTCAGAATTTTGTGGCTGGATACCAGGCTTCCGATGCTGATGGCGGCATAGAACAGAAGAATGCCAAAGAACAGCGAAGCGAAGAAGCCAACGATGGAAAACAGTGCCATACCGATGTGGTTCGTGATGCCGATCAGGGAAAAAGCAGCATCGGCAACACCGGTAATCTGTGCCCAGAGATAGGACAGAAAATCGGAAAAGGTCATGGCCTTGTTGTAAAAAAGCAGGGTGTTTGCGGTAAAATACCGGATTGCGGACGGCAGAAGCAAAAAAGCGAAGGAAGCGAGAACGGAAAGTGCGTTTAAGATGCTCCATGCGCCGAAAACCAGCATTTTGGAGAGAATATGATCCGTTGCCGATACCGGAAGGACGTTGGTCAGATACCCTTCGTCGGTAAAAAGATTTTTATAGTAGCGCTGGATCATCAGCACCTGTGTCATGACGGATGCGGCGATCACAATCAAAACGTACGCAAACAGATAGAGGACGATCAGCAGATCCGGCAGCTCAGAAATCTGGGAAAAGAGGAATCCGGAGCCTCCGAGAGCGCCCATGAAAATGGCGGCACCGTTCAGCAGCGCCATGTTTTTCCAGCATGCTTTCCACTCATGTTTCAGACATTTTTTTAACATTTGAATACCTCCCTGAAATAAGAATCAATCGATTCACCCTCCTGCATCCGGATATCCTCAACCGAGGCGTGCAGTTTTAACTGGCCCTCCTGGATAAAGATGACCTCATCGAGAATATTTTCGACATCGGAAATCAGATGTGTTGAGATGAGGATGGATGCGTCTGGTTCGTAGTTGTTTAAAATCGTAGATAAAATGTAATCGCGTGCTGCCGGATCGACGCCTGCAATCGGCTCGTCGAGGCAGTAGAGCTTTGCGCGGCGGCTCATCGTGAGGATGAGCTGGACTTTCTCTTTCGTTCCCTTCGACATCGTTTTCAAACGGTCCTTCGGGCTGATTTTTAAGGATTCCAGCATGGCATTGGCGCGGGACATGTCAAAGTCCTCAAAGAAATCGCTGTAATACGTTAAAAGATCCGAGACGCGCATCCAGCTGCCGAGATACATTTTATCCGGCAGATAGGAGACGATCCGTTTTGTCTCAATACCGGGATGATTTCCGGCGATGAGGACTTCACCCTCACTCGGGGTCAGCAGTCCGTTCAGCAGCTTTAAGAGCGTCGTCTTTCCGCTTCCGTTGGGCCCCAGCAGTCCGATAATTTTCCCGGAATCCAGGGAAAGGTTGAGATGATCGAGCGCGGTGTGGTTTCCGAAGCGCTTCGTCAGGTCTTTACACGTTACAAGTTCACTCATGATTTTCTTCCTCCTCAATCGTTTCGGCAAGTAGCTGCCGGATTTCCTCCGGGGTTATGCCGAGCTGTTTCATGTGGGCAACAAAAGCAGATACTTCTGCGGCGGCAAGTTCTTTTTTCATCTGATGAATCAACTCCTTATCTTCGGTAATAAAGCGTCCGCTGGTCCGCTGGGAATAGATCAGTCCGCTGCGTTCCAGTTCGGAAAGCGCTTTCTGCATTGTGTTCGGGTTGACGGCGGCCTCCTGCGCGAGATCGCGGACGGACGGAAGCTTATCGCCCGGCTGATAGCGCCCGGTGATGATGTCCATCTGTACCCGCTCGATGATCTGCAGATAGATCGGCCGCGAGGAATCAAGATTCCATGGCATATGGCATTCACTCCTTTTGTACTACTGTATTAATTTGATAGTACAATCATACAATCGGTTTATGGATTTGTCAAGAAAATTAAGAAAAAATTTTAGATTTAGAGGTTAAATTGTGGTAAACTAAGCGTAAGTGCGGCACATTAGTATTAGAAGAAAAACCGCAGAAATAGTTCCGTCTAAAAAGATGGATGAAGGGAGAAATATGGCAGAAATTAAACTGAAAAAAAGAGAAGAGATGGATCCGGCGTACTGCTGGGATCTTTCGAGTTTGTTTGGTAGTGATGAAGAATTTGAGAAAACAGAGCAGGAGCTTGCGAAGAAAATAGAAGCGTTCCGCGCAAAACAGGGAACAATGAAAGAGAGTGCAGAAGCGCTGTATGACGTTCTTTCCGGTCTGGATGACATCAGCCGCGTCTTTTCCAGCCTGTATGTCTATGCAAGCCAGAAATATCACCAGGATATGGGAAATCAGAAGTATCAGGGCTATGCCGGAAAGATGGACAGCATGATGGCTGTTCTTGCGGATGCCTCTTCTTTCGTAGAGCCGGAGATCCTGGAGCTTGACGAGGAGACGGTTACAGAATTTGAAAAAGCATATGAGCCGCTCCGTCTGTACGATCGCATATTAAAAGAAAACTTCCGCAAGAAAGAGCACATTCTCTCGCCGGAGATGGAGGCGGTTCTTGCAAAAGCCGGAGAGATGGCATCCAGCCCGGATCAGATTTTCTCGGCATTTTCGAACGCAGACCTCAGATTCCAGCCGGTCACGGATGAAGAGGAAAATCAGGTTCCACTGAGCCACGGCACCTTCGTCGGATTTTTACAGTCGAAGGACCGCCGGGTCAGAAAAGAAGCGTTTGAGAAGTATTATGCGGAGTATGAAAAACACAAAAACATGCTCGCCGCAACGTTCGGTGCCAATCTGAAACAGGCCGCATTCTTTGCAGATGTAAGAAAATATCCATCTGCACTGGCTGCATCGCTGGATGGCGGAAATATCCCGGTTTCGGTTTACGACAAGCTGCTCGAGGCGATTCATGCAAAAATGCCGGCGATGTACCGCTACGTGGCACTGCGTAAAAAGCTGCTCGGTGTGGATGAACTTCATATGTATGATGTTTACGTTTCTCTGACGAAAGAGTACGAGCAGAAATATACGTATGAGCAGGCGATCGAGATCGTGAAGAAAGCGCTTGCCGTGCTCGGGGATGATTATGTGGCACTGCTGGACAAGGGCTTTTCGGAGCGCTGGGTGGATGTTTATGAGAACGAAGGAAAAAAGAGCGGTGCTTACTCCTGGGGTTCTTACGATTCCCATCCGTATGTGCTGATGAGCTTTAACGGAAATATCGATTCGGTCTTCACACTGGCGCATGAGATGGGCCATTCGCTGCATTCCTGGTATTCGAACCATACACAGCCGTTTACGTATGCGGAGTACCGCCTCTTTGTCGCTGAGGTGGCATCAACCTGCAACGAGGCACTGCTGATCCGCTATCTGCTGAAGCATGCGAAAGAAAAAGAGGAGAAGATTTTCCTGCTGAATTATTTCCTGGATCAGTTTAAGGGAACGGTGTTCCGCCAGACGATGTTTGCGGAGTTTGAGAAGCGGATTCATGAGAAGATGGCAGAGGAAGGCACGCTGACGGCGGACGGTATTTCGGAGCTGTATCTGTCGATCAACAAGGAGTATTTCGGACCGGATATGATTTCGGATCCGCAGATCGCGCTGGAATGGGCGAGAATTCCGCATTTTTATACACCGTTCTATGTATATCAGTATGCAACGGGATTTTCGGCGGCGATTGCGATCAGCAGCAAGATCCTGGCAGGGGAGCCGGGTATCGTGGAGAAGTACAAACAGTTCTTAAGCGGCGGCTGCTCGATGGATCCGATTGACCTTTTGAAGATCTGCGGCGTCGATATGACGAAGCCGGAGCCGGTGGAAGAGGCGCTGGATGTGTTTGCTTCTTATGTGGAGGAGCTGGAGAAGCTGACCGCGGAAGCGTAAGCACAGGTTTTAAAGTTGCATAAATTTGATGGGAAATATGTGTGAAAAATATACAAAATTTGGCGCGTTTTTCCCTTGAAAAAGTTTTTGGATATGTTACAATATTATTACAGAGTAAAAATGGATGAGCTGGAAATTGAAAAATATTTGCGATTAAGAGGGAGAATTTCCGTATTTCTGTCGAATGCGGAAGATTAAACGTAAATTTTTCGGAATGCGGCTTTGCTCCTGTAAAAATGGGGAGCGGGCCGCGGCCGGCTATGAAAGAAATATTACTGTTCATTCAGCAGTGAACTGTAACAAAAACAGACGGATAGCAGATGAAGTAAGGGTGAGAGTATGAATTTATATGAGGCTATTTTTGTTAGAAAATCAGTAAGGAATTATTGTTTTGATACGCTTCCGCCGCAGACTTTGGATAAGATTTGGGAGCATTATAAGGAGATGCCGGCACTGTTTTCGGGCATCGGTGTGGATATGGCGATTCTGGACAACAGAAAAGGGCAGGAGAGAATGCTCAGTATGTTCAGTGTGAAGGCGCCGTATTATATGGCTTTTTATTCGGAGGAGTCAGAACGATATCTGATGAACGTGGGTTATATTATGGAACAGATGGTGCTGTATCTGTGCAGTATCGGACTGGGAACCTGCTTTATCGGAAGTAATCGTGTGAAAAAGGCGGAGCTTGAGAAGAACGGAAAGCGGCTGGTGGGGATCGTCGCTTTTGGTAAGAGTCATGGTTCGCATACGAGACGGCAAAGTGAAGCAAAGAGACTGCCGCTGGAGGATCTTTGTGTGTTCAAAGAGGTGCCGCGACAGTGGATGACGCAGATGCTGGAAGCGGCGAGACTGTCGCCATCCAGTATGAACAGCCAGCCGTGGAGATTTGTGGTGTATGATAACAGGATTCATATTTTCTCGAAGAAGCACAGTGTGGAGAAGCTTCGGAAGTGGGATGAGGTGAATTTCGGGATTATGTTTGCAAATATGATGGTGGCAGCAGAGGAACTGTGGCTGGATGTTGACCTGATCAGACTCGGGGATATTTCGCAGAAAAACTTCTCAAATAATCAGTATGTGCTGAGCGCGATTCTGAAGGCTTAGGGGAGAAAGGATGGACGACCTCGGACGACCTCGTGCGGCTTCGTACCTGCATCGCAGGTACGAAGCCGCACGAGGTCTGACAGTGGGGACGGGGGTAAAGCGGCTGGATCCGCCAGAAGGGCGAAAATTGGGTGAATCGTAGATGTTTTTTGATTTTTTTGAAAAAAATTGAAAATAAGTGTTGACAAATGAGGGAAGTTCCTGTATAGTATCATTTGTAAGGTGCAGCGAGCACTTAACAAGATAAAAAATTAAAAATGCGCGAGTGGCTCAGGGGTGGAGTACAACCTTGCCAAGGTTGGGGTCGCGGGTTCGAATCCCGTCTCGCGCTCTACTGGAAACCGGAATGTGTAAGCATTCCGGTTTTTGCGTTGCGTTGACAAAATATCCGCTTGAATCGGCTGGAGGATGTGGCAAAAGAGTTCGAGCAGGAGCGTGCTTAAAAAATATTTCCGCAATTAAAAAAAATACATCTGCTCAGGGAGTACCTTGATCAGATGTATTTTTACTTACAGGAAACATCGTTGAATTTTCCTGTACGCAACATATCAAAAACCGAATTCCTGCTGCAGGACAATGGAATTAATAATTGGCTTTATAGGAATTTCTCTTTTCCGCCGTTACGCGGTGCATCCGCTCTGCCATTACAACCATCAGAATCAAAATGGCCATCAGGAATACCGGATACAGTCCGAAGGAAATATGCTGGCCGAGAACGCCGAAAACCGGCGGCATCAGGCAGGTTCCGACGTAAGCAAAGGCCATCTGGATGCCGATGATTCCCTGGCTTAAGTCAGCACCGAAGTTTGCCGGTGTCTCGTGAATGATGGAAGGATAAATCGGCGCACAGCCAAGTCCGATCAGGATCAGGCCGATAAACAGAAGGGAATCGCCAAGCGGCAGCAGCATCAGAATCGTGCCGATTGCGATGACAGCCTGTCCCAGCCGAATCATTTTCTGATCATTTAATTTCATCGTGATGAAACCGCAGAAGAACCGTCCGATCGTGATGCCAATGTAGAACAGGCTTGCCCAGCTTGCTGCGCGTTTTGCATCAATGCCGCGGAACAGAGTACAGTAGCTTGCAGCCCACATGCCGGCAGTAGATTCTACTGCGCAGTAGCAGAAAAAGCAGGTCAGAACCTCTTTGACACCGGGAACGCGGATCAGGCGGGAAAAACTTCTCTGCTCCGGAACGGAGTTCTCATCTGCAGAAGCATCAGCAGATGGTTTCTGCCAGAGAGGAAGACTGAAAAATAAAATCAGAGTCAGCACAATCTGGAACAGGGCGATGGTACGGTAGCCGTTGTTCCAGGTGGAATGATTGATGGCATATCCCATGACGACCGGACCGGTGCTGCATCCGACGCCCCACATACAGTGCAGCCAGCTCATATGGCGGGCTTTGTAGTGCAGGGCAACGTAGTTGTTCAGGGCTGCGTCCACGCTTCCGGCGCCGAGACCATAGGGGATACCCCAGAGGCAGAGAGCGAGAAAAGAGTGGCTGACGGAGAATCCAAACAGCGCCACTGCTGTTGTGAGAACGCTTACTGCCGTGATTTTTCCGGTGCCGAAGCGGGTATTCAGACGGTCGCTGTTCAAACTGGATACGATTGTTCCGGCGGCAATAATCATAGAAATGATGCCGGCAGAAGAAACAGAAGTTCCAAGCTCCTGATACATGACCGGCCACGCTGAGCCGAGCAGAGAATCCGGCAGTCCGAGACTGATGAATGCCAGATAAATGACTGGTAACAAAAGTGAAACCATGGTAAAAACCTCCTATTAAGAAAAGATAAAATAAGAATGAATCGTTTTATTGCGTTTAACGCAAAACCAACATTCGTAAACAGTTTTAAAGTATCATAACCGATAAAAAGAATCAATACTTTCTTTTTTTGATTTTGCGGTAGAATCTTTGTGGAAAAAGCTGTAAATTTATTTATTAATGTAGATTATTTTTTATATCAAATTTATTAGTTGTACTTTACAGTACGGAGAAGATCGTGGTACACTAAAAGAAGAATGGTTGCGGTTCCCGCATCGGTGAACAGTAACCGGGCATCCCGGTTTGCCGGGGCATTCATATTTAAGAGAACCCAAGAGAGAAAAAATACACAAAGAGAGGTAGACAAGAAATGGGAGGCTTTTTTGGAGTTGCATCAAGAAAAGACTGTACACTGGAACTGTTTTATGGAGTAGACTATCACTCACATCTCGGAACAAGAAGAGGCGGTATGGCGACATACGGAGCAAATGGCTTTTCACGTGCTATCCACAACATTGAAAATTCACCGTTCCGTACAAAATTTGAGCGTGATGTGGAAGAAATGGAGGGAAACCTCGGCATTGGCTGCATTTCCGACTATGAACCGCAGCCGCTTTTGATCCAGTCACACCTTGGAAGCTTTGCGATTACCACGGTTGGAAAAATCAACAACATGGATCAGCTTTTAAAAGAGGTTTACGGCAACGGCCGCACCCATTTCCAGGAGATGAGCACCGGTCAGATCAATGCAACTGAGCTTGCGGCATCTCTGATCTGCAGTGAAAAGACGATTCCGGAGGGCATCCGCCATCTGCAGGATGTTGTTGACGGTTCCATGACGCTGTTGCTGCTGACAAAAGACGGCATCTACGCTGCGCGCGATAAAAAAGGCCGCACCCCGCTTGTCATTGGAAAGAAAGAGGGAGCGTACTGCGCATCCTTTGAAAATTTTGCATATCTGAACCTGGGTTACACGGATTACCATGAACTCGGACCGGGTGAGATTGACTTTATTACGCCGGAGAGCGTCGAGATGCTCGTGCCGCCGCAGGAGGAGATGAAGATCTGTTCCTTCCTGTGGGTTTACTATGGTTACCCGACTGCGTCCTATGAGGGGATCAATGTAGAGGAGATGCGGTATCACTGCGGTGCCATGCTTGCCAAACGTGATGCGGGAAGCAATGTCCACCCAGATCTCATTGCAGGCGTTCCGGATTCCGGAATTGCCCATGCAATCGGCTATGCAAATGAGTCCAAAGTTCCGTTTGCAAGACCATTTATCAAATATACCCCGACCTGGCCACGCTCCTTTATGCCGACAAATCAGGAACAGAGAAATCTGATTGCCCGAATGAAGCTGATCCCGGTGCAGGCACTGATCGATCAAAAAAAATTGCTGCTGATCGACGATTCCATCGTGCGCGGCACACAGCTCCGTGAGACAACGGAATTCTTATATCAGAGCGGTGCAAAAGAAGTTCATGTCCGCCCAGCGTGCCCGCCGCTGTTGTATGGCTGCAAATTCCTGAATTTCTCCCGCTCCAAATCCGAGCTGGATCTGATCACCAGACGGATTATTCTGGAAAAAGAGGGAGAAAACGCAGAGAAAGTACTGGAAGAGTATGCAGATCCGAAGAGTGACCGCTACGAGTCCATGTGCCAGGAAATCTGCCGCCGTCAGAATTTCACCAGCCTCAGGTATCACCGTCTGGACGATCTGGTAGAGTCGATCGGACTGCCGAAATGCAAAATGTGTACCTATTGCTTTGACGGAAAAGAATAAACAGGTTATAATGGTTTTTAAACAGGCCAGCTGACAGAAAAATAAGAGTCTGTCGGCTGGCTTTTTTCTGTAGGAAAAAGAAGAAAAATATATTGGAGGCTTACCTATGGGAATTAGTATTCTGATTGTAGATGATGATAAGCTTCTGGTGGAAAAGCTGGAAGAAACCGTCAACTGGAGCGGAATTGGAATTGATATGGTATTTACGGCAAACAACATCCGTCAGGCGCAAAAGCTGCTGGAAGAGTATCCGATTGAAATGCTGCTGTGTGACATTGATATGCCGCAGGGGAACGGGCTGGAGCTTCTGGAATGGATCCGGTACAAAAAGCTGGATATCGAATGTACCTTCCTGAGCAGCTATGCAAATTTCGCGTATGCGCAGATGGCGCTGAAGCTGTCATCAAGGGAATATCTGTTAAAACCGATTTCCAATGCGGATCTGGAAACAGCGCTGCGCAGAATTGTCGGGATTGTGCAGGAAAAACATCAAAAACAGAAGAAACAGGAGAAAAAAGGAGAGAATGAAAAGCAATTCTGGGAGGATCTTCTGGTTCAGTGTCTGCAGGAGGAGTATTGGATTGAAAGGGCAAAAAAGAGCGGATATTGTACTCCGGATGAGACCTTCCGTCTGATTCTGCTGCGGGTACTGGAAATTCCGGATAAGGAACATTATAAAAAAGAGATCAGTTTATATAATTTTGTGATTACAAATGTTCTGACGGAATATGTGGAAACAACAGAAATGAAACTGGAAACCGTGGTACATGTCAGCGATCTGGAATGGGCGGTTGTGTTGCGAAATCACGGAAGTGCGATGGGAACGCAGGAGGAACTGGCAGAACTGCGGACCTGTCTGGCGGGCGCGTTTCCGGCAAGATTCTGCATGTATATGGGAAAACCGGCGGTACTGGATGAGATTTCAAAGAGCCGCGATCAGCTCGAAGAGATGGAAAAGTATGTAGTGCCGGATGAAACAGGGATTCTGTATGAGACACGCTGGTCCTTCGTAGAGCGTGATTATCAGGAAGTGCCGTGGAAAACGTATCTGGCTGAGATGGAGCGATCCGATTCCCTTGCGGCTGTGCGGGAAAAGCTGCAGGAATATCTGAAAAAGCGTGAGAAAAGCGGCGGTCTGCGAAAAGATTTCACAAGTCGTTTTTTTGAAGAAATGATACAGAATATATATGTTTATTTAAAAGAAAGCAATATCGTTTTCGGTCAGATTTTTGACTGTGAAGAATATGAAACGAAACGGAGAGAGGCGGTTCTCTCTGTGGTAGGTGCCCATGCGTTCATCGATTATCTGTTTGATGTGCTGGAAGGTCAGAAAAAGAACGAATCCCGCAGTGACAATGTGGTGGAGCAGCTAAAAGACTATATCGAACAGAATCTGAACGAGGATCTTTCAAGATCCGTGCTTGCAGGAAAAGTGTTTCTCTCAGAGGACTACGTTTCCAAAATTTTTATGAAAACAACGGGAATGTCGCTTCCGAATTATATTGCCGAGCGGCGCATTGAGCGGGCCAAGGAGTATTTACGCAGTTCCTCACTTCCGATCAGCAAAATTGCGATGGAAGTCGGCTATGGAAATTTTTCTTATTTCAGTAAAACGTTCCGGGAGCTGGTCGGATGTACACCAAATGAGTACCGGAGCAGACAAAAATAACAAAAAAACGATGTCAATAACAAAAAAACGTTCTGCTTAAAAAAGAGATGTGAAAAGACATCTCTTTTTTAATATACAGACTGCCGGAAAATAATAGAAAAACGCCCCTCTTTTTTGTATAATATGTTCATCGGTTGAAACGAGAGCATGAAAAAGAAAAATTGTAACGATTCAGAGCCATGCGAAATGGAAGAAAAATCGAGATGGGACTCTGAACAGTTACGAAAAATCTAAAGGAAAGAAGGGATGATATGTGAGCGCCAACCATAGTAAAACCAAAAAGAAGAGCTCCATAGGATTTGTAGAGGGAGTGAGAAGAAGCAAGCCATTATACTTACTGATGCTTCCTTCTATCATCATTTTTGCCCTGTTTACGTACTATCCGATGTACGGAATTGTGATTGCATTTAAAAACTTTACACCTGCGGATGGAATTATGGGAAGCAGCTGGGCAGGACTGAAATATTTCAAGCAGTACTTTAACTCTTATCAGTTCGGTCTGACCATCAAAAACACAATCATCATCAGTCTTTACACCATCGCAGTAACATTCCCGCTCCCTGTTATCATGGGACTGCTGGTTAACCAGATGAAGGCACAGAAATTTAAAAAATTCTTCCAGGTATCGACTTACCTGCCGCACTTCATCTCTACCGTTGTTATGGCCGGAATGCTGATCCTGTTCCTCTCCCCGAGTACAGGTATTATCGCAAAGCTGGTCGGACTGCTTGGATTCAAGCTCCCGAACCTGATGGGAAGCGCAAAAGCATTCCCACACATTTATGTATGGTCTGAGGCATGGCAGCATGTAGGATGGGACAGTATCCTCTATATCGCAACACTTTCCTCTGTAGACCCGACCCTGTATGAAGCGGCGACGATGGACGGTGCCAACAAATGGCACAAAATGATCCACATCGATGTTCCGGCTCTGCTGCCGACGGCAACCATCATGTTTATCATGAGAATGGGAAGCGTCATGAGCGTTGGATTTGAGAAGGTTTACCTGCTGCAGAATACACTGAACAGTACCTCAAGTGAGATCATTTCCACCTATGTGTATAAGATGGGTCTTGTGAGCAGCCAGTACAGCCTTTCCGCTGCAATTGGCCTGTTTAACAACATTATCAACCTGGTTCTTCTTCTGGCAGTCAACTTCCTTTCCAGTAAAATGAGTGATACCTCACTGATCTGACAGAATTTTGAGCCTACATAGGAATGGAGAGCAAAAATATGAGTAAAGCAAAAGCAGTATCAACAAACAAAGTAAAGAAATCCAGAGAAGACTGGATTTTCGATATCATCCTGTATACGATCGGCGTGCTTCTGATCATCATTACCCTGTATCCGATGTACTTCATCGTCATTGCATCGTTCAGTGATCCGGCAGCCGTATCCAACGGACAGATTATGTTCCTTCCAAAAGGAGTTAACTTCAAAGGGTATAAGCAGCTGGCGAGCTACGCAAAGCTGTGGACTGGCTACCGGAATACGATTGCTTACGTAATTATGGGAACGCTTGTGACACTCGTTGTCAATATTCCGGCTTCCTACGCGCTTTCCAGAAAGCATTTATATGGAAGAAGATTTTTCACAGCATTTTACCTGATCCCGATGTTCTTCACCGGCGGTCTGATTCCAACCTACCTGGCAGTACAGAGATTTCATCTGCTGGACACCTTCTGGGTTATGGTTGTTCCGTTCTCCGTTGTAACGTATTACATCATCGTAGGACGAACGTTCTTCAACAACAGTATCCCGGAGGATCTCTGGGAGGCGGCGCAGCTGGATGGATGCGGATATCTTGGCTTCTTCTTCAAAATTGTCCTTCCACTTTCCAAAGCCGTTATCGCTGTTATCGCCCTGTGGGCGGCAGTAGGACAGTGGAATTCCTACTTTAACGCATTGATTTATATCCGAAGCGAAAGTCTGCAGCCATTGCAGATTGTCCTTCGAAGCATTCTGGTCGGCAATCAGACCATGAGTGCCATGAGTACCGGCGCTGCAGCCGTTGAGGCAAAGCAGATGGCCGACCTCATCAAATACGCGATCATCGTGGTTTCCTCCGCGCCGATCATGTGTATGTACCCGTTAGTGCAGAAATACTTCAATCAGGGTGTTATGCTCGGATCACTAAAAGGCTGATCCTGCGGACAGGAGAGAAGTATTGCAAATAAAAAATCATAAAGGAGAGATGATGATGCGAAAGAAAACAAAAATGGCCTGGAGCGTTGCTCTTTCGGCCGCAATGGCAGCTGGACTGCTTGCAGGATGTGGAAGTAATGGAGGAACGGAAAGTAAGAGTGGAAGCACTGCAGCAAGTTCTGCCAAGACAGAATCTTCTGCCAGTGACACGACAGATACCAGTGACCGCCCAACCTACAAAATTGCAACGGTAAGATGGACCGATACCTGGCCGACCGATTTCCTGCATGAAGGCGTCATGAAGGAAATCGAGGACAAGATGAATATCAACATCGACTGGCAGGTTTATTACAACAGTGACTGGTCCGAGCAGAAATCTCTGCTGCTGGCTTCCGGAGACCTCCCGGATGCATTCCTTGGATCTATCTGCTTAACACAGGCAGATATGGCACAGAACAAATCGGCATTCCTGGATCTGACAGATCTGATCGAAAAAGATATGCCAAACCTGAAAGCAGCCTTTGAGGCTGATCCGGAACTGAAAGCAGTCTGCACCAGCCGTGACGGAAGAATCTACAGCTTACCGAAGAAGCTTCCGCTTCGTCCGAAGGTTTGCGGCGATGTTATGTGCATCAACCAGGAATGGCTGGATAACTTAGGACTGGAAACTCCGAAGACCTATAAAGAACTGGAAGAGGTTCTTGTTAAATTTGCGACAGAAGATGCTGACGGCGATGGCGATCCAACCAATGAGATCGGTATCACAAATGCAGCAAGCAGCGGACTGTTAAGCGGTGATCTGCGCCACATCCTTTCCCCGTTCGGAACCATGGTAAGCCGTGACGGAAACTACATGGGACTGAATGGCGAAGGAAAACCGGTCTTCATGCCGATGGAAGAAAATTACAAAGAAGCAGTAAAATGGATGCGTCAGTTATGGGAAGAGGGCGTTGTTGACCCAGAGTACTTCACACAGGATGGCTCCATGCAGACAGCAAAACAGCAGGCTGATGGCGGTTCTCAGGTAGGTCTTATCTTTGGATGGACTGCAGACGCTCAGGTTGGTCCGAACGTAAATCAGTTTAAGACTCTTGAGGCAGTAGAAGGCTACGATGGAAACCACTACGTAGAAGCAGCAACCAATTACCTTGATATCTCCGACCGTGAGCTCATGATCTCCAAAGACTGTAAAGATCCTGACACCCTGCTGAAGTGGGCAGATGAATTTTACACCGATCTTGCATCGTTACAGACCTTCTATGGTTCCGTTGGAAGCCAGATCACAGACAATGGCGACGGAACCTACAATGTAGATGTACCAAGCGATGGATCTTCTCTGGATACCTCTGCATGGTCCAACTCCTTACGTGATTTCGGTCCGAAATACATGAACGAGGATTTCTATGACAAAGTTTCTCTTCCTGAGGATCAGGGCGACGGTGTCAAACTGGCCGATGATGCAATCAATGAGAAATACGTTGATACTGAGAAAAACTGCGGATTCCCGATGGTTCAGTATACCGACGAAGACCTTTCCAGAATCACGGCAATCGGAACCGATATCTACAAATACGTAGAAGCACAGTATGCTCACTGGGTAGTAGACGGCGGCATCGATGATGAATGGGATTCCTACATCGATCAGCTGAAAGCTATGGGTATTGATGAGTTCCTCCAGATTCAGACAGATGCTTACAATGCATACAAAGAAAATCTGGCAAAATAAACAGAAAAAATATTACCTGTAAGAAGCAGGCGTTGATCCGGCGGGTCAATGTCTGAGGTGCAAAACAGCAGGAGAAACGGCAGGCCAGAAATGACCTGCCGTTTTTGAAAAAAGGAGGATTTTTACATGTTTTGGGAAAAAGAGGGTAAGTTAATTTATTCTTACGATGGCGAGACCGTCTGCATCGAAGCGTGGGGAAAAGATGCACTGCGTGTGCGCGCGACAAAAAATCGAAGCTTTACCGGCCGCGACTGGGCGCTGGAAGCAAAGGACGCGCATGCGGGAGAGGTTGAAATCTTTGAGGATCCATCAGCAAAAGGCGGAGCCTTTGCCAATATGTACGAGGGAACGGATACTTCCTACGGAAAAATCACAAATGGAAAGCTTCATGCAGTGATCGATTCCGGCAGCGTCATTACGTTCTATCATGAGGATGGAAGAGTTCTGTTAAAGGAGCATTTCCGCCGTCTGCGCGATGAGGAAAGCATGCCGCTCAACATCATGGGACGCGAGTACAGCAACGGCGTCGGGGATAATTTCCGTATTGTAACGCGGTTTGTAGCAAGAAAAGGTGAGAAAATCTTCGGAATGGGACAGTATCAGCAGCATGAGCTGGATCTGAAGGGCTGTATGCTGGAGCTGGCACAGAGAAACTCACAGGTCAGTGTTCCGTTTTATCTTTCCAGTATCGGCTACGGCTTCTTATGGAACAATCCGGGCGTCGGACAGGTGATGTTTGCGAATAATGGAACGGAATGGGTAACAGAATCCGGGAAAGAAATCGATTATCTTGTGATTGCAGGTGATACGCCTGCCGAGATCGAGGAGAATTATATGACGCTGACCGGAAAACCGCCGATGATGCCGGAGTACGGTATGGGCTTCTGGCAGTGCAAGCTCCGCTACTGGAACCAGGAGCAGCTCTTGTCTGTAGCAAGAAAATACAAAGAGCTTGGCATACCGCTTGATGTGATTATCGTCGATTTCTTCCACTGGACGAAGCAGGGCGAGTTCAAATTTGATCCGAAATACTGGCCGGATGTGCCGGGCATGTGCCGCGAATTAAAGGAGATGGGAATTCAGGTTGTTGTGTCGGTATGGCCGACCGTTGACATTTATTCCGAAAACTTCGAGGAGATGAAAGAGAAGGGCTATCTGGTTCGCACGGAGCACGGTGTACCGCTGACGATGCTCTGCGGCGGAAATGAAGTTTTCTTCGATGCGACTAACCCGGATGCAAGAACATATGTCTGGGAGAAGATCAAGAAAAATTATTATGATCAGGGTGCCAAGCTCTTCTGGCTGGATGTGGCAGAGCCGGAATACAGCGTTTATGATTTCAAGAACTACCGTTATCAGCTCGGAAGCGTACAGGAGGTCGGAAATATTTATCCGAAATATTATCTGAAAGCGTTCTATGACGGCATGACGGCAGAAGGCGATACCATGCCGATCAGCCTGATCCGTTCTGCCTGGGCAGGCAGCGCAAAATACGGTGCGCTTGTCTGGTCGGGCGATATTGTAAGCTCCTTTGAGTGCTTCCAACGCCAGGTACAGGCCGGCCTTAACATGGCAATTGCCGGTATTCCGTGGTGGACGACCGACATCGGCGGCTTCCACGGCGCGAGAACGGACGACCCGGATTTCCACCGTCTGTATATCCGCTGGTTTGAGTATGGCTGCTTCTGCCCTGTCATGCGTCTGCACGGAAACCGTAACCCGCAGGAGGGCTACGGCGCAGAGCAGATTGGTTCCGGAAGCGACAATGAGATCTGGAGCTTTGGCGATGAGGCATATGAGATTTCAAAGAAATACATTTTCCTGCGTGAGCGCCTGAGAGATTATATCCGGGTACAGATGAAGAAAGCACATGAGGACGGAACCCCGGTGATGCGGCCTGTTTTCTATGATTTCCCGGCCGATCAGGAAAGCTGGAATGTGGAGGACGCTTATCTGTTTGGACCGGATCTCTATGTTGCACCTGTGATGGAGGATCACGTAACGGAGCGCGAGGTTTATCTCCCGGATGGAACAGCATGGTTTAACGCATGGACCGGAGAAAAGTATGAGGGAGGACAGAAGGTAACGGTTGCTGCACCGCTGGATACTATTCCGGTATTCGTAAAAGAAGGAGCGGATGCAGAAAAGCTGCTGAACATTTTCTCTGAATAAGAGAATGTTACCGCTCACCGGTACCAGGCGAACGGTAACAAAGAATCATGTTCTCACCATGTAAAGCACGGACTCTGCATGGACAAAGCCCAAAAATGTGATATAATGGGCTGTGTTACAAAGAACATAGTTGCAAATATATTCCGTGAGTGTAAAACGACTGCCGGAGCTGCGCGGTAAGGTGCGGCGTCCGGCAGTCGCTCTACAGACAGAAAAAAAGGAGGGGTGGATGCGCTTATGAATCTCTGGCAGAAAGGAAAACGAAGGATGCTGCGCAGCGTTCGAATACGCAGTTTGAAGGATACGTCCCTGCGGCTTGGAACTCCGGTTTTTCTGGTCCTGATGGGGCTTGTTGTCTGCCTGCTCTGGGGCGTTTGGGAAAACCGCAAGCTGGCAGATAAATATATTGCCGATACGGCAAAGCTCTATGTCGATCAGATCAACCGTGATATGTCGCAGATCAACAGTGAACTGATCTATCTGCTGGATTCTGACAGCAACATCAAAGAAATCCCGGATCAGATAACATCGACAGATGCTCAGTATTATGAAATGGAGCAGACGCTGCGGGAGCGAAACCGCGTGCTGAAGATCCGTTACCATGAGATACAGACCTTCTTTGTCTACGGCCAGAAAGCCAATGTTCTGATTACGGACAGCGGAACTATGTTTACCGAGAGTAAGGGAATGACAACGCTGAATCAGATGCTGATGTCCTATCTGCAGATTATGACATCCAAGGATTCGATCAGCACACAATGGACCGTGATTACGTTTGGCGACGACGACTATATTGTCGGCTGGTACGCGAAAAACAAAAAAGTTATCGGCTGCGTCATCAATCTGAATCTGATTTTCCGGACCATCCGCGCCAAAACAGAGGAGTATGATGTCATTCCGTTTATGGTAGATGCCAGAGGGCGCGTGATGACGCAGGCAGACACATCGGAAAAATATAAGAATGAGATTATCGATTTTTCCAAAGCGGGAAAGAAAAAGGAGAAAAATGCGACGGTCTATTCCTACCAGCTTGGCACGGTCGGAAAAATCAATCTTATGGTTCTTCCGGGAGGAGGTATTCTTGAGAATGTACTGATTATGCAGATTGCATTCGTCGTCCTGATCGCGGTTCTTCTGATTGTCTGCGCACTGGAAATTACAGCATATTACCACCGGATTCTGGAACCGCTGGAAAAATTCGGACAAAAACTGGAGGAGCTGGAAAAAGAACAGAGTCTGAATGACGATGGAAGCAACAATCTGTTAGAGCTGGAGTCTGTGAGCGGCAAATTCAAGGAACTGCTGCGGAAAATACAGGGATTGAAAATTGCAATCTACGAAAAAGAGCTTGCCGAACAGAAAGCCGAGCTGGAATACACGCAGGAACAGATCAAGCCGCATTTTTTCCTGAACTGCCTGAGCCTGATCCATGGCATTGCGGATAAGAATAATGAGGGAGAGATTGTGGAAATTACAACGGTGCTGTCGGATTATATGCGCTATATTTTTCAGGATTCCAAAAAACAGCGAGATGTAGAGGAAGAACTGGAGCATATTGAGGCATATATCCGCATCCAGAAGCTGCGGTACGGGGAAGAAGCCTTTTCCTTTGAAGCGACGATGGACGGTGATATCGGAGAATGGAAGGTTCCGTCTCTCCTGTTGCAGACACTGGTGGAAAACTCCGTGGTACACGGTGTATCCCTGGATCGGAAGAGTGAGATTTCCCTGTATCTGACAAATGAGACGTATGAAGACGGCGAGTACCTCTACATTTGCATTTCCGATACCGGAAACGGATTCTCAAAAGAAGCATTGGATGCGATCGAACATGACACGCCGATTATCTATCACGGCCGCCACCATGTCGGCATTTCCAATATCAAACGCCGTCTGGCACTGATGTACGGGGAACGGGCAAGTATTACGTGTTCTAACATGGATGAAAATTACGGAGCTGTTGTAGAAGTACGGCTTCCGAAGACAGAATAAAGAGAAGAGAGAATAGCAAAGGCGGGAACTCCGGGAAAAGATGCAGGAGGTTCCCGTTTTTTTGTCGGGAGAGCGATCGGACAAAAGGAACTCCCGGGAGGCGTTTGAAAAAAATGACAGGAGTTCCCGGAAGCTTTGGATTCCGAAGAACTCCTGTAAAGGGGAGAGATGATTCAAAAATTGTGGTAACGATTCAGAGCCCCATCTCGATTCCGCTTCCGCTGCATCTCGATGTTGCTTCTCGCCATATGAAATTCCAGAAAAATAGCTCATTCATGTAAACATGATTCGCGATTTTTCTTCCATTTCGCATGGCTCTGAATCGTTACAAATTGTGTTTAAAATCAGATGCGGGAAACTCCGTCATCGGTATAACGCTCGTAGGAAGCGCCTTCGTATCCGACCATGCGGATGCTTTCCTCTTTGATATCCGGTACGGATTCTGCAAAATCGGCAACCGGGATTGCGCAGCCTTTGCGGATGAAGAGCGGAACCTCATTCAGCGCAACTTCTACGTAGTGGATACCTTTCGGAAGAACCTCCTGGAACATGTTTCCATTGCCGAGGAATTTTACAAACATCATTTCTTCCGGCAGATATACGTAACGGCCAATGGCATTCTGGGTGTAAACCGGTGCGATCATGATCTCATTACCGATCATCAACTGATCTTCTGTATTTCTTGCCAGCTTGTCATCCGGGTAAACGAAGGCAAGCGGTTTGAAGTACATATCATCGTTTAAAGCAGCCTTCATGTACTCACTGTACAGATACGGAACGAGGCGGTAGCGGACGCCGATGACGTTGCGGAAGTCCTCGATATGCTCAAACTGGTAAGGTTCCTGCTCACGTGTTCCGAGTGCAGCATGGTTTCTCATCAGAGGAGTGAAAACACCAAGTGCCAGCCAGCGGAGCAGCAGGTCTCTTGTGGTATTTGCACCGAATCCGCCGAGGTCGGCTCCGGTATAGAGGAAACCGCACATGTTGAGGGACGGCATCATCTTCAGGTTCAGCAGGATATGTGACCACCACGAGCAGTTGTCTCCGGTCCAGATTCCACCGTAACGGTGCATGCCGATGTAGGAAGAACGGGAGAACATCAGGATTCGCTTATCCGGGGAAATTCGTTCAAAAGCTTCACCGGCAGAACGTGTCATGTTGTAGCCAAACAGATTGTGTACCTTGTCATGGCGGACCTGTTCGCCGTTTACGTTGTGATAGAAGCGTTTATAGTCCTCATGGTTGTTTGCCAGTGCCTGAAGCTTTCCGCCTACCATGTAGTGCGGAACCTCCGGGTCACCTTCCACATATTTCTTTGCAGTCTCCTTGAAATCAGCAAGGCCTTCCTGGGAATAGAAGATGGATGGCTCGTTCATGTCATTCCAGAAGGCATCGATTCCCTTGGAAACGAGAACATCGTATTTGTCACCAAACCATTTTCTGGCATCTGCATTTAAGACATCCGGGAAATGAGTCCAGCCCGGCCATACAGTAGCTTCGAAGTAGGAGCCATCCTCGCGGCGGCAGAAGTAGCCTTTTTCACAGCCCTCTTCGTAAATGTCATAACCCTCTTCGACTTTCACACCGGCATCGATGATCGGAACGAGATGGATCTTTTCTTTTTTCATATCCTGTACAAATCCCTCGAAATCCGGGAAACGTTCTTCATTTACGGTGAAGTCCTTGTAATCCTGCATGTAGTCAATATCCATGTAAACCATATCGAGCGGCACATGGTTTTCGCGGTATTTTTTTACTACCGTGCGGAAATCATCCTCTGTTTTGTAGCCCCAGCGGCTCTGACCGTAACCGAAAGCAAACTTCGGAGCAATGTAGCTGCGTCCGATAATGCCACGGAACTGTTTTACGATATCAAGATCGGAATCACCGGTGATCATGTAAACGTAGAGATCTGCGTTTTCGCAGGAAACGGTCATCGTATCGGAAGTTGTGTAGCCGATATCGAAACGCAGGGTGCCCGGATAATCGAAGAAGAATCCTACGTGTGTCTTGCCGGAGATGATGATGAAGTTGTGTGCTGCATACAGAGAGGTTTTGCTCTCTACGTGGTTTGGATCATCAGCGCAGTCACTGATGTAAAGAAAGCCGCGTTTGTTGATACCGCGGTTGGCTTCGCCAAGTCCGAATACCATGTCATCGTCAGCAAGCTTTGTGGTGAAGGAAAAGCCGTTTTCGGTGGAGAAGGTACCGTAATCCGGGTTTCCTTCGGAAGAGGGGATCTCTTTTACAACGGCTTCGGTTTCAAATGGGGTTCCGTAGACAAATTTTTTTACCATGTCATCCTCCTTGTAACATAAATGGAAAATATAGTGTTTTGGTGAGGTTTAGCGCAACACCTTTATAATTTTATTATAACAGGGATCAG
Source organism: Blautia sp. AM42-2 (assembly GCF_003480245.1). Taxonomy (NCBI): domain Bacteria; kingdom Bacillati; phylum Bacillota; class Clostridia; order Lachnospirales; family Lachnospiraceae; genus Blautia; species Blautia sp. AM42-2. Next base: position 183,085 of record NZ_QUIM01000002.1, read on the forward strand.
GAAAATGTCTAGCAAAAATCATCCTTTTTTTAACCGAATCAAGTAAGTCCCCTGCTTCCATTGCGAAAAGCAATAAGCAGTGGGTGGGGACTTGCTTGTATCAGGAGTGGTACAAGCCACTCCTGATAAGCTGCGAAGCAGCTATTCGGTTATGAGCAAGTAGCGAAGCGGATTGCGAATATCCGCTTTGCCCCAAAAACGCGGTAACTGCGCAGAGTCATGCGAAATGGAAGAAAAATCAGTCTTTTTCGGAAGCTTCGGCTGATGTTTTCTCTTCTGTGCGTTTTCGGAAATCCCGGGGGCTGCAGCTGTAGGTACGAAGGAAGATTTTGGAATAGTAGCTCTGATGATTGAAGCCGCATGCAGTACAAATTTCCGCGATCGACAGTTTCGTATTGTTTAAAAGATGGCAGCTCACCTCCAGGCGGTAATGGTTCAGAAAATCGATCGGACTCTGGTTCAGATAACGGCGGAAAATCTGACAGCACTTGTTGCGGCAGACTTTTCCGGCGGCCGCAATTTCGTCGAGATTGATGGACTCGCTGTAGTGGCTGTAAATATAAGACACCATATCACGCTGTACGAGAAGATCCGGCTCCTTCGGTTTTGCGGCCGCCTCATTTGGCATCATCGGATGGCTGCGCAAAAGACGGCACCATAAAAGCGATAGAAGTGCGGCGGCTTCTATTTCATAGGCGGCCGGATGCTCTTTTTTAATGCGGAGAATTTCAGGAAGAAGCTGCAGTGCTTCGGCATCCTCCGGAAACTCCGGTTTTAAATGAAGATATTCCAGAGACGGATTCGAGAGAACCGGTGCAATATACGACTGGTACAGAACACTGTTCGTGATGAAAATTTTGGGATGACACAGAATACGGATAAAATCGCAGTCCTGCCCGTTTTCGGAATATCCATAGTGCATTTGGCGGGAATTGACCATGAGTGCTTCACCGGTGTTTAATAGAACACGTTTTCCATTCATATAATAGTTCATCTGTCCGGAGCGGATATACACCCATTCGATGTCTTCATGCCAGTGGCAAAGTGCCCTGTGATTCGGATAGGCGGAAAGAAGTCCTTCCCGAATAGAAAGCGGAATGCCGACTTCATCGTAACGGACGATTTCAGATGCATCCTGCATGATTTTTGTTATAGGATCATTGACCATAAAAAGCTCCTCTTTCGTCTTGTTAAAAAATACAATAATTATAAAAATACGGAATATTGTCATTGAAAAAACGCTAAATTCGAGATAATATGATTATAACATATCAATTCATCCGGCAGCAAGAAATTCTGCTTATGAATATGGGATTGAGGTAACGATCGGTGATAATGTATGGCTTGGCGGAAACACGGTTGTTGTGCCGGGGGTACATATCGGAAGTAATGTGGTTATCGGAGCAGGAAGCGTCGTGACAAAAGATATTCCGGACTGGAGTGTTGCCGTGGGAAATCCGTGCCGTGTGGTAAAAAAGATTACAGAAGAAGATAAACAGTATTATTTCAAGGACAGAAAATTTGATGATGAGGCATGGGAGGTCATCAAAGATCTGTAAAAACGAAAAGCTTTCCTGGGCAGTCATGCGATGAAAAAACTCTGTACCGTATCCATCTGGGAATTTCCGGGGATACGATGCAGAGTTTTTTACTTTACCTATGCGATAGGAGACAGGAAATTCTGCCGGATTTTGCTATGGCAAAAAAAATGTGAATCCTATTTTGGGCAGCAAAAAATGCCCAGAGCCGGAATCGAACCAGCGACACGAGGATTTTCAGTCCTCTGCTCTACCAACTGAGCTATCTGGGCATTTGGATTTCCTGTTGGAAACCTTTGCTAATATAACATGAATTCACGAAAATTGCAACTGTTTTGTTGAAAATCGTGAAAAAATTGTGCTTTTGGGGGAATGGCGGTGTATTTTCGTTCGAGAATGTGGTAGTATAAAAGATATGCAAAGAGGAAGCAAGGAGAAGTATTAAAAAGATTATGAAAATTATTCTGACTGCGGTCAACGCAAAATATATTCATTCCAATCTCGCAGTTTACACGCTGCAGGCGAGCGCGGAGAAAGCCGGTGTGTTCCCGGAGATCCGTGAGTTTACGATCAACCAGTCAAAAGATTCCATGCTGCGGAGTCTGTTTCTGGCGCATGCGGATGTCGTCTGTGTGTCGTGTTATATCTGGAACATATCTATTGTGGAAGATTTGATTACAGAATATCACAAAATCAGCCCGGAAACGAAGATCTGGCTTGGCGGGCCGGAGGTGTCGTACCACGCGGAGGAGATGCTGGAGCAGTATCCGTTCCTTGACGGAATCATGAAGGGTGAGGGCGAAATTACCTTCCGTGAACTGGCAGTGTATTACCAGAATCAGGAGAACGGCACGGAGGGGAAAACGCTTGAAGAGATCCACGGCATTACATACCGTGATGCAGAAGGAGCCATCAAAAGCAACCCGTGGCGTCCGGCCATGGATCTGTCCGAGGTGGATTTTCCGTATGCGAATCTGAAAAAATTCGAGAACCGCATCATTTATTATGAGTCAAGCCGCGGTTGCCCGTTTTCATGCAGTTACTGTCTTTCTTCTATTGATAAGCGGCTTCGGTTCCGAAATCTGGATCTGGTCAAAAAGGAACTCGCCTTTTTCCTGGAACAGAAAGTACCGCAGGTCAAATTTGTGGACCGTACGTTCAACTGCAGGAAAGACCATGCAATGGCGGTCTGGAAATTCATTGCAGAGCATGACAACGGCGTGACGAATTTCCACTTTGAGATCGCCGCTGATCTGATTACTGAGGAGGAACTGGAACTCTTAAATACCCTGCGTCCGGGGCTGGTACAGCTTGAGATCGGCGTTCAGTCTACGAATCCGCAGACGATCGAGGCGATCCACCGGAAGATGGATTTTGGAAGAGTCACAGAGATTGTAAACCGGATTGCGAAGGGAAGAAACATCCATCAGCATCTCGACCTGATCGCGGGCCTGCCGTATGAGGATTATGACAGTTTCCGCCGTTCGTTTGCGGATGTCTATGCACTGCGTCCGCAGCAGTTACAGCTGGGATTTTTGAAAGTGCTGCGCGGTTCTTTCATGTATGAGCATACCGAGGAATATGACTGTCATTATCAGGAGCGCGAACCATATGAGGTACTGTACACGAAATGGCTGCCGTACGACGATGTGCTGAAGCTCAAAGACGTGGAGGAGATGGTGGAAGTCTACTACAACAGCGGCCAGTTCGTCCACACACTGCCGATGATCGAGCGTCTGTATGAGAACCCGTTCGATTTCTTCCAGGAGCTCGGCGATTTCTACCGGGCAAAGGGCTACAGTGAGGCGGCACATAACCGGATTCAGCGGTATGAAATTCTGCTCGAGTTTTTGCAGGACGAAAAACAGCAGGATGAAGCATTCTTCCGTCAGATGATGGTGCTCGATCTGTATGCGCGTGAAAATATGAAGACACGGCCGCGCTTTGCAAAAGATCCGTCCGAATGGAAAAACGAGTCGCGTGACTTTTATCAGAAAGAAGCCGAAACGAGAACGCTTCTGCCATCGTATACGACATACGATTGGAAGCAGCTGCAGCGCATGACGCATGTGGAAGTTTTTGATTACGATGTGCTCGGAAACGGGGAAAAGGCGCGTATGGTACTCCTGTTTGATTATCAGAAGCGCGATCCGCTGACGGGAAATGCGGAGATGATCGACTGCAGTGAGCTTTTTTACGCTTGACATTTCAAAAGAACATGAGATACTAGAAAAGGTAATAAAAGATGAAAATACAAGATTTTGTAGTGCTCGATCTTGAGACAACGGGTCTTTCTGTAAAGGAAGACCAGATTCTGGAGATCGGTGCAGTAAAAGTGCAGGGCGGAGAGGTCACGGCATCGTATGAGACTTTCGTCAATCCGGGCAGAAAAGTGCCGGAGCGGATCACGGAACTCACCGGAATCCGGGATGAGATGATTGCGAATGCGCCCGATGTGGAGACTGCTGTCCGCGGCTTTCTGGATTTCTGCGGCGGCCTGCCGCTTCTGGGACACAATATTCTGTTCGATTACAGCTTCATCAAGCAGGCAGCGATAAATGCCCGTCTGGACTTTGAAAAAGAAGCGTGGGATACGTTGAAAATTGCACGGAAAGCCCTCCCGGATCTGGAGAGCAGAAGCCTTGAAGCACTCTGCGGCTACTATCAGATCCCGCGGGAACACGCACACCGTGCAATGGACGATGTGCTGGAAACGCTGGCACTGTTCCGAAAACTGGAAGAAGGATTTTCGGAAGATCACCCGGAATGGTTTGCCGCAGCGCCTCTGAAGGCAAAAATGAAACGCGAGGTTCCGGCGACGGAGGCACAGAAAAAATATCTGGCGGATCTGATCCGGTACCATGAGCTGGATCTCGAACCGGAGTGGGGAGCACTCACAAAAAGCCGTGCATCCCGCATGATCGATCAGATTATTCTGGCACATGGAAGAATGGAAAAACGACAGAGAACTGAGAAAAAATAGAAGAGAAAAAGAAAGGATGGAACGATGAGTAATAAAGTCAATCGAAAAGCCCCGACAGAGGCACAGAAAAAGAAGAAAGATCCGCTGGCAAAGAAGAGAAATGCAGCAAAGATGCTGGCATTGATTCTTGCAGTGGTTATGGTGCTTGGTATGGTTCTTCCAGCACTTTTATGGCTGGTGTAAAGAGATTCTGTAAAAGACAGAGTGAAATGGGAAACGGATCAAGAAGAGGCACAGTATGAAAAACAGCAGAAAAATGAGAGGCCTGCTGGTGATGCTTATCGCATTTGCATTCTGCTTTCTGGCAGAACCAGTCAAAGCGGATGACCGGACAGCGCTGGACGGAATCTATGTAGAAGACATTTCCGTCGGCGGTATGACCGAAGAGCAGATCACACAGGCAGTAAACGACAAAATTGAACAGTTAAAACCCTCGGTTATCAACCTGTCTGCCGGAGAGCAGAATGCACAGGTGACAGCAGGGGATCTCGGACTTTCCTGCGCCAACCCGGAGGTGGCAAGAGAAGCCGTCACAATCGGGCAGGAAGGCAATGTACTGAAGCGGTTCCTGACACAGAACCGGCTCAAAAATGGAGAGACGGTGACGTTTTCCCTGAAATATACAGTCGATGGCGAGGCAGCGCGCCAGGCGGTAGAAAACAACACGGCCGTGCTGAACCGCGAGGCAACAGATGCAACGCTGACCCGCGAAAACGGCGAATTTATCGTCAATCCGGGCCAGACCGGATGCAGCGTCAACGTGGATGAGTCCACGGCGAAGGTTGTCAATTACCTGACGACAAGCTGGCGGGGCGGCATCGGCGGCGTAGAACTGGTAACAGAAGAAACACCGGCAGGCGGTAATCCGGAGCAGCTTGCACTTGTCAAAGATCTGCTCGGCGAGGGTACGACGGAGTATGGCAACGGTACGAGCGGCAGAAAACAGAATGTCGCAGTCGGCGCAGAGAAGATTAACGGAACGCTGGTACAGCCGGGCGAGGAATTTTCCGTAGAGGCGGTCGTTGTGCCGTTTGATGCGGAAAATGGTTATGCACTGGCGGCATCGTATGAGATGGGCAAGGTCGTCGATTCGTACGGCGGCGGTATCTGCCAGGTTTCCACAACGCTTTATGTTGCGGTTCTGAAAGCGGAACTTGAGGTGACGGAGCGGTACAGCCATTCCATGATTGTCCACTATGTGGATCCGTCGATGGATGCGGCGATTGCAGAAGGATTGAAAGACCTGAAATTCGTGAACAACACCGATGCGCCGATTTACATTGAGGCGAGCGCTGATGGAAGCACCCTGCGTTTTGCCATCTATGGCCATGAGACGAGAGATCCGAACCGCACGGTCCGCTATGAGAGTGAGACGACAAGCACGGAGGATCCGACGCCGAGCCTGACGGAAGATGCGAATGCATCGTTTGGAACAATTGAACAGACATCGTACGGCTATCAGGGTTCGACGGCGCGGCTGTGGAAGATTGTGAATGACAATGGAAATGAGACGAAGGAACAGGTGAATTCCAGTACTTACCGGATGACATCGAATGTCTATACCGTGGGAACAAAGACGGACAATGCAGCGGCGCGTGCGGAAATGCAGGCGGCGATTGCGGCAAATGATCTTGCAAAAGCAAAGGAAGTTGCAGCGAAATACAGCCAGAGCAGTTCGTCATCGAGTTCTTCGGAGAAGAAGGAAGACAGCAGCGATGATTCGGATTCGGATGGTACGGAAAAGACGGACGACAGCAGCGATACAGAGAAAACGGAGGACGATGAGGACTAGGCGTTTTCTGGTTACTGTTCACTTAGCAGTGAAACACTTGCTGTTTCGCTGCGTAAGAACATGATTCAGGTGTGAGCAGCCCTCCTTTTGCGAAGCAAAACTTTAGATGAGGGCTGCGAATGTTACAATTCGCTGGGAACCAGTGAATTGTAACATTTTCCGTGAAAAATGGGAAAGCAGAGGGAAAAGGAGTACGGATTCCGTCTGCTTTTTCGTTTGAAACAGGAAGTTCGAGGAGGACAAGGGATGCGAAAGGGTAAATTACAGCAGAGCGTGCTGGTGCGCTCGGTGTTTAAGATGCTGGGGCAGAAAAGAGAGGACGCAGCGGGGCCGGCGGTCGGACGCGGGGTATCGGCACTTGCAGGAGAAAAGGAGACGCAGGTGTTTTCGTGTGCGCCGGTGCTGGTGAAGGATCCGGAGGACGCGGTGCTCGCGGTCTGCCGGGTGTGCAACAGTATGGCTGCGGCGGGGGCATCGGCAAAAGGAGTGCTGGTGTCGCTGATGCTGCCGGAGGCGATGGAAGAAAAGAATTTAAAGGAGCTGATGCGGGCGGTTGACGGTGCGTGTGTGCGGTATGGAACTGCGGTGATCGGTGGGCATACGGAGGTGACGGACGGGGTTTTGTATCCGGTGCTTACCGTGACGGCGGCAGGCGGGACAACGCGTGCGGGGCTGTTTGATCCGTCGTGTGTGACAGCGGATTTGGATCTTGTCGTGACGAAGGGGATTGCGCTTGGCGCGGTGTCTTATCTGGCAAAGACAAGAAGGGATGAGCTTCTGACGAGATTTTCTCCGGGATTTATCCATGGGGCGGCGGATTTTTCGGAGGATTACTCTGTCTGCCGTGAGGCGGAGATTGCGATCGGGCACGGTGCGGCTGCGATGCAGGATCTCTCGGAGGGCGGGATTTTCGGGGCGCTCTGGGAGATGGCGGACGGCGCGGGTATCGGGCTTGATGTGGCGCTGAAGAGGATTCCGATCCAGCAGGAGACGGTGGAGATCTGTGAGTTTTTCGGGGTGAATCCGTATCAGATGCTTTCGACGGGGGCGCTGCTGATTGCGGCGGCGGACGGCGAGGGGCTGGTGCAGAAAATGGCACTCGAAGGGATTCCATCGGCGGTGATTGGGCGGACGACATCCGGGAAGGAGAGGATTCTCCGGAACGGGGAAGAGGTCCGGTATCTGGATAAGCCGCAGATGGATGAGATGTACCGGGTTGGCAGATAAGGCTTAAATATACGACAGGAGTGATTGATAAAATGGCACATTTGAATATTGTTCTTCATGAGCCGGAGATTCCGGCAAATACAGGTAATATCGGACGGACGTGTGTGGCGACGGGGACGAGGCTGCATCTGATTAAGCCGCTGGGGTTTGATATTTCGGACAAGGCGGTGAAGCGCGCGGGGCTGGATTACTGGCCGAAGCTGGATGTGACGGTGTATGAGAGTTACGAGGATTTTCTGGAGAGAAATCCGGGGGCGAAGATTTACTATGCGACAACGAAGGGGCCGCAGACGTATGTGGATGTGCATTACGAGGAAGACTGCTTCATCATGTTCGGAAAAGAAAGCGCAGGAATCCCGGAAGACATTCTGTACGACAACCAGGAGACAGCAGTGCGGATTCCGATGATTAATGATATTCGGTCGCTGAATTTGTCGAACTCGGTGGCGATTGTGCTATACGAGGCGCTGCGGCAGAATAACTTTGGCCATATGCAGCTCGCGGGGCATTTGCGGACGCATGAGTGGAGGTAGACGGCCCGGAGTCCCTGACTACGTAGTGGCGGGGGACGCCATTGCTGTGCTCGGCTGAGTAAAAAGGGTGAAAGACGTAAGGCTTTGGAAAGTCGTTGCGTCTTTTTTTGTGTTGAATAGGGTTATTTTGATTTCTTATGGTTCAGGATTCGAAGAATCCTGTCGCGGTTGTAGCGTTGGGTGATGACGAGGAGGAGGTCGAAGAGGGAGGCGGCGAGGGAGGTCAGGAGGAAGACGGGGAAGGCGTGGAACCAGTGGGAGGCGAGGATGGGGAGGAGGCTTAAGGGGATGATGACTTCGTGGACGAGTTCAGCCTGGCACATGGCGCCGGCGATTTCGGGGAGGGTGTGGAGGGATGGATCGAAGAGGTCAGGGTAGTAGGTGGGGAGTTTGTTTTTCCAGGTTTTGACGCGGAGAGTGCGGTAGAGCTTTTGCTCGAAGGGGCGGAGCTGGTACCAGGAGCGGGTGAGATCGGCACGGTTTTTCATCGTATGCTGGAAAACGAAACCGGTCAGGAGGCGGATGGCGAAGTGGTAGGTGGTGGTCGCGAAGGTGATAGCCAGCGTCAGAGAGAGATCGGTGTGGGCTGCGGCGTGGAGATAGATAAAAAAAGCGGTCGCGGCGAGGAGGAGGGCGGTGACGATGTTGAGGGTCAAGGGGAGGTTTTTGGTCTGTTTCATGGGAGCATCTCCATTCTTTAACTTGAGTTTTTGATAAGAACATTGTATCATGGAACGGAAGTGACATCAAGAAACTCATATCAGCGGGATGGAGGGAATCGAATGCTTACCATTATTTATGGTGATGAATCAAATTGTGTTTATAATACCAATGTTTATTTTAAAAATACGTATGAACCGGAGTGGTTTGAGACGGAACTTGCAAAACAGATTGTTCGAGAGGTGGATGATTCTGAAGTTCTGAGCAGCGAATGTATTCAGAGTCCGGTTCTTGGACAGATTCCGCCGGAACGCTTGTCTGGTGGTGTGAAGACACTGCTGTTAATACTAAATGAACCGGAAAAAATTTTCAATGCATCTACTTGCGGAGATAATTGTGCAAAATGGATTCTGGAAATTGGAAAACGAGAAGATGTGACGATTAATTTACGGCATATGATGGATTTTGGAAAAGATACGGTGTTTGAAATAAAAATTAAAAATGGCGGAGAAATTGTACATTCTATGAAGGAACTGATACCGATTGCAAGTAAATATTTGAATGAAATGAAGCAGGAGTAAAACGGATGAAAGGGTCACATAGAATTATCGTTGAATCAAGAAAAGTAAAATATGATTTTACGGTGAAAAGAAATATTACGATTCTGACAGGAGACAGCGGATCCGGGAAAACGGTTTTAATGGAGCTGATTCGTGATTACAGAAGATACGGGGCAGACAGCGGTGTTCAGGTATCCTGTGATTGTGAATGCAGAACGATAGAAAATGAAGATTGGGAAAGAACCATACAGGAAGCCTCGCCATGTATTTTTTTCATTGATGAGGGAAAACGTTTTTTATATACGAAAAACTTTGCCAGAGCTGTACAGCAGTCGGAACATTATTTCGTGATTGCAACACGCGAAAAGCTGCCAATGCTTCCATACAGTATGAATGAAATCTATGGCTTTCGTAAGTCAGGAAAATTTCATGAGGCGAAACAGACATATAACGAAATTTATCGCATTTACGGAGATTTTACAGAAGGTCAAAAAGTTACACCGGAATTTGTAATTACAGAGGATTCGAATTCGGGATATGATTTTTTCAAAAGTTTGGCAGATAAAAAAGAAATTCCATGTATTTCGGCGAAGGGAAAATCAAATATTATTTCTACTTTGCAGGAAAGAAAAAAAGCAGAAGATAGGATACTGGTGATTGTAGACGGAGCTGCGTTTGGAGCGGAGGCGAAGGATGTTGTTACGTATTTGAAAACGTATGGCGGAGCTTTATATGCGCCGGAATCATTTGAATGGATGATCCTTACAGCGGGTGTTATTCCTGGAAAAAGCCAGAAAGAAATTTTGGCGGAACCAGAAAACTATATTGAAAGTGCAAAGTTTGTAAGCTGGGAACGGTTTTTTACAGACTTATTGATAACAGAAACACAAAATGACCCTGTATGGGCATATTCCAAAAAGAAATTGCCTTCCGCATATCTGTCCGCAAAAGTCATGACAGCAATGCAGAAAGTAATGGATTCTATTGAATGGGAATAAAAAGAATGCAGCTTCCGGAAGAAAAGAGGGAGCTGCATTCTTTTTATAAGGAAGAAGTTAAGATCATTTCCAATTCGGCGAAGACCTGCTCGGCGTAAAGCTGTTTGATTTCGTGGCGGGTCATGCCGGAGACGTTGGTCTGGAAGGTGAAGGTGTGGGCTTGGGCTTTGTATAAAATACAGAAGTAGACGACGCCCTGTACGCTGTCAGCGTTGTTGGGGTCGAGATTTCCGGTTGTGCCGGTGATTCCGATGGCGATGGCGGTGTGCAGGTTTTCTTGTACTGTGCGGGCCATGGCTTCGGCGCATTCGGGGGAGTAGACGCCGTGGATTTCGATGACGGAAGGGTCGACGCCGACGAGGACTTTGGTTTCGTTCAGATACGTGACGTAGCCGCCGGGGAAAATGGCAGAGGCGCCTTCGGTGTCGGTGATCAGGGAGGCGATCAGGCCGGAAGTGCAGCTTTCCATGGTGGAAATGGTGGTGTGGGATGCAATGAGCTGTTTGATGATGGAATCAATGGTGTTTGGGTTCATAGTGAAAATTACCTCCAGAGTTAGTTTGATATGTCTGGCAAAAAAGCCCCTCGGCGGAGGGGCTTATTTTGGTGCTTCGCCTTTGGCGAGTGTAAAGATAAATTCGGTACCAACGCCCTCTGTACTGATGACATTGATATTCTGGTTATGCGCAGTGATGATCTCTTTGACGATCGAAAGCCCAAGTCCCGTTCCTTTGCGGTCCTTGCCGCGGGAGGCGTCGAGCTTGTAGAAGCGCTCCCAGATTTTCGTGATGCTTGCCTTTGGAATGCCGCAGCCGGTGTCCTTGACGGAGACGAAGACTTTACCGTGCTTCTCCGTTGTCTCAACTGTGATGGTGGAATCGTTGTTGCTGAATTTGATTGCATTATCAATGAGATTGTACAGCACCTGCTGGATTTTTCCCATATCGGCGCAGACGTATAAGGTGCGCGATGCGAGGATCAGTGAAATGGAAATCCGCTTTTTTGTGCAGGTTCCCTCAAACGAAGCGGCGGTATCCTTGATGACGGCGTTGATGTCAAACGAGGTCAGATCGAGAATATTCCCTTTATCGTCGATGTCGTTCAGCGTCAGCAGGCTCTGCGTCAGCTTGTGCAGCCGTTCTGTCTCAAACAGAACGATTTTCAGATATTTTTCCTGCATTTCCGGCGGAATCGTTCCGTCGAGGATTGCCTCCACATAGCCTTTGATCGAGGTCAGCGGTGAGCGGAAGTCGTGAGAGACGTTCGCCACAAATTTCCGCTGGTATTCGCCGGTCTTGTTCAGCTCGCCGGACATGTAGTTCAGCGTGGAAGCGAGATACCCCATCTCATCGTGAGATTTAACATCAATTTTGTGGGTCAGGTTGCCGGAGGCATACTCCTTTGCACCGTTGATGATCTTTTTCAGCGGCCGGTACACGACGAGGGAGAAAAAAATCAGAATCACAAACGAGAGTCCGAACACGAGCAGGAACAGAAAATCAATCCGTGCCAGCAGACTTTCCCTCTGCTGATAGACGTCCTGCAGCGGAAGGTGGATGGCGACATAGCCATTGATCCGGAAATCGGAGGTGACGGGAACCATGACGCTCAGCATCTTGTCTTCGAAATAGCCGAAAAACGTTCCCGTGCTGTAATACTCGCTGCCGAGCGCAACCGGATCAAAACCGTCGATGATCTCCGGGTTTTCCTCATCGAGTGCAGCTGCCGTGTTCAGCAGAATTTCCCCGTCTGCGCTGATGAGCCAGATCTGGGAATTGTGATAGGAAGCCAGTGCACTGAGCGAATTGTAAAGATCCGTCAGGGAACGCTCACTGTGGTAATAAAGGTCGCCCTGTTTGGAAGCGATCTGCGTGGCCTCCCGGTACAGACTGGTGCTCGCGCTGGAGACCAGACTGTCCTCCACCATGCGGGAGCCGACCGTTGAGATCAGCGTAAAGCCGGCAATGGCGAGAATGACATAAATGAGAATTAATTTCCGGTAAAGCGTGCGTCGCATTATTTTTTAACCTCAAACTTGTAACCGATGCCCCAGACCGTCGTGATGGCCCAGGAGGAATGGTCCTTGATTTTTTCGCGGAGACGTTTGATATGAACGTCTACCGTGCGGGTATCGCCGATGTACTCATAGCCCCAGATATGGTCGAGGAGCTGTTCTCGCGTAAAGACCTGGTTTGGTGAGGAAGCAAGGAAGTAGAGAAGCTCCAGTTCCTTCGGCGGCATATCGACGGTGCGGCCCTGGTAAATGACGGAATAGTTCGTCTGGTTGATGATAAGATCCGGGTACTCGACACATTTTCCTGCGGTCGCGGACACCGGGATCGTGCGTGATGGCTGAAATCTCCGCAGCACTGCTTTCACACGGGCAACGAGCTCCTTGGAATCAAATGGTTTGATGATGTAGTCATCCGCGCCGAGTTCCAGGCCGAGGACTTTGTCGAACACCTCGCCCTTTGCCGAGAGCATGATGATCGGAACATCGGAATCGTGCCGGATTTCGCGGCAGACCTGGTAGCCGTCCATGCCGGGCAGCATCAGGTCGAGCAGAATCAGGTTCGGCTGGAAGGAGTGAAACTCCCGGACAGCCTCTTCTCCATCGTTTACAATTTTTGTGTCATAGCATTCCTTGGTCAGATAGAGAGAAATCAGTTCTGCGATATTGTTATCGTCATCGACGATCAGAATTTTCTGTTTGGAAGCCATAAAAGATTCTCCTTCACTGGGGACAGGACGGAACCGCATACAGTATGCGTTCCGTCCCATATTTTCCTGAGTTTTTATTTCTTAAACGTAACAATCGTAACGCCGGCATCGCCCTCGCCAAATTCCGCTAAATGGAAGTCCGCTACGTGTTTCTGGCGGCGCAGATAATTGTGAATGCCTTTCCGCAGTGCGCCCGTTCCTTTTCCGTGGACAACGCGGACACTCGGCAGATGGGAGAGATAAGCGTCATCGAGATATTTGTCGAGTTCGGCAACCGCTTCATCCACCGTTTTTCCGAGCAGATTGATCTCGGTAGAAATCGTGGCAGCCTTGGAAAGCTTCGATTTTCCGCTGCTTGTGCAGGAGATGGACGGGCCGGTGATGACAGCCTCGTCGATCAGCACAAGGTCGGAGATATGCACTTTGGTCCGCATGATACCCATCTGGACGAAGAGATTTCCCTTCGAATCCGGGCGGGTGCTGACAGTACCTTTGAGATTCATGCTTAAGACTTTGACGGCATCGCCGAGATGAAGATCCTGCGGGCGGAGATTTCCGGTGCGCTTCGGCACTTCCTTCGCCTTTTTCTTATCGAGCTTGTTCATTTTTTCACGCAGAGCGGTACGTTTCTGCTCCATTTCGCGGACGGAAACATTCTCTTTTCCAAATTTCTGGAAATCGCGCATCGTCTGGTCGGCGTATTCCTTCGCCTCGCGGAGAATTCTCTGTGCCTCCTCGGTTGCATCGGAGATCATCTTTTCTTTTCTTGCGTCGATCTGTTCCTGATTCTTGGCAAGGCTCTGCTTCAGGGATTCGACTTCCGCGCGGGTGCGGGCAAGCTCTTCTTTTTCGCGTTCCAGCGTGATCCGGTTCTGCTCGAGAGTGGTCAGAACGTCTTCAAACGATTCATCCTGCTCGCTGATTTCGTCTTTTGCCTTGTTGATGATGTAGTCCGGCAGGCCGAGTTTGCTGGAAATCGCAAACGCATTACTCTTTCCAGGAACGCCGACGAGCAGGCGGTATGTCGGGCTTAAAGTCTCGACATCGAATTCACAGCAGGCATTCTCCACGCCCGGTGTGGATAAGGCATAGATTTTCAGTTCACTGTAGTGTGTCGTTGCCATGGTGCGGATGCCGCGCTCGTGGAGCGTAGAGAGGATCGCGATGGCAAGCGCCGCGCCCTCTGTCGGGTCGGTACCGGCGCCGAGCTCATCGAACAGGACGAGGGAATTGCGGTCTGCCTTGTCGAGGAAGGAAACCACATTCGTCATGTGGGAGGAGAAGGTACTCAACGACTGCTCGATGCTCTGCTCATCACCGATATCGGCGTAAACCTCGTCGAAAACGGAAAGGGAGGAGCGGTCGAGTGCCGGAATGTGAAGTCCGGACTGGCCCATCAGTGTTAAGAGTCCGACCGTCTTTAAGGAAACCGTTTTACCGCCGGTATTCGGTCCTGTGACGATCAGAAGGTCGAAATCTTCGCCGAGCGACAGATCAATCGGAACGACTTTTTTCGCATTGATCAGCGGGTGGCGTGCCTTGCGCAGGTGGATTTTACCTTCGGTGTTGAAGATCGGCTCATTGGCGTTCTGCTCCATTGCAAGAGCGGCGCGCGCGAAGATGAAGTCAAGCTCTACCATGTTTTCGAGGTCGTAACGGATCTCATCGCGGTGCAGGTCTGCCTGGGCACTCAACGTAGAGAGGATGACCTCGATTTCTTTTGCTTCTTCAATTTCCAGCTCACGGATATCGTTGTTCAGTTTGACAACGGCCATCGGCTCGACAAAGAAGGTGGAACCGGTCGAGGACTGGTCATGTACCATGCCAGGAACCTGGCCTTTGTACTCGGATTTGATCGGGATACAGTAGCGGCCGTCGCGCATCGTGATGACGGCATCCTGCAGATACGTGCGGTAGGAACCGTTGACGAGCGAGATTAACTGGCTGTGGATTTTTTCCTCACACGATTTGATGGAACGACGGATGCGGCGTAGATTCGGGCTTGCATCATCGCTGATTTCATCCTCGGAGAGAATACAGCGGCGGATTTCCGTGGAAAGCAGCGTCAGAGGCTCCAGTGTTTCGAAGAGATCTTCGAGGCTGTCCGGCGTCTGGTCCGCATTTTCGCGGCGGCCGTACGCTTTGACGCGTGCCGTGTTTTCCAGAAGTGCGGCGGTCTGCAGAAGCTCCGTGATGTTCATGGAGCTGCCGATTTCGAGACGCTTTAATGCGCCGCGGATATCTTTGGCATCACCAAAGGAAATGTGGCCTTTTTTAAAGAGCCGGGTGAGCGCGTCGTGTGTCTCGTGCTGCATCCGCGTAATCTGGGAGAGGGAAGAAGAAGGAACGAGCTCCAGACATTTCTTCCGGCCCAGCGGAGAACTGGCATACGAAGCCAGTTGTTCGATAATTTTGTCGTATTCGAGCGTTTTTAATGCTTTCTGATTCATAATACTTACCTTTTCGTAATTCATAATTCAGTCATTGTCTACAGATAACGCGGTATTTTTGATGCAATACCGCACGGATCTGATGTTACAGTTCACAGGTACCCTGCGAACTGTAACATTCGCAGCCCTCATTTAAAGTTTTGCTTCGCAAAAGGAGGGCTGCTCACACCTGAATCACTTTCTTACGCAGCGAAACAGCAAGTGTTTCACTGCTGAGTGAACAGTAGCGATCTGATCATATATCTGCACGGGAAGTACAGACCGGAAGTGGAATGTGGGTCACAGGTTTTTCCACTCCCCCAATTATACCTTAAAAAAGAAAAGAAAGAAACCCCAAGAACGAGAAAATGCAGGATGTTGCGCAAATGAGAAAAAAATGTAACAGTCTTCATAAAATGTTCATATCTATCTGGTAAAGTTTTTTGTATATGTGAAGATTGCGGAAGCGCATATGCGCAGAGCAGTTCGGTATGGAATACAGATGTATGGAGAAAGAAATGTATGGAAAATGACCCAAAACCTTACAAATTCATGAAAGAGAGCATCAAAAAGCAGCCGCCCGACTGGAAAAAGATTGTTCTTCTGATTGCCGGATGGCTGGCACTTGCGGCGCTTGGCGGTCTGGTTGCGGCCGCGGTATTTGCGGTGACAGAGCCAAAGATTGCAGAAGCAGTTACCAGGGAAGAGCCGCCGGCGAAAGTGGATATCCCGGGAGATGAGGATCCAAACAGCGGACAGGAGCCGGATGAGACAATTACCGCATCTTCGGCGAGTGCGTCGGTAGACAGCAGCGGCTCCGGTTCGGAAATCAGCAGTTCTACAGTGGATAGCAGTACTTCAGAAAGCAGTGTATCCGAAAGTACGGTTTCCGAAAGCATAGAGGAGAACGGAGCGGCAGGGGGAACGGAAAGCAGCACTTCCGAAGAGCCGGAGGAGGGCAGCGAGGTTTCCAGTGTCGATGGGGAAACGGATGCGGAGGAAAAGGACAGCAGCCTGAAAAATTATGAAGCGCTCTACCAGGATATGCTGGAAGTAACGGAAAAACCAAAACGAGCGCTGGTTACTGTCATCGGCATTACCAATCAGATGGACTATTTTAACCAGAACTATGAAAACCAGCAGCAGATTTCCGGTCTGATTGTTGCGGACAATGGGCAGGATCTCTTTATTCTGACGGAATACCGCATCGTGGAAAATGTGGAGCGGATTCAGGTCACCTTCTGGGACGAGACGATGGTGGATGCCACATACCAGCGCCACGATCCGAGCACCGGCCTTACGATTGTGAAGGTGGATGAATCGAAGCTGGATGAGGAAACACGGGACGGTCTTGCGGTTGCGCCGCTCGGCAGTTCGTATCTCGTCAGCCAGGGTGACCCGGTCGTGGCTGTCGGAAGCCCGGTCGGCTACAGCAATTCGATTGCGTACGGTGTGGTGACTTCGGTTACGAACAAGATTTCCGCGCTGGACAATGAGTACAATCTGCTGACCACCGACATCCTCGGCAGCACGGACGGCAGCGGCATTCTGGTAAATCTTGACGGCGAAATCGTCGGCATTATTGCGCAGAGTTACAGTGCCAAGGGAAACAACGTGGTGACGGGCATTGCGATTTCCCAGATCAAAAAGCTGATCGAAAATCTTTCCAACAACGTGAGCCGCGCGTATATCGGCATCCGCGGACAGGATGTCACAGAAGAACTTTCCGATAAAACCGGCATTCCAAAAGGCGTTCTCATCAGCCGCGTCGCAGACGATTCTCCGGCGATGATGGCGGGCATGAAAGAGTACGATGTGATTGTAAAGCTCGGGGAGCACAAGGTTGAGACGATCAAACAGTACCATGAACAGCTTGGCAAATACAGCACAGGAGACGTGGTTACCGTGACGGCGATGCGGAAAGGCGCCGAAGGGTATGCGGAGATGACGTTTGATGTGACGATGGGGGAAGTATAAAAAACAGAGGCTTTCGGGAGCAGAAAAAGCCGGTTTTAGCCGGTGGGGCTTCCGGAAGCTTTTCTTTTCGAATGGTTTTTCAATGGCGGATGAAAAAATACGTGCATTCTGCAGGAAAATCTGGTAGAATTGGTAAGGCATGCAGGAGCACAGGCTTTGCATCATAAAAACGGCATCATAGAAACAAAAACGGAACACTGTGTCCGCATTTATTTTAGAAAAAGAGGATTTATTTTTATGAAGTATATCAACGAACTCCGGGAAGGAAACCGCATTTCCGGAATTTATCTCTGCAAACATAAACAGTCGGCTGTTACCAAAAACGGAAAACAGTACGAAAACGTGATCTTACAGGATAAAACCGGTACGATCGATGCGAAAATCTGGGATCCGAATTCTATGGGAATCCGTGAATTTGAAGCACTGGATTATGTAGATATTATGGGAGATGTTTCCAGTTTTAATGGAGCACTTCAGGTTTCCATTAAAAATGCAAGAAAAGCGGAAGAGGGCGAATATAATCCGGCGGACTATCTGCCAACGAGCCGTTACGACATCAATACGATGTATCAGGAGCTGCTCTCCTGGATCGGAACGGTGAAAAATCAGTATCTCTCCGAACTGCTGACGTATTATTTTATCCAGGATCAGGAGACCGCAAAACGGTTCCGCATGAGCTCTGCAGCAAAAAGCGTGCATCACGGATTCGTCGGCGGCCTTTTAGAGCATACGTTAAGTGTCACCCGTTTCTGCGATTTTATGGTAAAATCGTATCCGATTCTGAACCGCGATCTGCTGATTACGGCAGCAATTCTGCACGATATCGGAAAGACGAAAGAACTCTCCTTATTCCCGCAGAACGATTACACCAATGACGGACAGCTGCTCGGCCACATCATGATCGGTGCGGAGATGGTACACGATGCGGCGCAGAAGATCGACGGTTTCCCACAGGAACTCGAGAATCAGTTAAAGCACTGCATTCTGGCGCACCACGGCGAGCTGGAATACGGTTCCCCGAAAAAACCGGCAATGGTAGAGGCGGTAGCGCTGAACCTGGCGGACAATGCCGATGCCAAAATGGAAACCCTGACCGAGCTGTTTGACGCAGCGCCGGCCGGCAATGAGTGGCTTGGCTACAACCGGTTCTTTGAGTCCAACATCCGCAGAACAGGAGACTTTTCATGAGCTATCAGAAAAATGATGTACTGACGGTGAAAATTGAAGATATGGGACACGACGGAGAGGGTATAGGCAAATGCGAGGGCTATACCCTCTTTGTCAAGGACACCGTCATCGGCGATCTTGCCGAGGTAAAAGTGATCAAAGCAAAGAAAAATTACGGCTACGCGCGCCTGATGCGCCTGATCGAGCCGTCCGTACACCGCGTCGAGCCGGTCTGCCCGGTTGCACGTCCGTGCGGCGGATGCCAGTTGCAGATGCTCGACTATGCGGAGCAGCTTCGCTTTAAGGAGAAGAAAATCGCCGGAAATCTCCAGCGCATCGGCGGCATGACGGAGATCCCGATGGAGCCGATCGTGGGGATGGAAAATCCGTTCCGCTATCGAAACAAAGCCCAGTTTCCGATCGGGCAGGATAGAAATGGAAAGCTGATTACGGGATTTTATGCGGGAAGAACGCATCAGATCATGGAAAACCGGAACTGTTATCTCGGCGTGGAGCAGAACGAGGAGATTCTGAACCGCATTCTTGCCTGGATGGAGGAGAACGGCGTTCCGGCATACAACGAGGAGACCGGCAAAGGCCTGGTGCGCCATGTGCTGATCCGGTTTGGATTTATGACGAAAGAGATTATGGTCTGTCTCGTTGTGAACGGAAAGAAACTGCCGGCCGAGGAGAAACTCATCAAATCGCTGACAGAATTCGAAGGCATGACAAGCATTACCCTAAGCGTAAACCGTGAGCGGACCAATGTGATCATGGGAAAAGAAATCCGCTGCCTGTGGGGACAGGGGTATATCACAGACTATATTGGAACCGTAAAATATCGGATCTCCCCGCTGTCCTTCTACCAGGTCAACCCGGCGCAGACGGAAAAGCTGTACGGTCTTGCCCTGGAATATGCAGGTCTCACCGGAAATGAGACGGTCTGGGATCTCTACTGCGGCATCGGAACGATTTCCCTGTTCCTCGCGCAGAAAGCCAAAAAAGTCTACGGCGTCGAAATCGTCCCGGAGGCAATTGCGGATGCGAAGAACAATGCGAAAATCAACGAGATCGAAAACGCTGAATTTTTCGTTGGAAAATCGGAAGAGATTCTTCCGGCCTACTACGAACAGTACGCCAAAGACCACCCGGGCGAACACGCCCACGCGGACGTCATCGTCGTCGATCCGCCGAGAAAAGGCTGCGAAGAAAACCTCCTCCACACCATGGCCAGCATGCAGCCGGACCGCATCGTGTATGTATCCTGCGATTCCGCAACGCTGGCACGAGATGTGAAGGTGCTTGGGGAGCTGGGGTATGAAGTAAAGAAAGTCCGAGGGGTTGACCAATTCCCGATGACGTGCCATGTGGAGACTGTGGTGTTGCTACAAAGGAAAAATATGTAGAAATCCTTGAATTTACGCACTTTGTGGAGTTTTTCAGTTTCAGAAAAATAGGTGAAAATCACAAAGAAAAGAGCCTTGTGAAGAAAGTAACCGTTGTTGTTGCGTTAGACCTCGGGACGGGGAACACAAAGAATCTTGAATATGAAAATGAATAGAGAGCTATCAGATCATTGATAGATTATAGGGATACTTGTTAAAAGCGGGTGTCCCTATTTTTTATAGGGCATTCCAGAAATGGAGTGTCTTTTTTATACCAAAATATTAAAAATTCAGGAGGAGAATGAAAATGACAAACACAGCGTTAAGAGCAGAGAATAGCAATTCTCGCACAATTACTTTCAAGAGCAGGGAACACGAAAAATTTTATGAGGAATATCTGAAAAAATGCAGATATCAGGATGTTTACCATCGGGCTTTGGTTTATTGCCTGGGTATCGACAGGGACACAAGAAATAATGTGAATAAAATCTATAATTTTAAAACTGGATGTGTAAAAACGGAATGCCTGCAGGAAGGGTGGCAGACCAGTGGAAGTTTACGAATTGTCCGTATGGCATTTAACCTGTATTGTAATGGAACACCAAGTGTCGGAGATTACGAAGCAGAAGAAGATCAGTTGAAAGAATGTCAGTGTTATACCGTAGAGGATCTGTTTTGCTGTGGATATGCCCGGTATTTCTGGGAAGCCATTAAAATCCGTTATCCAGAGTATTGCTTTTACAAAGACTGGGAGGATATATATGCTGAAAATTAGATTACAGGGTACTTTGAGGGACATTCAATGGTTTCGCCGTATTTTGGAAAAGCATAAGGAACTGGATGTCCTGGAAATATCTGATGCTTACGCAAATAAAGGAACAAGTAAATATTTTCGTGTTTATGTAGAAGTAGAAGAAAAACAGTAAATCGGAGGAAAGTATATGTGTAAAGTAATTGCTATTGCAAATCAGAAGGGCGGAGTAGCCAAAACAACGACAACCATCAATCTGGGAGCCGGATTGACAAAGAATGGGAAAAAAGTAGTGCTGGTAGATGCAGATCCACAGGGGCATCTGACAATGGGACTGGGATTTCCCAAAAATCTCAAAGTGACTTTAAAGAGTATGATGGAAAATATCATCATGGGACTGGAGTTTGATCCAAAGGAAGCAGTCTTGCACCATGAAGAAGGGATGGATCTGATTCCGTCCAATAAATTGCTTGCCGGAATGGATATGTCCTTATTTACTGTTGAGGATAGGGAAAAAGTACTGAAAGAGTATCTGGAACTGCTGAAGGATGAATATGATTATATTCTGATTGACTGTATGCCATCCCTGGGAATGCTGACAATCAATGCGTTGAGTGCAGCGGACAGTGTATTGATTCCGGTACAGCCACAATATTATGCGGCAGATGGACTTATGGAACTATTGAAAGTGGTAAAAGGAATCCACCAGAGGTTTAATCCGGAATTGCAGATAGAAGGCATTTTGTTCACAATGGATAATTGCCGTTACAACAATGCAAAGAGAAATAAGCAGGCAATCATAAGCACATATGGAGATGATATTAAGATTTTTGAGCAGACGATTCCAAGAACGGAAAGCCTTGCAGAAACAGCATCTGAAGGTGTAAGCATATTTGCTTATGATGGAAAAAGCAAAGGGGCAGACAGTTACAGGGAACTGGTTCAGGAGGTGTTGAAACATGCGTAGACCGAAAAAAGAGATTCAGCTTACCTCTTATGATGAGTTACTGGGATTAGAAGAATCACCGGAAAAGAGTATGAACCAGGTTATGGAAATAGAACTGGAAAAGCTCTATCCTTTTAAAAATCATCCGTTCCATGTAAACGATGATGAAAAAATGGCAGAAACCGTAGAGAGCATTAAAACATACGGTGTTTTGACTCCTGCATTGGTAAGACCTCGACCAGATGGCGGATATGAGATGATTTCCGGGCATAGAAGAAAAAGAGGCTGTGAACTGTGTGGAAAGACTACATTGCCAGCTCTTGTCCGAAATTATACGGATGATGAAGCGGTCATTATTATGGTCGATTCCAACATTCAGCGTGAAAATCTACTGCCAAGTGAGAAAGCTCATGCCTATAAGATGAAATATGATGCAATGAAGCATCAGGGAAGTAAAGGTGAGAAATATACAGCAGATATGGTTGGGGAAGCCGCAGGGGACAGTGGAAGAACTGTGCAGAGATATATCCGTCTGGCGGCATTATCAGATGCTTTGCTGGAATATGTGGACAATAATAAAATTCCTATGATTGTGGGAGAAAAGCTGTCTTATCTGAAGCCAGAGGAACAGGAGTGGCTTCTGGAAGTGATTACCAACAGCAGCATTTTTCCGACAAAACAACAGGCAGAACAGTTAAAAGAATGCAGTGCAAATGGAAAATTAAACCAGAGTTATATCTATGCTGTTTTATTAAAAAAGGAAAGCAGTAAGATCAATGTGACGATTCCGGCAAAGAAAATTGGAAATTATTTTCCGGAGACATATTCTAAAGAACAGATAGAAGAAGTCATTTTTATGCTTTTGGATAAATGGAAAGAAAACAAAGAAGGAGTAGCAGATGCAGAAGATACAGTTTGATTATTTTACGGGGATGGAAGCGGAACAATACAGCTTTTATCGTGTCCCTAAAGTGCTGTTTACCGAATCATGCTTTAAAACTCTTTCTTGTGAAGCAAAGGTATTATACGGTCTGATGCTAGACCGTATGAGCCTGAGCATTAAGAACAGATGGCTGGATTCAGAGGACAGAGTATACATTATTTTCACTGTGGAAGAAATTGCAGAGTTGATGAACTGCGGAACTCAAAAGGCAGTGAAACTGGTAAAAGAGCTGGACAGCAGTAATGGGATTGGATTGATAGAGAAGAAACGTCTGGGACTGGGAAAACCGAATGTTATTTATGTGAAAAATTTTATGATCAGAGAGGTTCCAGATCAAAAGCCGACAGGTAATTGTGCAAATCTGCAATCTGAGCAGGAAGATCATAAAAAAAATGCAGATTTGCAATCGAAACAGGAAAGACATAAGGAATGTGCAGATTTGCAACAAGAAGCAGAAAACAAGGGGAAAACAGGCATTTCTCTGAATTGTGAAAATCATCATTCAGGAGTAGTGAAAACCACAATTCAGGATTATGGGGAATCACAATTCCAGAATAGTGAAAATCACAATTCAAGAATGGTGGAAACCACAAATCCAGAATTTCCAGAATCACAATTCCAAAATAGTGAAAATCATCATTCCAGAATAGTGGAAATCACAAATCCAGAATGCCCGAAATCACAATCTAATAATACTGATATTAACAAGACTGATATTAGTGAAACTGAGATAAATCAATCTTATCCAATCACATCAGGTAATTCCAAAAGGAAAAAAGATGTGATGGAGGAGATGAGAGCATATCGTGAAGTAATTCATGAAAACATAGATTATCAATATCATGCCAAAGAAGATGTAGATGAACTGGTAGAACTGATAATTGAAGTTATGATGATGCCGGAGGACAGTATGATTCGGATTGCAGGAGTAGAAAAACCAGTTGCTTTGGTGAAAAGCAGGTTTATGAAACTGAATTATTCACATATCGAATATGTGCTGTTCTGTCTGAACCGGAATACAACTAAGGTTGGGAATATTAAAGCCTATCTTCTGACTGCCCTGTATAATGCCCCGGCAACGATAAACAGTTATTATCAGGCAGAAGTTAATCACGATATGTATGGAGGATAAAGGAACATGAAGAAGATGATTAAAAAAGTGATAGCACCAGTGCTGGTGATTACGGTATTGTTTGCAGTATTAAGACCGTTTTGTATCCAGGATGGGGAGTGCAATTATTTCTTGCTGTTACTTCTGATGGGGATACCGTTTGGAATTGGAAAAATGTGTGTCTGGATGGTTCCAAGAGGCTTTGACCTCGGAGGAACACTGGCAGTATGGACAATGAATCTTCTGATCGGAGGATTGATCGGAAGCATCATTCTTCTTGCAATGGTTGGACAGGCGATCATTTATCTCTGCGTTTTTCTGATTACACTTCTTACAGGGATACATAAAATACCAAGAATAAAATGAAATAGATTTTTTGAAAAGCAGCTAAGACAAAAATTAGCTGTTTTTTTTCGAGAAACTTTGCGACACAATGGCGTAAAGTTGGAACAAATTGCAGGAAAGGAGACACCGTATTGAGCAATCGTGCAATTTCCACAGAACTTATTGAATTGGGAGAACGGATCAGAAAACGCAGACAGGAAATGAAGTTGTCACAGGAATCTTTTGCGGAAAAAGCAGGTATCAGTGTCAATACGGTCAGCAGGATTGAAGGCGGGCAAACGGCAATGTCTGTTGAGATTTTCAGGAAGATGATTGAGATATTGGAAACAGATGCCAATATCCTGCTGGGGAAAGAGGAAGGTGATACAGAAAGGCAGGAATCAGTTCAGGAAGTGCTTTACCAGATTCAGAAGCTGGAATGGAAAGAGCAGAAAATTATCATGCAGACCATAGATTCTCTGATAGACAGTTTTAATGAATACAGGTGAAATTTCACCATATATGGGGTGCAAAATAAAAAAACTCCCCATATATGCTAAGGATAATAGAATCCTGTGTTGTTAAAATGGAAAACAGAGAGATAAAGAAGGGAGATAGGATTGATGACCAGAGAAGAAAATTTGCTTTATCGGAGGCAGTGTCCTTATGATGCAATGGGAGACTATTCTGTTTTGATGGAAAATGAAAAGAACATAAAAGCAGAAAGAAATGCCAAGAAGTCTGATCCTGGCATCAGACGGAAAATAAAGTAGAGAATATTGTAACTATTAGAAAGGGCAGTAAGGAAGTTTCAGGCTCTCGTTAAAAAAAACGGGTGTACCGGAAGCTGTTTTTTACTGTCCTTTTTGTCAGTTGATCAGTAAAAATCCTATCCTTTCTGCCGATGGGCACCTGTTGCCAGCAGGCAGAAAGGTGGTAATTATGCTTACATTGCAGGAATTGAAACAGGTTGTAAGTAACAGGGAAGAAAGAAGAAAGGTTCCGTCCGCTAAATATTTAAGAGAAAACGATGTAGCAGTTGCGAAGCAAAGGTTGATGGATTGTGCGGAAATTATCGCATATCAGACCGGATATGTTCTCTATTGTGTGGGGGACTATGCAACGGTTTTTCCGTTATTTACCTGTCGAGATTATGTGTATGAAGCAGAAAGAAAAATAGCAGTTGTTGAGGAGAATTTTTTTGATGATCAACCCTGGTATGTAAGGCTGATATTAGAAGGCGAAGACAGGCTGTGGAGAAACAGGGAAACACGAGAACATAATAATTGCATTTCGTATAGCTGTATTTCCGAAGAATGGTGCGAAGTGGCAGATAAAGGACAATGTCTGCTTGAAAGAATCATTGCAGAGGAAACAGTCAGGGAGTTGATGAATCTGTTGACAGAGCGACAGAGACAGATGATCCAGCGTATTTATTTTCAGCAGCAGACACAAAAAGAAGTCTCGCATGAACTGGGTATTACAGTTCCGGCAGTATCAAAGTGCATTTCACAGGCAATGCAGAAAATGCGGAATAATTCGGATGACTCTGCCAGAGTATTGAAAAAAGGAGACTGGAAGTATGCCTGGTAAAAAGCCAAAAGAAAGACAACGCTATATGCTGCGTGTAAATGATACGCTTGTGGAAGTTACCAGGGCAGTATATCTGGCTTGGTATCAGGCTGGAAGAAAAGAGCGATACCAGGTTGAAAAAATGCAGAGGCATGGAGTATGTAGTATGGAGGAATTACAGGAAAAAGGCTATGACTGCTCTTTTTCGGTATTATCACCGGAAGAAATCATTATCGGATTGTCAGAAATACAGGAACTGGAAGAAGCTCTGGGATATTTGACTAAAGAGGATGCGGAACTGATAACGCTATTGTTTTTTGAAGAATTTACAGTAAAAGAAACAGCACAGTATTTTGGGTGCTGCCCAAAGACGATCAGAAACCGGAGGAAGAAAGTATTGGAGAAATTAAAAGAACAACTGGAAAACACATAAAACAATGTTGAAATAAAAATATCTAAAAAATTTTTCAAACAGGTTAATTTTTGCCCTTTCACACATGCAGTTAGTGAAGGGGCAAATGTCTATTTGCAATTCAAGAAGATAAATCCCCTTAAAAATTGCACCTTGACAATTTCATACCAGCAGCGAGAGGATACCCGGAATTTTTCAGCTACGCATTTTTGCGGCGGGAATCCGGTGAAAACGTGAAGGGATACAGATGGGAGGCACCCTTTGCAGGAACTATTACGAATTACCTCTTGCGGCTTAATGCTTGATCCTGAACTTTACCTGAGTGTCATTCCTGTTTTACAGGATGACAGCAGATACCATGTGGCGGTGTTTCAAAAAAGGCACTGCCATATGAATGTGCTGTTATCAGAGTTATTTCTGTATCAGCAATAAGATGTGGGAGGTGGTTCCAATGATTGAATAATGTAGGTGTGAGCCTGCATGAAAACAGAGCAGATAATAGAAGAAAGAGAGGATTCAGTCAAAATGAAAATGAGATTCAAAAGATTCTTGTCCGGATTTATGGCAGTCGCAACACTGGCTTCTGTCATTATTCAGCCAGTAGCAGTTTCGGCTTCTGAATTAGAACCGGAAGAAATACCATTTGAACAGCAGTATGCAGAATTAAAAGATGTTCAAGATTCCCTTGATCCGGATGAAATCGTAAAGGCAAATGATATTGAACTTTCTTACGGGCAGGAATTTGATGTAGAAGTTGATCTGTCGGGAATTGAAGGTGTAGATGAAAGCAAAATCAAGATTTTATTCCATGAAGCAAAGAACGAAACTGGTACAGATTTTGACACACATACACCGGATACTTACAAAGCTGTCTATGCAGTAAAACCAGTCAGCGGTCATCCTGCTTATAGAATCAGCAGAAATATTACAGTGAAAGAACCGGAAACAGAAATGCAGTCAGAGCGTTCTTCGGACAGTACAGTGAATGTTGAGGATGATACTAGGGATACGGAGCAGAGCGAGGAGGATTCGGAGTCGCACCGGGAAACACAAAATTCTGAAAACACAACAGATTTGGAATCTGAATTAACCGTTTCAGAAGTACTGGAACAGGCAGAGGGTAATGGCATTGATCTGTATGTAATGGAAGCCGGAGAAACAGTAACCTTTATGGCTGCGGCAGGCAATGCCAGAAGTTCACAGCAGGTTTCTGTGACCAGAGGGGCAGAATACCGATATGCAGATTATGGATATGGAACCTATCTGACTTATCAGTACACTGTAAAATTCGGTAATATATCTGCCACGGCATACTGTGTGCAGCCATCCAAACCAGGGCCAGGAAGTGGAACCTATACGATCAATAAAGTTGGTGATGGGAAAGCACTTGCGAAAGTGTGCTATTACGGCACAAAGGCTTCCGGTGATGATGGTTTTTTTACAGAAGAAAACGGATATGGCAATTTAAGTACAGGAGCCAGATTTATCTTGGTACATCTGGCAGCATCTTATGCAAATGGAAGTGGGGATGCTTTTTCAGGTGCAAACAGTACAGCACAGAATCTGGCAATGAAACTCTATAATTACTGTATTTCACAGCCGGAAATTCCAGATGTGGCAATGTCCTTTTCGGATGCAGATGTAAAAGCCTATGTGGATGGCAACAGTCAGAGAACAAAGGATATTACATTTAATGCGGATGCGTTACAGACCATTACCATGAAACTTCCGGCAGGTGTACAGCTTCATAACCTGACAACAGGTAAAACAAGTAAAGCCGGAGAAAGTGTGGAAATTTGTGGTGGTACAAAGTTTTATCTGTCTGCACCATTAACACAGGTGAGTGATGTGGCAGGAAGCTGGTCTGCAACCATGAAAGGAAGCATTACCAAAGATTATTCTGCATACAAAATTTCAACAGGTTCCGGAAACCAGGATCTGGCTCTGGTATTTGGCGAAGGCGTTGATGATGAGAAATATGTAGATTTTAAAATATCCTGGGTACAGCAGGCAAGTGTAAAGGTAATCAAGAAAGATGCCAAGTCAGACGCAAAGCTGTCTGGTGCTGTGTTTGGATTATACAGTGATGCTGAATGTACCAAACTGATCACAAAGTTACCTGCGACGGATGAAAACGGTGAAGCATCCGTACAGATCACCAAGACACAGGATACCGTATATCTGAAAGAGATTACAGCTCCAAGCGGATATCGTATCAATGCAACAGCTTACAATGTGAAACTGGAGGTCAGCAAGACCACAACCGTTACGGTTCCAGATGAAGAACAGATGGGACAGCTTACCGTTTATAAAGAAGGTGAGGTTCTGGTTGGTGCTGATGTAACAGAAAATGGAACAACATTTAAATATGAGAAACGCAGACAGAGTGGTGCTGTTTATGATGTGTATGCTGGAGCAGATATTAAAACTGCTTATGGTACAAAAGTTTACAGCAAGGGTGATCTAGTAAAAGAGAATCTGACAACAGATACAAACGGAGCTACCGTTCTTAAAAATCTGTATCTTGGTACATATATCGTAAAAGAGAAACAGGCTCCGACAGGATTCTATAATGCCGGAGAGGAAAAGACAGTAACATTATCCTATGCAGGACAGAATGTGAATGTTGTTTTCACTGAGACAACCTTTACTAATGACAGACAGAAAGTAGAAGTAATGGTAACAAAACAGGATAAAGATACAGAAAATCCTCTAGCTGGAGGAATCTTTGGACTTTATGCTGCAAGTGACATTACCAACGTGGATGGAACCGTCATTGTAAAGAAAGGGACACTGATCCAGAAAGCGACAACAGGAGCAGACGGAACAACGAAGTTTACAGCAGACCTGCCGCTTGGATTTTCTTATGATGTGAAAGAAGTGCAGGCACCGGAAGGGTATGTGAGAAACATAGATGATGTTTATACGTTTGCTTTCTCTTATACGAATGATAAAGAAGCAAAACAGACATTCAAGCATACATTCAAAAATGAACGTGTGACAGCTAAGATTTCTCTGCAGAAGCAGGATAAAGAAACCAAAAAGGCAGTTTCACAGGGCGATGCCACTCTGGAAAAAGCAGTATATGGACTGTATGCTCGTGAGGATATTGTGCATCCGGATGGTGTTACTGGCGTGATTTATAAAGCAGGAGAACAGGTTGCCACTCTTACGACAGATGAGAATGGACAGGCTTCTGTGGATGGATTATATCTTGGGAATTACTATGTGAAAGAGATTACTCCTCCAACTGGTTATCTGGCAGATGAAGAAGAACATGATCTGGTCTGCAATTACGAAGGAGATCTTGTAGCAGAAGTAAAACGTGACTGTCTGTCTCTGGAGCAGGTAATGAAACAGCCATTCCAGATTATCAAGGCAGCAAATAACGGAAAGACCGATGCCGACTTACTGAAAGGGGCAGGATTTACCGCTTATCTGGTATCTTCCCTGAAAGTAAAAGAGGATGGAAGCTATGATTTTGATTCTGCAAAACCGGTAGTGATCGGGGAAAACGGAGCAACAGAAATCTTTACAGATGAAAAAGGTTATGCCTGCAGTATTGCGATTCCTTATGGAACTTATATTGTGCGTGAAACCACGACACCTCATAATTACACTCCGGTAGATGATTTTACAGTGCGTATCACTGAGAACAACCCGAACCAGCCACAGACATGGAGAGTGCTTCTGGATGACGAGTTTGAAGCGAAACTGAAAATCATCAAACAGGATGATGAGACGAAAAAGGCAGTGCTTCAGAAGAATACAGAGTTCAAGATTTTCAACATGTACACTGAGAAATATGTGGAGCAGGTAACAACTTATCCGACTACGGTAAAACATAAATCCTATTTTACAGATGAGCAGGGATATTTGATTCTTCCGCAGAATCTTAAAATCGGACATTATCGCATTGAGGAAGTAAATGCACCTTATGGATATACTTTGAATGAAAATTACTATGAGGTAACCGTAGATTCCAATACTGCATACCAGATGGATGGAACTTCCGGGGATGTGATCATTGAAGCTGTTTATGAGAACCATCCAGTTAAGGGAGAACTGACTATTGTGAAAAAAGGCGAAGTTCTGGACGGATTCAAGGATGATTTTACATATCAGACAGAAAATCTGGAAGGGGCAGAGTTTGAGATTTACGCTGCCGAGGACATCTATACTGCAGATTTCCAGAAAGATGATAATGGAAACCGTATTCTGGAATATGCTGCCGGAACACTGGTAAAAACGGTTACAACGGATAAAGACGGGAAAGCAGTCCTGAAAAATCTGCCGCTTGGAAGTTATAAGATTGTAGAAAAGACAGCTCCGGATGGATTTGTTTTAAACAGTGAAGCACAGACCATTACTTTCTCTTACAAAGATCAGGAAACACCTGTCATTGAGCAGACAGCTACTTTTGAGAATGAACGTCAGAAAGTAGAAATTTCAGTGGTAAAACAGGATGCTGATACAGAAAAAGCAGTTGCAGGGGCAGAATTTGGACTTTATGCGAAGAATGACATGGAAGCTCATGGAACTGTGATTGTGAAAGCTGACACACTTCTTGGAAAAGCTGTTTCCGGAGAAGATGGAAAGGCTGTATTTACACAGGATCTGCCATTTGGTGAGTATTATATCAAAGAACTGGCAGCACCAGATGGTTATGTATCTTCTGATGAAGTTCTGGAAGTAAAAGCAGAATATCAGGGACAGAATATTAAAGTCGTGCAGTTATCTTCTGTATTTAAGAACCAGCCTACAAAGGTTGTATTTTCCAAGTCGGATTTAACTACTGGCGTGGAACTGTCAGGTGCGACACTTACTGTTCTGGACAAAGATGGAAATGTAGTTGATACATGGAAATCCGTAAAAGGCGAGCAGCATCTGATTGAACGACTTACCGTAGGGGAAACCTATACTCTCAGAGAAGAGATGGCACCTTATGGATACCTCAAAGCAGAGGAGATCACCTTTACGATTGAGGATACCGGGGAAATCCAGAAAGTGGAAATGAAAGATGATGTGCCGACAGGAACGATCATCATCAATAAAAATGGAGAATTTCTGGATAAAGTAACTGCACTGGATTCTGTTGGAGGCTGGATCAGCCATTTATTCCAGTATGTAATAGGCAGCCTGAAAGATGTTACCTTTGAAGTATACGCTTTAGAAGATGTGAAGTCTGCTGACGGAGAAAGTGAAGATTATTATAAAAAAGATGAGCTGGTGGCAACCATTACCACAGATGATACCGGTATTGCAAAGATATCCGGACTTCCGCTTGGCAAATACTATGTAAAAGAAAAAGCTACAGTAGAAGGCTTTGTTCTGGATGATGAAGCAAGAGAGATTGATCTGACATACCGGGATCAGGATACTGCAGAAGTTACCTATTCTGCTGACTGGCAGAATAACCGCCAGAAAGCGGAAGTGCAGGTTGTGAAAAAAGAGAAAGATTCTGATCGTGTACTGGAAGGTGCGGTATTTGCCCTTTGTGCCAAAGAGGATATTACAGGAACAGACGGAAAAGTGATTCTGGAAGCAGATACTGTGATCGAGGAGCAGGCAACAGACAAAGAAGGAAAGCTGACTTTTACGGCAGATTTACCGATTGGTTTTGCGTATTATATCAAAGAAACATCACCGGCACCTGGATTTGCAACGACAGATGAAACGCAGGAGTTCACGTTTGAGTATGAAGGTGCAGAAAAGGAAAAAGTATCTTATGCGTTTACCTTTGAGGACGAGCCGACTGTAATCGAGATCACCAAGACTTCCCTGACAGACGGAAAAGAACTGGAAGGAGCTAAGTTACAGGTAACTGACGAAAGCGGTAAAGTTGTAGATTCCTGGACTTCCGGTAAAGAAGCCCATGTCATCAAAGAACTGGTAGTTGGACAGAAATATACTCTGACAGAAACAAAACCGGCAGATGGTTATGTGACAGCAGAAAGCATCACGTTTACAGTTGAAGATACTGCAAAGTCACAGAAAATCGAAATGAAAGATGATGTGACCAAGGTAAAAATTTCCAAAACAGATATTTCCGGTAAGGAACTTCCAGGAGCAAAACTGACCATTCTTGACAAGGACGGTAAGACAGTAGAGAGCTGGACTTCTGAGGAAAAACCACATTACATAGAAATGCTTCCGATTGGGGAGTATACACTTCGTGAAGAGTCTGCCCCTGATGGATATCTGGTAGCTGAAGATGTGAAATTTACAGTGAAGGATACCGGGGAGATCCAGAAAGTAGTGATGAAAGATGAGGTAAAACCGGAAGAAACACCAACACCGAAAACACCGTCTACACAGGTAACAGATACACCGAAAACCGGAGATGATACACACATGCTGATTTGGATTCTGCTTGCGATTGCAGGTATGGCAGGCAGTGTATCAGCAGTCTGGATTGCGAAAAAAAGAAAATAAAAGTTGATGGAGGGGCATTTATGGGCAGCAAAGTCATAGATGCCCTTTTGAATGATGAAAGGGGTATAAAATGAGACAGTTATTGATTATTGCGGGGATTCTTCTGGTGTTAGCAGTCAACTTTGTTCTGTACTGCTGTATCCGGGTAGGAGCAAAGGAAGACCGTTTGTTGGAAGATCATAGAAAGGAACAGATTGATGCAGGAAGAAGTGAATGAAAAAACAGTGTCCCTGTGTATTACCGGTGGAAAAGTGACAGTCCGCTTATTGAAACAGGCAATGATGCGTTTTCTGGCAGCAATGGAGAAAGAAAAAGCAGAGAAAGCAAGAAAACAGCAAGTAAAGGGTCCGCCAGACAAAGATTATCATGGGAAGCAGAGTTTAAAGAAGCTGGCACAGCAGAATGTTCAGCTTTCCAACATTGAGATTACAGACAACAACATTAAGGCTTTTGAAAAAGTGGCAAAGAAATATGGCATTGATTTTAGCCTGAAACGTGATAAGTCCGTAGATCCACCGAGATATTTTGTTTTCTTCAAGGCAAGGGATGTGGATGTGATGACAGCGGCATTTCGGGAATTTACCGGAAAGACATTGAATAAAACAAAGAAACCGTCTGTCCGTAAGAAATTACAGCAGGCAATCGCAGCCCGCAGCCAGGATAAACAGAGAGAACGGGAAAAATCGAAAGAAAAACAGAAGGAGCCGACCTTATGAGTGGGATAAAAAATATAAAGAAAAAACTGAAAGGATTTCAGGTGCGTCCCCCGAACGCAGAAGTGATAAAAAAGGTTCTTCTGCATATTCCGTATGTGGTTGTATTTTATGTGGTAAATAAATGTACCTGGCTGTATCAGTATTGCAGAGGCAGTACAGTGGTGGACAGGCTGATGGTTCTCTTTATGAACTATCCGTTAGCGTTTAAAAAGTTGCTGCCAAGTATACAACCGAAAAGTCTGGCTGCGGGAACTATTGCTGCAGTCAGTGTGTGGGCAGTGGTATATTTTAAGGGAAAAAATGGAAAGAAGTTTCGCCAGGGAGAAGAATATGGTTCTGCCAGATGGGGAAATGAAAAGGATATAGCCCCTTTTATTGATCCGGTCTTTGAGAACAATATTCTGCTGACACAAACGGAACGTCTGACCATGAACAGCAGACCGAAGAAACCAAAGTATGCCAGAAACAAGAATGTCATAGTAATCGGGGGATCTGGCAGCGGCAAGACCAGATTTTATGTGAAACCACAGCTTATGCAGATGCCGGATAATGTGAGCTTTGTGGTTACTGATCCCAAGGGGACAATTATCGTAGAATGTGGTAAGATGTTAGCACGAGGGACACCGAAGAAAGATAAAAATGGGAAAATCCTGCGTGATAAAAATGGCAGAGTGGTAATGGCTCCTTACAAAATCAAGGTGCTGAATACTATCAACTTTGCCAAAAGTATGCACTATAATCCGTTTCATTACATTTGTTCGGAAAAAGATATTCTGAAACTGGTAAATACGATCATGGTAAATACCAAAGGAGAGGGAGAAAAATCTTCCGAGGATTTCTGGACAAAAGCGGAACGTCTGCTGTATTGT
This sequence comes from Blautia sp. AM42-2, assembly GCF_003480245.1. NCBI lineage: Bacteria > Bacillati > Bacillota > Clostridia > Lachnospirales > Lachnospiraceae > Blautia > Blautia sp. AM42-2. The sequence continues at coordinate 217,134 of NZ_QUIM01000002.1, forward strand.
GCTTTGATTGGTTATATCTATTATGAAGCACCAGAGGAAGAACAGAATTTTTCAACCCTGCTGGAATTTATCAATGCCAGTGAAACCAGGGAAGAAGATGAAGAGTTTAAAAATGCAGTGGATCTGTTATTTGAGGAGCTGGAAAGAGACGAGCCGAATCATTTTGCAGTAAGGCAGTATAAAAAATACAAGCTGGCTGCAGGAAAGACAGCAAAAAGTATTTTAATCAGTTGTGGTGCCAGACTCGCACCCTTTGATATTGCGGAACTGCGGGAGCTTATGTCTTATGATGAGATGGAGCTGGATATGATCGGAGATCAAAGAACTGCATTGTTTATTGTAATCTCTGATACGGATGATACATTTAACTTTGTGGTTGCCATGATGTACAGTCAGCTTTTCAATCTGTTATGTGATAGAGCCGATGACGTTCATCATGGAAGACTGCCTTATCATGTAAGAATCCTCTGTGACGAGTTCGCAAATATCGGTCAGATTCCGAAGTTCGATAAGCTGATTGCAACGATCCGAAGCAGGGAAATTTCTGCTTCTATTATACTCCAGTCCCAGTCGCAGCTCAAGACCATTTACAAGGATGCAGCCGAAACCATTACCGGGAATTGCGACACAATGTTATTCCTTGGAGGTAAGGAAAGTACCACTCTGAAAGAAATTTCAGAAACACTGGGTAAGGAAACCATTGACTTATATAACACTTCTGATACAAGAGGACAGAGCAGGTCTTATGGTCTGAACTATCAGAAAACAGGAAAAGAACTGATGAGCCGGGATGAACTGGCAGTCATGGACGGCAACAAGTGTATTTTACAGCTTCGTGGTGTCCGTCCGTTTTACAGTGATAAATTTGATATTACAAAACATAAACGGTATAAGCAGTTATCCGATTATGATAAAAAGAATGAGTTCCATGTGGAAGAATACATGAAACATCAGATGGAAGTCCGGTTAGATCCGGAAGAACAGTTCGACCTTTATATGTATGAAGGCAGTGAACTGGAAGAACAATCAAATAGTGAAAATGAAGGCACAGAGCATGTAACGTAAAACATACATAGCTCTTTTTTTATGCCCTTTTGGGAGGTAGCGATATGCGTAAGCATGAAAGACCGCCCATCAGGGCGGAACCCTCCGAGTAGTAACCGTTAAAAAATCACAATGAAAACAGCAGTTACGAAAGGAGAACATAGATTATGGCGTTTTTTACATCCGCAATTAATATTTTACAGACTCTGGTTGTTGCAATCGGAGCTGGTCTGGCAGTTTGGGGAGTTATCAATCTCCTGGAAGGATATGGAAATGACAATCCCGGAGCCAAGTCCCAGGGAATCAAGCAGTTCATGGCTAATTAAAGGGAACAAAAAGAAAGGGAATGCACAATCCAGACGGTATCAGCGGCAGGCTACAAGAATAAATTGTGATTTCACAAGATTGGTGTTATAATAAGAGAAAAGTTCCTGCCGGGGCAACCGCCCCGGTGGTATGGATAGAAAGGCAGGAAAACAATATGCACATCAGCTATAAACCACTCTGGCACACACTGTTAGAGCGTGATATGAGAAAAGAGGATTTAAGGCTTGCTGCTGGTATGACAACAAATATGATTGCCAACATGAGCAAAGAGGGAAAGCACATCAGCATGGATACATTAGCCCGTATCTGTGAAACTCTGAATTGTGAGATTACTGATGTGATTGAGTTAGTACCAGACGAGCCTGCTTCCACAGGAGGTAAGGAACATGAGCGAATTGAAACCAAGAATAACGGAAAACGGAATTGATTATATCCTTGTCGGAGATTACTACATTCCAGGCTTGAAACTGCCGGAGGAACACCGCCCTATCGGAAAGTACGGACGAATGCACCGGGAATATTTAAGAGAAGTCCACCCAGCCAGATTGAATACATTGATACTGACCGGAGAATTGTTGACATATCTTGCAGACCTGAATGAACAGGCACAAAAACGGTTAGACACTATCATGGAGCAGATGAAAGCTACCGAGGGCGTGACAGAGGAATTGAAGTGTACCCGACAAATGGAATGGGTGCAGCGTTGCAATAACATTCACAACAGGGCAGAAGAAATTGTTTTGTATGAGATGATTTATTCATAACGGGAGCAATTAAATCGGAGGTATATAAGATGATTGAAATTGTATTTGGTGAAAGTGCCTGTGGAAGTTTGAAAATTGCCCAAACTTACGGCAAGGGAAAGTATAGAGGAAGTGCTGTTTCAATATTTATGAGGCACGAAGACGGGAGTGTTCCATCTTCAGATGAAATGAAAAAGGCACAGCTTCAAGCACAGGAACAAGAACGCATTGCTTGGGAGAATGCTATTCCATTGGGAGGCAAGAGCAGTGATGTTTATTGTTTTGATATGGTTCTTAGTGTGGGAGATATTTCTGATAATGGAATTGGCGAACAGCGGAAAAATATTTTCAAGAAAATGCTGTCTGTCTGCTTTGTAGAGGATTTAGATTATCAGGTTGAAGAAAAAATACAGAAAATTAAAACTACATTGACCTCAGTGATTGAACGATATGTAGCTGGGGAAGAAATTCGCATTTGGTATAGCTATAATCCAGATGAGCTTTGTGGTATGTATTGGCTTATGAAACAACTTCAACCATTAAACTGCCAGACAACAATTTATTTGGTTAAGTTACCTACATGGGAATATGGAAAAGAAAATACTATGACATCCAAAATAGCATGGGGCGAGGTCTCTCCTGGCGAATGGGGAAACTATATAACTCTACAAGAGAAAGCTAATCCTGTATTTCTTTCAGCTTGTACTATGAAATGGAATCAACTTCAAAATGAAAATGCACCTTTGCGTGCAATGTTAAATGGTAAATTGCAAAGCGTTTCAGAAGATATATATGATAGTTTCATTCTTCGTGAAATTGCGGAACAGCCAGAGCAATTCAAAATGGCTATTGTCATAGGTAATGTTTTAGGAAAATATCAACTTGGAATTAGTGATGTATGGATTTCCAATCGCATTGATAAAATGCTTGAAGATGGTGTGTTGGAAATTATACAGGACGCACCAAAGGGAGAAACAAATTATCGCCGAATATTAAGAAAACGAATGAAATAATAACCACAGCACAAACCGCTGCTACATGGAATCCAACAAACCATGCAACAGCGGTTTTCCTTTACCGTTTTTTCCTCTGGCTGATAGGCGTTCCCATTTTCTTTGATTTTTTGAGAATACGAATGAACCAGCGAAATTCTTCTTCTGACAGGTTTTTATAGTTGATACCAAGCTGCTTGCAGTAAAGGATAACCAGTTTTTCATCTCGACTGCCCTTGAAATTTTCGACCGCTTCCAGATTTTCTTTCAGTTCATCGGCAACGGTAGTTTGGGGCGCACTCTCGCTGTCCTTTTTGTGGAATTCCCGAATATCCCGGATAATCAGGTTGAGGTCATCCAGAACCATGTGACTGAAATACTCATCATCACTGATATGTGCGGCTTGCAGCACCTTCAAATGCGGGTCATCTTCGCCGGGGCGATACCGTTCAATAATTTCATGCCGGACGGTATCAACAAGGGAGTTGAGATTTTGGATTTGCATGGTGGCAATCCCGTCCACATAAATCTCAATGTCCGCAAGAAACTTGATAAAGTCCTTATGGGTGGCAAGTTCGCAGAGCAGACGGTTGTTAATCCGACCGCTTTTCAGCAGTGCCACCATCTCATCGTTCAAATGCAGCTCCGTCAGTGGCGTGTTGATCTGCTCCCTGTTCTCTGTCCGGCACAGCAGATAATCGACGGAAACCCCATAGAAGTCTGCCAGCGTGATAAGGTTGCCATGATTGATTTCCTTATAATCCTCTTTTTCATAACTGCCAAGGGCTGATTTAGAAATGCCCGTCAGCTTTGATAGTTCTTCCAGATTTAAGCCTTTGTCTTTGCGGAGTTCCCAAAGGCGTTCCTGTATGCTTGTTGCAACTTTCATGGGCGCACGCTCCTTTCCGGTGGTTTTATTTCTGCCGTTTAACTGGATTATATCACACTTTCCGCAATCGTGGAAATTTCTGATTTTCCCCCTGATTCCTACTTTGTGGATATACGGCACAGGGCACAAAAATGTTCTATGATACAGGTAGTTCATCGATGGATTATTCCAATCGAATGACCAGCCTGTGTGGGATATGCTTCCCCGGCGATGTAGCGCCATGACTTTTGGCAGGGATATGGAGGAACCCTGACCGAAACGAGCGTACCAAAGGGAGCGATACGCCGCTGTGAGATTCAGGGGAGGAACGACACCGGGGAGAACTGGCGAACTGACACCGAAATGATACCGAAACACGACAATCTGATAGGGGGATAGTCTACCCTATCGCTGATACTTCGGGAGATTTTAAGCGGCTCTATGACCGTAATTTTGCCGAAAATCGCCCCGAAACCATACACAAAAACGGGAGGAAGCGCAATATGCCGAGAATGAGCAAAAAGAGGAAGCATGAGCTTTCCTTTTACCTCAATGACCGGGGGCGTGTCACTTACAACGAATTATGCCGGAAATGCCAGCATGGGTGCAGGCAGAGCTTCCGGGCGGTTGTGGTTGACTGCCCCCGTTATTTATCCAAACGAGCAAAGAAAAAGGAGGAACACACCGAATGAATTTTGAATTTATGACGATAGACACACCATTGCCGCCGTGTATGCCATTTCCCATAGCGTTGACAGGATTTCCAGTCAGCAGCACCGCAAAGGTCATGTACTGCCGGATGCTGGACGCTATGCTATCCAAAGGGCAGGAGGACGAAAACGGAATCCTGTTTGTCTGCTTCCCTGTCACAGCCATTGCTACAGTCCTGTCCCGCAACTCCATGACGGTCAAGCGTTCTCTGAATGAACTGGAAACCGCTGGGCTTATCATGCGGGTGCGTCAGGGCGTGGGAGAACCAAACCGGATTTATGTGCTGATACCGGGAAAGGAGGACGCTGCCCTTGCCTGAGACCTCAAAGCTGGAAAAACTCAACTGGGAGCTGGAGAAAAGCGAAAAGAAACTGCGGAAAGCCATCAATGATGAAAAGGCATTGCAGTACCAGTTAAAGCAGCTTACCCGAAAGGAACGAACGCACCGGCTCTGTACCCGTGGCGGTATGCTGGAAAGTTTTCTGCAAGAGCCGGAACGCCTGACAGATGATGATGTCATGCTGTTGTTGAAACTCATTTTTCACAGGCAGGACACGCAGGAACTATTGAAAAAACTGCTGGAACGGGAGAAGCCGGAAACCCCTTAGTTTACTAAGGGCGCAATTATACACCACCCAGAGGTTGGTGCATTGCGTTCTCCGAAGGCTCCTTGCCGGAGGGCTGTGATTTTCCGCAGTCAAGGTCTGCTCCAAATCATACAGGGGACGCTACGCTTCCCCTGCGCTGGCTGCCGCCAGCTACCCTTTTGTGGACTTGCCATCTGGGGACACCTTGCGTTGCAAGCTGTTCCCAGCCGATAAGTTTCATAAAATATAATGCAAATGGAAAGCTAACTTGACATAAAAGAACTATGTGATATAATGGAAGCATGGAAAGTTAACTTTCCATAAGAGAGGAGGATGACATGAAAAATCGCCTGGAAGAATTACGAAAGCAACGAGGCATAAAGCAAGAAGATTTAGCAAATGCATTGGAAGTATCACGACAGACCATCGGCTCTTTGGAAAACGGACGCTATAACCCATCTATTCAGTTGGCATTTAAGATTGCCAGATATTTCAACATGAGTATTGAAGAAATTTTTATTTACGAGGAGGATTGATTATGAAAAAAAGGTTGTTGATTTTAATGACAGTTACAGGAATGATTATTCTACTGGGAGGATTGCTAACATACGGTTTGGGAGTACATGAAATAATACCTGTGCCACGTCCCGACTTAATAGTAGTAGGTACATCTCTCATTGGAATTTTGCTGATTGTATCTGGTGTGTGCGACTTGTTCGTTAAGAAAACCAAAGAAATGGAAATAGAGGAAAATGACGAGAGAAATATTTCGCTTAGTAATGCTGCTATGGCAAGTGGCTTCAAGGTAATGAATGTTACGATTGCTGTTTCTATTTTTGCTTTGATTTTCACCGGATATATGACAGTAGTCCCATGTTTCACTATTATTGGGGCTTATGCTATTGGACAAATTGTATTTATTGTGCGACTTTGGTACTTGCACAAAACTATGTAAATGTATTACTAAATACCCGCCGCCCCCAGCGGCACAACAAGCAGGAAATCTGAAAAGGTATCCTGCTTTTTCTATGTCCAAAAACGGAAAGGAGGAACACAAAATGCCCTGTCCACACAACGAAATCTCTATTGTGCAGCGCAGCCACCGCCAGTCTGCGGTTGCCGCCGCTGCTTACCAGAGCGGCGAAAAGCTGTTCTGTGAATATGACCAGGAAGTAAAACACTACCCGGAAAAGCGTGGTATCGTCCACAATGAAATCCTGCTCCCGGCAAACGCTCCCCTGGAGTACACAGACCGCAACACCCTCTGGAACGCTGCCGAAGCTGTTGAGAAGCAATGGAACTCCCAGCTTGCAAGGCGGTGGGTGCTTTCCATTCCCAGAGAGATACCGCCCGACCAGTACGCCGCCCTTGTACGGGATTTCTGCCGCCAGCAGTTTGTTTCCAAAGGAATGTGCGTGGATTTTGCCATCCATGACAAAGGGGACGGAAACCCACACGCCCATGTCATGCTGACCATGCGGGCAATGGATGAGCGTGGGAAATGGCTTCCCAAGAGCCGCAAGGTCTATGAACTTGATAAGAACGGGGAACGAATCAAGCTCCCGTCCGGCAGGTGGAAAAGCCACAAGGAAGATACGGTTGACTGGAACGACCGCAAATATGGCGAAATCTGGCGGCATGAATGGGAGGTCATCCAAAACCGCTATCTGGAAGCCAACAACCGCCCGGAACGAGTAGATCTCCGTTCTTACGAAAGACAGGGGCTTGATATTATCCCTACCGTCCATGAAGGGGCTGCTGTCCGGCAGATGGAAAAGCGTGGGATTCAGACGAACATCGGCAACCTGAACCGAGAAATCAAAGCCGCCAATAGTTTGATGAAGTCCATCCGGCAGCTTATTAAAAATCTCAAAGGCTGGATTGCGGAGCTTAGCGAAAAGCGGAATGAACTGCTTGCCCAAAAAGCTGCGGAGGAAGCGGTCTTTCTTCCCAATCTGCTGATGAAGTATATGGAGATACGAAAGGCAGAACGGAGCAGCTGGACACGGGCGGGACAAAGCCGGGGGACTTCCAAAGACTTAAAGGCAGTCAGCGAAGCCCTGTCCTATCTCCAGAGAAAGGGACTTTCCACCGTGGAGGATTTGGAAAACTTTATAGAAACGTCCGGGAAATCTGCCGCCGACTACCGAAAGCAGATGAAGCCAAAGGAAACCCGCAGCAACGTGATTGACGCTATCCTTGCCGCCCGGACGGACTGTAAGGAATGTAAGCCCGTTTATGAGAAATACCAGAAGATATTTTTCAAGAAAACTAAGGAAAAATTCAAGCTGGAACACCCGGAGGTTGCCCGGTTTGAGAAAGCCAGTGCCTACCTTGCCAAGCACCCGGACGATAAGGACAGCACGAAAAAGGAGCTTTTGCAGGAACAGGCGAAGCTTGTGGACGAAATCGCAGACTTGAAAGTACCGTTGACCGAGGTGCAGGAAGATTTGAAGAAGCTGTGGGACATCCGCTACTGGGTACGGAAAGCCACACCCGGCACAGAGGAAAGCAAAGAGCCGCCCAAGAAGCAGCCCCTCAAAGAAGTCTTGCAGGATAAGGCTGACGAGAAGAGAGCACAGAAAAACGCCCCGGCGCAGACGAAACACAAACAACAGGATATGGAACTTTAACAGGCACTTGCCATTTTCAGATTGAGAATGATAAGTGCCTTTTCTTTTTTACAAGGAGGAATTGATTTGAATGTATTTGAAGCTGTGAAGCAGTCCGTTACGACAAGACAGGCTGCGGAGCATTACGGAATCCGGGTAAACAGAAACGGGATGGCTTGCTGCCCGTTCCACAACGATAAGACCCCCAGCATGAAGCTGGACAAGCGTTTCCACTGCTTCGGATGTGGTGCAGATGGGGATGTGATTGATTTTGTAGCTGCCCTGTACGGGCTGGGGAAAAAGGAAGCCGCCGCACAGTTGGCGAGTGACTTCGGGCTTGCCTATGAGGACTGGAAGCCACCGGGCAGGGCAAGGAAGCCCAAGCCCCGGCAGAAATCCCCGGAAGAACAGTTCCGGGAAGCAAAGGCACATTGCTTCCGTGTCCTTGCCGATTATCTACACCTCTTACGGGTATGGAAAACCGACTATGCCCCGCACTCCCCGGAGGAAGCGTTTCATCCCCGGTTCGTGGAAGCCTTGCAGAAGCAAGCCCATGTGGAATATCTGCTGGATGTGCTGCTGTTTGGGGATACGGAGGAAATCGCTTCACTGATTACGGAACATGGAAAGGATGTGATACAGCTTGAACAGCGAATGGCAGAGCTTGCCGCCGCAGACGCAGCAAGAACTAAAAAACACCATGAACGCCATGCAGCCGCCCCAGAGCGTTGAGGAAGTAAAGGCAACTCTGGAAACCACCGAGAAAGGCGGTGTCCGCCAGAGCATACGGAACTGCCTGACCGTATTCCAGCGTGACCCGGTGCTTGCCGGGGCAATCGCCTATAACATCCTGACCGACCGAAAGGACATCATAAAGCCCATCGGTTTTCACAGAGAAAGCACAGCCCTGACCGATACAGACATGAAGTATCTGCTTCTCTATCTGGAGGAAACCTACGGGCTGACCAGTGAGAAAAAGATTGAAACCGCCATCGGGATTGTGGCGAATGAGAATAAGTACCACCCCATCCGGGATTTTCTGAACAGCCTTGCATGGGACGGGACGGAGCGCATCCGCTTCTGTCTGCGGCACTTTCTGGGGGCGGATGTGGACGATTACACCTATGAAGCCCTAAAGCTGTTTCTTTTGGGGGCGATTACAAGGGCATTTAAGCCCGGAAGCAAGTTTGAAATCATGCTGTGTCTGGTAGGCGGTCAGGGGGCTGGCAAGTCCACCTTCTTCCGTCTGCTGGCAGTCCGGGACGAGTGGTTTTCCGATGATTTGCGGAAGCTGGACGATGATAACGTGTACCGCAAGCTGCAAGGTCACTGGATAATTGAAATGTCGGAAATGATGGCAACCGCCAATGCCAAGAGCATTGAGGAAATCAAGTCTTTTCTAAGCCGACAGAAAGAGGTTTATAAGATACCCTATGAAACCCACCCGGCAGACCGTCCCCGTCAGTGCGTGTTCGGCGGTACTTCCAACGCCCTTGACTTTCTCCCCCTTGACCGTTCCGGCAACCGCCGATTTATCCCGGTCATGGTGTACCCGGAGCAAGCCGAGGTTCACATTTTGGAGGACGAAGCCGCTTCCAGAGCCTATATCAGCCAGATGTGGGCGGAAGCAATGGAGATTTACCGAAGCGGCAGGTACAAGCTGTCATTCAGCCCAGCCATGCAGCGGTATCTCAAAGAACACCAGCGGGATTTTATGCCGGAGGACACCAAAGCCGGGATGATACAGGCTTACCTTGATAAGTACACCGGGGAAACGGTCTGTTCCAAGCAGCTCTACAAGGAAGCCTTAAATCACACCTTTGACGAGCCGAAGCAATGGGAAATCCGGGAAATCAACGAGATAATGAACCAGTGCATTACCGGGTGGAACTACTTTTCCAATCCAAGAATGTTTGCGGAATATGGCAGACAAAAGGGCTGGGAGCGTGAAATCCCGGCAACGGACACCGACAACCCGCCCGAAAAATCTATGGACGGTTTTGTGGAGGTCACGGAGCAGATGGAGCTTCCATTCTGAAAATGACAGCCCGTTGCCGACTTCGTTGCTATCCCGTTGCCGAGCCGGTTGCCGGGGAAAAACCCATAACTGCGGGCTTTTCTCCCCTATGACAACCAAAACAACAGAAAAATAAAAGAAAAGTATAAATAGTAACCACCGCCAGATTGAGATTGTTTGCAAGGTCTTTTGAAGCCCGTTGCCGGACTTCGTTGCCGACACCCTCTGTCTGGCTATTTTCATGTATGGAGGATAACTGCCTATGGCAAAAAACAAAACAGAGATTCATGTGACCACTGTATTTGACGGGGAGCTGGACGCCACCGATGTGTTCGTCAGCCTGATTTCCCAGAAATACGGCAAGACAAATACAAAAGAATATCTTGCTAAAAAGAAAGAATTGAAGTATAATGAAGATGAGGTTCAAAAGAGCCGGATACCGTCTGGATTGTGTGGGTAAATGGCTATGATGAACGAAATGGAATACAGAACAATCGGTTCGGCACTTGCCGGGGGCTATCGTGCAGCGGTCTATTGCAGACTGTCAAAGGACGATGACCTGCAAGGCGAAAGTGCCAGTATCGCAAACCAGCGTGATATGCTGGAAAAATACTGCGAAAAGCAGGGATGGGAGGTTGTGGCAGTCTATCAGGACGATGGCTTCACAGGTCTTAATATGGAGCGTCCTGATTTACAGAGAATGTTGAGATCCATTGAGCGCAGGCAAATCAACCTTGTTATCACGAAAGACCTCAGCCGACTGGGGCGTAACTATCTGCAAACCGGGCATTTGATTGAGGACTTTTTCCCAAGAAACGGGGTGCGCTATATCGCCATGAATGACGGTATCGACACCTTACGGGATAACAACGACATTGCCCCGTTCAAGAATATCCTGAACGAGATGTACAGCAAGGATATTTCCAAGAAAGTCCATTCCTCTTATCTTCTGAAAGCGCAGAAAGGACAGTTTACCGGGTGTCTTGCCCCCTTTGGGTATCGGAAAGACCCGGAGGACAAGAACCATCTGCTCATTGACGAGGAAACCGCCCCGATTGTGCGGCTGATTTTCGGGTATGCCTTAAACGGTCATGGTCCCAACTATATCCGCAGACGGCTGGAGGAAGAAAAAATCCCCTGCCCCACATGGTGGAACCGGGAACGGGGGCTTCGCAATACCCGCACCAAATGGGAAAAGAAAGACCCGGAAAACGGGCGGTATATGTGGGACTTCTCCGTTATCAAAGACCTTTTGATGAATCCCGTCTATACCGGGGCGATTGCTTCCCAGAAAAAGGACTACCGCTTCAAAATCGGCACGATTGGGGAAAAGAAGCCGGAGGACTGGATTGTGGTGGAGGGGCAGCATGAACCGCTGATTGACCGCATGAGCTTTGACATTGTGCAGAATAAGCTGAAATCCCGCCAGCGTCCGGGGCAGACCAATGAAATCAGCCTGTTTGCCGGACTGATAAAATGCGGCGAGTGTGGGAAGTCGCTGACGATACGCTACACAAACGCAAAACATCCCCAGCAGATTTATTCCTGCAAGACCTACAATGCCTTTGGAAAGAATCACTGCACCCAGCACCGGATTGACTATGACACCCTTTACAGCCATGTGCTGCGGAAAATCCGGGAATGTGCCAGAGCTGCCCTGATGGACGGGAAAGCGGTTGCCGACCGCCTGACCAATACCTGTGAAGCCAAGCAGCGGGAACAGCGGGAAGCAATGGAACGCTCCCTTACAAGGGACGAGGAACGGATTGAGGTTCTGGACAAAATGGTCATGCGGCTTTATGAGGATATGATTGCAGGGCGTATCAGTGAGCAGAATTTCAACACCATGCTGGAAAAGACACAGACCGAGCAGACGGAGCTTAAAACAAAAGTGTCCGAGGGCAGGAAGCGGCTGTCCGATGAGGTCCAGCTTGCCAATGACGCAAAACAATGGGTGGAAGCCATTCAGGAATACGCCAACATCACAGAGCTGGACGCAGCCACCCTCAACCGCTTAATCAAAGAAATCGTCGTGCATGAGCGCATTGACGAAGATAAAACAAGACACATTTCTATCGAAATTCATTTTAATCTCAAACCCATCCCGGAGGTGGAACAGGTCACTGCCTGACCTGTCCCGCCGGGACGGTTCTCTTAAAAAATACCATATAGATTTTTTGTACGCCGCCGCCCGCCATCGAGCAGAGTTTTACACCTAATTGGGGATAAAACAGCTTATGGCAGGTGGAGGTGTCGTTCTGATCGGTACACAGCTTGTACCATTACTGGCGAATTTGTTTTAGCCGGGGCAGTAAGAAAGGAGAACACGCATGGATAAGATTTTTGAGTCCATAGAAGAATGGATGCGTAACCTCCTTACAGGCATGGTCAGCTCAAACCTGACGAACATGTTTACCGATGTGAATGAAAAAACCGGTGATATTGCAAGTCAGGTTGGGCAAACGCCCCAGGGCTGGAGTGGCAGTATTTTTAGTCTGATCCAAAATCTGTCGGATTCTGTGATCGTACCGATTGCCGGAATGATCATAACCTTTGTGTTGTGCTATGAGCTGATTTCCATGCTCACCGAAAAGAACAACATGCATGACATAGATACATGGATGTTTTTTAAATATTTTTTCAAGATGTGGGTAGCAGTCTGGTTCGTGAGCAATGCTTTTACGATCACAATGGCAATTTTTGATGTCGGGCAGAATGTAGTGAACCGGGCGGCAGGTGTTATCAACCAGCAGACGGCAATTAACATTGATTCAGTAGTCACCTCGATGGAGACTGCAATGGAATCAATGGAAGTAGGGGAGCTGATTATACTGGCACTGGAAACGCTTCTGGCGAGCCTGTGCTTAAAGGTTATATCCGTTTTTATAACGGTCATTTTATATGGCCGTATGATAGAAATTTATCTGTATTCGTCAATCGGTGCAATTCCATTTGCCACTATGAGCAACCGGGAATGGGGACAGATTGGCAGCAATTATTTAAGAGGATTGTTCGCACTGGCATTCCAGGGATTTTTTATCATGGTGTGCGTGGGCATTTATTCTGTGCTGGTTGCAAACATACAGGTATCAGACAATGTGCATACGGCACTGCTCAGTGTAATGGCATATACGGTGATACTGTGTTTCAGTCTTATGAAAACAGCTAATTTCTCGAAGAGTATTTTTAATGCACACTAAATGTGGAAAAGGAGACGATGAAAATGGCTTTTGTATCAGTACCAAAAGATTTGACAAAAGTGAAAAATAAAATTATTCTCAACCTTACAAAACGACAGCTTATCTGCTTTGGTATTGCAGCGGCAGTAGGGCTTCCGTTTTATTTCCTGTCAAGGGGATTGATTGGTTCGAGTAATGCGGCAACCGGAATGTGTCTGTTGATGCTTCCGGCTTTTTTATTTGCAATGTATGAGAAAGATGGACTTCCTTTAGAGAAAGTCCTCAAAAACGTGATTACAGTAAAATTTATCCGTCCCCCGGTACGGAAATATGAGGTGGAAAACCTCTATGAAAAAAAGAAAATTTTGATAAAAGCGAAAGGAGGTACCGTTCGTGGAAAAAGTAAGAAACGATAAGAATCTTCCAGAGCAGACAGAAGAATTTTCCCATCCGGATGACTGGTGGCTGGATGAAGAGGATTCTGCTGATGGTTTACCAGTGTTTGATCCGGACGAGGCAGAAGATTATGCAAAGGACAGACAGCGTTTGACGGGAGTACCGATGGTTACTGGGTATGAAGCACTGGAGCGACACCGAGGTGTCCGCAGACCAAGACGTAAATTAAGCAGACGGGAAAAACGTGCCTGGGAAAAAGCCCAGAAATATGAACTGAAATTACATAAGGCACACGAAAAAGAAGAAAGAAAACTTGCGAAGCAGGCGGCAAAACAGGCTGTTCGTGAAGAAAAGGCGGCACAGAAACAGGCAAAGAAAGAAGAAAAGCATAAAAAAAAGACAAAGTCGCCGGGTTCTGTAAAATCCAGCGGAAAGAAAGGTACTGTAAAGAAAATATCCAGTACAAATAAAGACAATAGAAATAAAGGGAAAAACATTACCGCACAGCAGTCCATTCCATACAGGGAAATGGGAAAAGACGGAATCTGTCGTGTGGAGGATGGGTATTATTCAAAAACGATTCGTTTTTATGACATCAACTATCAGTTGGCACAGAATGAGGATAAAAATGCGATTTTTGAGAACTGGTGTGATTTCCTGAATTATTTTGACAGCACCATCCATTTTCAGTTGTCTTTTATCAATCATCACAGCAACATGACGGAATATGAAGACGTGATCCGTATTAAAAAGCAGAATGACAGCTTTGATGATCTGCGTATGGAGTTTGCCCAGATGCTCAGAAATCAGTTGGCAAAAGGAAATAATGGTCTTGTCAGAACCAAGTATATTACATTTGGAATTGAAGCTGACAATATCCGGGAAGCAAAACCAAAACTGGAACGTATCGAAACAGATATACTCAATAATTTTAAGGCTTTCGGGGTATCTGCGTATCCATTAAATGGTGCGGAGCGTTTGCAGATCATGTATGAAACATTCAACCAGAATGTCAAAGTGCCATTCAAGTTCAGCTATGATGATATGCTGCGTACCGGGTTGAATACAAAGGATTATATTGCACCATCCAGTTTCCTGTTCAAAAATGGAAAGGATTTTCAGATGGGAGATACCATCGGAGCAGTATCCTATCTGCAGATACTGGCACCAGAGCTGACGGATAAAATGCTTGCCGAATTTCTGGAAATGGACTGTAATCTGCTTGTGAATCTGCATATCCAGTCCATTGACCAGATGAAAGCAATCAAGCTGGTAAAGAGTAAGGTTACGGACATTAACCGTATGAAAATCGAGGAACAGAAAAAAGCGGTACGTTCCGGATATGATATGGATATTATCCCATCTGATCTGAACACATACGGAGGGGAAGCGAAAAGACTTCTGGAAGATTTACAGTCAAGGAATGAGAGAATGTTCCTTGTGACTGTGGTGTTCTTAAATACAGCGAAAAATAAACAGGAGCTGGAAAATGTGGTATTTCAGACCGCAGGTATTGCACAGAAATATAACTGTGCGTTGAAAAGACTGGACTATCAGCAGGAACAGGGACTTATGAGCAGCTTGCCGCTGGGAAGAAACTGGATTCCGATCAAGCGGGCCTTAACTACCACGTCAACAGCTATTTTTGTCCCTTTTACAACGCAGGAACTGTTTATGGGTGGGGAATCTATCTATTATGGATTAAATGCCCTGTCTAATAACCTGATCATGGCAGACCGGAAAAAGCTGAAAAATCCAAATGGTCTGATACTTGGTACTCCTGGATCTGGTAAATCTTTTGCGGCAAAAAGAGAGATTACCAATGTATTTATTATCACAAAAGACGACATTATCATCTGTGATCCGGAGGGTGAATATTTTCCGTTAGTCCGGGCATTTAACGGGCAGGTTATCCGTATTTCTCCGACCAGTCACGATTACATCAATCCAATGGATATTAACATCAATTATGCGGATGATGATGATCCGCTATCTTTAAAATCAGATTTTATCCTTTCGCTTTGTGAACTGGTAGTAGGAGGAAAAAACGGTCTGGAACCAGTGGAAAAAACAATCATTGACCGATGTGTACGTCTGGTATATCAGGACTATCTTGCTGATCCGATTCCAGAGAAAATGCCAATCCTGGAAGATTTATATAATCTGCTTCGCAAACAGGAAGAGGCAGAGTCGCAGAGGCTGGCAACTGCACTGGAAATCTATGTAAATGGTTCCCTGAAGGTGTTTAATCACCGCACAAATGTAGAGTTGAACAATCGTCTGGTATGTTTCGATATTAAAGACCTTGGTAAACAGCTTAAAAAACTTGGCATGTTGATCGTTCAGGATCAGGTTTGGAACAGGGTAACAGTCAACCGTTCTGCTCATAAATCCACCAGATATTATATTGATGAGTTCCATCTGTTGCTGAAAGAGGAACAGACAGCAGCATACAGTGTGGAAATCTGGAAGAGATTCCGTAAGTGGGGCGGTATCCCGACTGGTATCACGCAGAATGTAAAAGATCTGCTTGCTTCAAGGGAAATCGAGAATATCTTTGAAAACTCAGATTTTATCCTGATGCTCAACCAGGCATCCGGGGATCGACAGATTCTGGCAAAACAGCTTAATATTTCAACACACCAGCTTTCCTATGTAACAAACAGTGGAGAGGGAGAAGGGCTGATTTTTTATGGAAATACAATTATTCCATTTAAGGACAGATTCGATAATACCCTTATGCTTTATGCGTTAATGTCATCGAAACCAGAAGATGTAGAGAAGCGTGAAAAACTCGGCATCAAAGGCAGAGACGATAGTTAAAGGGGTGACAGCAGAGCATGAGAAAATGGGTGGCAGGATTGTTACTTTCTATATCTGTTATATTGCTTACGATCAGTCTGTATTTTTTAATGGGATTTTTTATGCAGGAAAGACAGGATAATCAGTTACAGCAGGAACTGCAGGAGCTAATGCAGAAAAGAGAGGATGAACCGGAAGAAGATGTTTCCGGCGATTCTTTGATAGAGGTGGATGCTGGAATTTTGGCATTGCATGAAGAAAATCCGGATTGTATTGGCTGGCTGACCATTGATGGAACGAGAATAGACTATCCGGTCATGTACCGGCCGGGAGATAAAAATTATTATCTGCATCGGGATTTCAACGGGGAATATTCTGCAAATGGATGTTTATTTCTGGCAGAGGAATGTGTACTAGGGGATTCGGACAATCTGATCATATATGGACATCACATGAACAGTGGGAAGATGTTTGCTGACCTTGAGAAATATAAGGACGAAGGATTTTACGAAGAACATCCGACAATCCTGTTCCGCACGATATGGGGAAATGAACAGTATCAGATATTTGCAGCATTTACAACGCCTGTTTATACAGGAAATGATTTTGATTATTACAGTTTTATCAAAGCTGGAACAGTGGCTGATTATAAAAAATTTGTTGTTTCCGTTAAGGAAAAATCACTTTATCAAACAGGAACAACAGCAAAATACAGAGATAAGTTACTTACACTGTCTACTTGTGAGTATTCCCAGAAAAATGGACGTATGGTATTGGTTGCAAAGAAAAATAACGGAAAGGAATAAAACGGAAAATTACCAGAGATCAGGAGATGATGACCATGCAGGAGCATGAATATAAAGCAAGGGATAAGACTGTCCAGAAGATGAGCCGGGATGGACTCCGGGAAAAAAATCTCCGCAGTAAAAAGGAAAAGCGGATTACCGGGCGTGAGGCAGATGAGAAGAAAACAGCCGGACACAGGGAACAGGAGCTGGACTTTGGAAAGGTCAGAAAAACTCATACTGCAGAAGAAACAGTTGAGGGAGTGAAAGAAGGAAAACACAGACTGCAGTCCAGACACGCTTTTCTGGAACAGGAAGAAATTGCGGAAGCGGAGGAAATGGAAAACTCAGAAATGAGTGATGATAAAGCAGGCGGGGAGAAATCTCCGCCTGTTTCACGTTCCAGACTTCGGAAAGATAGTATCCGGGGGCATCCGGAACGGAAATTTGAACATGATTCTGAAATAACAGAATCGGACAGGCAGAACCGAAAGAAAAAGATGGTCACAGCCTATGCAGCAAAAGAGCAGAAACGCTACCATGAAAAGGCAGAAGTTGATGAAAAATCAATGGAAGACTTTCGGGAAGAGATCAAAGGCAAGACAAAAAGGGAACAAATACGAAAAGAACAGAAGAAATCAAAATCCCGGCTTTCCTTTGAAGATGAAAGCAAGGGTGTGATTCCTGGCAGTGGGATGGCAAAAAGGGGAGCTTCCGCCGTTTCGGAAACGGTATCTGATTATGGTCAGAAAAAGGTCAGAGAAGATACCGATGATAATGCTGCTCTTGATGCGGCAGATCAGATGGAGCTTGCAGGAGAAAGTCTTGCAAGAAAGTCTGTTTACGTTCGGGAACGATTGAAAGAGAACCGACAGAGAAATAACCGGTTAAGAGAATCTGTTCTGGAAGAAACAGAAAAATCCCGCCTGCAGTTTGGCACCAGTGCTTCCAATGAAGCAAAAAGGGCGGTTCAGAAAGAAACGGAACAGAAAAAACAGTCTGCCTTAAAGAAATTATTGCAGAAAAAGCGTTACCAGAAGCAGTATCAGGCTGCGAAACAGGGAAAGGCTGTGAAAGATGCAGTGCTTGTAAATGCACAGCGATTTACAGAAAAAGCCAAAGCTGCGGTCAAGGAGCTTGTGGTACAGAACAGAAATATCCTCTTGTCCATAGGAGTTCTGGTTCTGCTGTTTGCGTTGATGGCAACGAGTCTGTCAAGCTGTGCTGCGTTATTCCAGGGCAGTTCCAATGCGATTATTTCTACCAGTTATTCCAGCGAGGATGCAGATATTTATGCAGCGGAAAATGCTTATGTGGCTTTGGAAAAAGCACTGAATGAACAGATCAATCAGATGAAAGCAAACCATTCCGATTATGACGAGTTCCAGTTTCAGATTGATGAGATCGGACACAATCCGTATCAACTCATTTCTTATCTGACAGTCAAGTACGGCGGTTTTACTTATGCAGAGGTTGCGGATGAGATTCAGGAGATTTTTAAGGAACAGTATGGCTTATATACGGATTCGACACGAGAAACCGTAACAGAAAAGAAAACGGTCAGAGTTGGAGAATCACTGGGACAGGTTGTAACCAGTGGATATTGTAACTGCCCGATCTGTTGCGGACAGTGGAGTGGAGGCCCGACAGCAAGTGGAGCCTATCCACAGGCAAATCACACGCTTGCAGTAGACGCCTCCAATCCATTTGTGCCAATGGGAACTCATGTAATTATGAATGGTGTGGAGTATGTAGTTGAGGATACTGGAAATTTTGCACAGTATGGTGTTCAGTTTGATGTATTTTATGGCGATCATGCTTCTGCATCAGCACATGGGCATCAGACCTGGGAAGCATACATAGCAGACAGCAATGGAAGTCAGGAAGTAGAAGTAACGACAACAAGAGAAGTGAACCGGCTGGATGTAACACTCACGAACCATAACCTGGATGCAGTTTTAAGAAACAGTATGACAGATAAGGAGCAAGAACAGTATGACGCTTACAACAAATACTATGGAAATCGTGATTATCTGTTTGATCTTAACACAATTCCAACAGGTGGGGCGGGATTTGGATATGATATTCCGGCAGAAGCACTTTCTGATCCGCAGTTTGCCAAGATGATCCAGGAAGCGGAAAAATATCTGGGTTATCCGTATGTCTGGGGCGGTGCATCGCCATCTACCAGTTTTGATTGCTCTGGTTTTGTATGTTGGGTAATCAATAACTGCGGAAATGGATGGAATGTGGGAAGAGAAACAGCGGACGGACTTCGTTCTTATTGTTCCTATGTATCTCCATCTGATGCAAAGCCGGGCGATCTGATCTTTTTCCAGGGAACTTATGATACGCCGGGGGCGAGCCATGTTGGAATTTATGTAGGAAATAACATGATGATTCATTGTGGAAATCCGATTCAGTATACAAGCATTGCAAGTTCTTACTGGCAGCAACATTTTATGGCATTTGGCAGACTTCACTAGAAGGGAGCGAACAAGAGATGAATATGCGATTAAAAAAGGTTCTGGATGATATTCAGAAAACTGAAAACAAGATTCTGGAACTGCAGGAGCATGTAAGGCAACTGAGAATCCAGAAAAAGCAGATGGAAGATGCAGAAATCATTAAGGCAATCCGTTCCATGAAAATGGATAGCCGAAAGATGCTGACTTTTCTGGATGGAATTCAGAACGGAACAGTTACCATGCAGTTTGATGAAGAGGGCAATCTTTCTATGGATAATTCTGAAACGGGTATAAAGAAAGAAGAAAATATGGATAGCGAAATGTCAACCGGACTGATAGAAGAAAGAGAGGATTTGGAAGATGAAGAATAAAGTAATGAAAAAAGTTTTAATGATTATGCTGTCGGCAACGATGCTGATTGGTTCTGCCAGCGTGACCGCATTTGCACAGGCAAATGAAAACGCAGAGCAGACTGAAACTGCGGAACAGGTGATAGAAGAACAGCCGGCGGAGCAGCCTGCCACAGAGGGAACACCATTTTCCACGCCGGGAAACGGACAGCTTGTGGATGATAAGGAGAATGACAGCTCCAAGCAGTTTCTGACTGTCCAGACAAAGAATGGAAATACCTTTTATATGGTTATTGATCGTTCCGGTACTTCTGAAAATGTGTACATGATGTCACTGGTAGATGAACAGGATCTGGCAGAGTTCTTAGATGAAAATGAGGAAACTGAGAAAAAAGAGGAATCTGCAGTTGTTCTTCCGGAAATAACTGCAACACCAGAACCAGAAACTACCGTACAGCCAGAAACGGAAGTAAAACCGGAATCCAGTGGTAATAAAATGTTTGGCTCTGCGATCCTGGGCGGAGGCATTGTACTGGTATTTGGTGGTTTAGCTGCTTTTGCTTTAAGTAAATTCCGAAAGAAAAAAGAGGATGGTATTGTAGAGGAAGGTCTGGAATTTGCTGATGACAGTTACATCAATGAAGATGAAGAAAATGTAGAAGATCAGCAGAAATAGCGAAAAATCATAAGGTATGGAGAAAGGGCAGTTCTTTATGGACTGCCTTTTTGACAGGAACAGGAGGAAAATATGGCGAAATTTTTAGTGATTGCAGAGAAACCAAGTGTGGCACAGAGTCTTGCAAAAAATTTATCTGCTTATCAGAGAAAGGACGGGTATCTGGAGGGGAACAGTTGCATTGTTAGTTGGTGTCTGGGGCATCTGGCAGAGTATGTTCCACCGGAAATCTATGATGAAAAATATGCAAAATGGCAGTTTGAGGATTTACCGATTATTCCGGAAGTATGGAAAGTTCAGGTATCAGAGGATAAAAAGAAGCAGTTTGATGTGATATGCAGCCTGATGAACCGGGCAGATGTAGCATATCTGGTGAATGGCTGTGATGCCGGAAGAGAAGGAGAACTGATTTTTAAAAGAGTTTATGATCTGGCAGGCTGTCAGAAACCAGTGAAGCGTCTGTGGATCAGTTCAATGGAAGATGAAGCCATTCAGAAAGGATTTCAGTCCTTAAATGACGGGAGAGACTATGCAGGTCTTTGTAATGCTGCGGTATGCAGGGCACAGGCAGACTGGCTGATCGGAATGAATGCAACGAGAGCTTACACAACCAGGTATTTTAAACGTCTGGTAGTTGGCAGGGTGCAGACACCGACGCTTGCTATGCTGACAGAAAGAAAAGAGAAAATTGAGCATTTCAAGAAAGAAGCCTATTATAAGGTTTCTCTGTCAGATGGGAAACTTGCGGTAATTTCAGAAAATATTCAGTCTGAAACAGAAGCGGAAGAATTAAGAAAACTCTGTGATGGAACAGAAGCTGTTGTAACCAGAGTGAAAAGAGAACAGAAAAAGATTTCCCCACCCAAACTTTATGACCTGACCAGTCTGCAGAGGGAAGCAAACCGATTTTTCGGATACACTGCACAGAAAACATTGGATATGCTGCAGGAACTGTATGAAGAAAAGATGGTTACATATCCGAGAACAGACAGTCAGTATG
Source organism: Blautia sp. AM42-2 (assembly GCF_003480245.1). NCBI lineage: Bacteria > Bacillati > Bacillota > Clostridia > Lachnospirales > Lachnospiraceae > Blautia > Blautia sp. AM42-2. Next base: position 238,691 of record NZ_QUIM01000002.1, read on the forward strand.
TAACCGAGGATATGAAAGAAACTGTAAAAATGCTTGCCAAAGGCATGACAGATTTTCTTCCGTTTCTGGAATCTGGACAGACTGGAGGAAACATAGATCGTGTGGTTAATAATGCAAAGATATCTGATCATCATGCAATCCTACCGACGAAAGAAACAATAGAAAAGGGAATGGGAGGACTTTCCAGTGGAAAGAAAAATCTGCTGATGCTGATCGGACAGCAGCTTGTCCAGGCAACAGGGGAAGATTATCTTTATGAGCAGACAGAAATTTCCGTACAGTGCAAAGAACATGAATTTACTGCGAAAGGAAAGCTGCCTGTACAGTTGGGATTCAAAGAAACGGAAGAAGCTTTTCGGAAATATTGTGTAAAGGATAAGAAATCTGACGAACCGGATAATAAGGAAAAACTTCCAGAAGGATATGAAGAGGGAAGGACGCTTGCTTCTGTGAAAGCCGAGAAGAGTACCCATTATACTTCACCGCCGAAGATGTTTACTGAAGATACCCTGCTTGCGGCAATGGAAACAGCGGGAAATAAGGAATTTGATTCTGAAACAGAGAAAAAGGGACTTGGGACACCGGCAACCAGAGCCAATATTATTGAGAAGCTGGTATCTTCTGGGTATGCAGAACGTAAAGGAAAACAGATTCTTCCTACGATGGCAGGCTGTGAGCTGATCCATGTAATGCCTGAGAATCTGAAATCCGCAAGTCTGACAGCAGAATGGGAAAATCAGCTTTTGATGATGGAAAAGGGAAAAATCCAGGAAGATGGATTTATGGATGGGATTGTATCCATGATCACTGAGATTCTTTCCGTATGCAGGGCAATTCCGGAAGAAGAACGAAAGCGTTTTCAGACTGCAAGAGAAGTGCTTGGAAAATGTCCGGTGTGTGGTTCTGACGTATATGAAGGAAAGACAAATTATTACTGTTCTGACAGAAACTGCCCGTTTGCATTGTGGAAGGCAAACCGTTTTCTGGAAAGCATGAAAAAGTCGATGGATAAAAAGATGGCTGTGGAACTTTTGAAAAAGGGGCGTACCCATGTGAAAGGTTTGTATTCCCAGAAAAAGGACAGCAAGTTTGATGCAGATCTGGTACTGGGCGTGGAAGATGGAAAAGCCAGATTCAGCCTGGAATTTCCTAAAAAGAAAAAATAAAGCACAGTCAGAAGGAGGAATAGGTTATGGCTCATTTAGATGAGATACGTGGACTTGCGGAATATCATGCAACCCGTATCAGCAGTTCACCAAGGGACTGGATGAATTATCTGGATACCGCAGCCAGGTTGTACAGGTATCCATTTATGGATCAGCTTTTGATCCACGCACAGCGTCCAAAAGCAACTGCCTGTGCTTCGTTGGAATTGTGGAATGAAAAAATGCTACGGTGGGTAAACCGAGGAGCAAAGGGAATTGCTCTTTTGGATGAAACCATGCAGAAAACAAGACTCCGATATGTATTTGATATTCAGGATACTCATAAGGTAAAAGGTGGAAGGACACCTTACCTGTGGCAGTTGCAGGAGAAACAACAGGAGGCATTATTAAACCATTTAGAAGAGGTTTACGGACTGGAAGCCAAAGATACAGGAAGTCTTTCTGATGCACTGATGGCAACAGCAAAATACATGGTGGAAGAAAACCTGGAAGAATATCTGGATGGCTTGACGTATGTGACGGAAGGAACGTACCTGGAGGAACTGGAAGAAGATACCATACGCAGTGAATTTCGTAGTCTGTTGACAGACAGTATTTATTATACGCTGGCTTCCAGATGTGGGCTTGATCCGCTGGAACGGCAGGAAGAAATGGACTTCGTACATATCACAGACTATAACAGTTTATCAGTGTTGACATTTATTGGAAATGCAACGAGCATGGCCAGTGAGTCTGTGCTAGTGGATATTGGAAGATTTGTACACCGTATTTCATTAGAAGAAATGAAAAAGGGTATTGAAAATTCGGAAGAAAAGAATTATAATAAATTTAACACGTTAATTTGTGAAAGTGAAGAAAACAACAACAGAATCATAGAAAACGAATATTCACAGGAAAATCAAGGAGGAAATGAGTATGGAACTGACATATCATCGCAAAGGAGATTATCTGTTTCCGAACCTGACAATCCAGGAGACAGAGGTACAGATCGGGAAATACGGAATGCTGCGGAGGACATTTCTGAAAGAACACAAGAACAGCCTGTATCAGAGCCTGTTACTGACCGGGAAACTGAACAGCCATCTGGAAGAGATCGAGAAAACAGCACAGAAGAGATTGGAAGTACAGATGGAGAAACTGTTGGAGAAGAATCCGGCACCGTCGAAAGAGGAGAATCCGATGGCGTGGACAGCACATATGAACAGTCTGACGGCAACAGCGGAAGAGAGCATCTTGACGGAATTGGTATACAGCTAATTGAAGACACAAGTGAAGATCAGTTGAGTAAAGCAGAGGAAGAAATTGCCTCTGCTTTATTTTTGCCCGAATTTCCGTCTGTAAATGAACAGAAAAGGGAAATTGAAAACAGAATAGCAGCCCTCTATGCCGGGGAGATTGCGATTCCAAGTGAAGTAGTCGATGAGGTTTTAAGAACCGGAGGAAACCGAAGCAAGAGCCAGCTTCGTATTATCTATAATTTTATGAGTGAGCAGACACCGGAAGAATATACGGAGTTTGTGAAACGAGAGTATGGGACTGGTGGAAAAGGTTTTGAGATCAATGGAATGGAATACTCAGTCTGGTTTGATGAAACAGGATTGCAGATTGCAGTAGGGCATACAGTTACCGATCAGATTCTGGATAAGGCGTTTTTATCCTGGGAGGATGTGAGTGGCCGTATCCATCAGCTCTTGAAACAAGGGGAATATGCACCGCAGTCCGTACTTGATATTGCAAGGGAAAATGCAGTAAAGGAACATGCACAGGCACTTGCCTATATGAAGGCAGATATGGCAGAGGGTGTAGCAGAACTTGTCTTTGCTGAAGAAGATTTGCCACATCTTCACAGCATTTATCCGGAAATAACAGATTATCTGGAAGAGAAACTGACAGATCCGCAGTGGTTGACAGATCTGAATGAGCGTCTGGAAGGACTGGCAATGGCTTATGAGGAAGATAAAAGCATTATGCGGTTCTGCACCTATAATCCAATCAGAATATCCGGTCAGTTTCAGAAATTTGCTGCAGAAGTAATTCCATACAGTGCAAGAGATGAATTCGCATGGCAGGAACATAAGGTATTTATTACTCAGGATGAAATAGACGCTTTTCTTGCCGGTGGAGGTCCATATTCGGATGGAAGGCTTTCTACCTATTCTTTTTATCTCCTGAATGAAGATGATAAAGCAAGAACAGATTTTATCAAGGAAAGATATGGAACAGGTGGCTGCAGCCATGCCTTATGTGGGGCAGATGATTCACATGCAGATTATGACGGGAAAGGTTTGAAGCTGGAGAGAGGGGACTATGGAAATCCAGATACTTCGGTACTGCTTCCCTGGGCAAAAGTGGCAAAAAGAATCGGATATCTGATTGATAACCAGCAGTTCTTACATTCTGCAGATTATTCCCGTATGCCAGGCTATGAGAGGGAAATGATTGCAGGGAAAGTGATCAGCTTTTATGCAAGACTTCCGGAAGAAATCGAGCGTCCGTTTAAACAGGATTTCTTTAATGAAGAAGCAAGAAAAGAACTTCCTGTTATGCTGAATGATTCGGAGCAGACGCAGAAACTGTTACAGGCTATGGATGATGCCCTAGCAATGCTGCCATTGGATTTTGAAGCAGTGGGATATACCTATGAACAGAAATTACAGCTTTTGACGGAAGTACATCAGTATGTGGAGGGAAGTTACACGATTTTTCTAGAGCAGAAAGTACCAGATCAGGCAGATGGCTTAAATGGATACCAGATGTCTTTATTTGATATTGTGAGTGCTTCCGAACCAGAAGAAAATGCAGAAGAACCAGAAGTGGAAGAATCGGCTGCAGAAGTGGAGGAGGTACAAAAAGGAGAACCAGAATCAGAATCTGAGTCGGAATCCGTAATTGTGCAGGAAGAATGGGACGAGAATGTATTTGAATATCAAGGGTATCATTTTAAAGCAGTGGGGGTTCTTCCACAAGGTCTGGAAGGGAAAGAACTGGTAAACCAGACGAGGGGAAATACAGAATTGCACTTGACTACCTATGAGCGAGAAGATGATATTTTATATTCCTACGCAGGATTCTACGAGGCAAGTGGTTCATCAAAAGCTGATATTTTCCGATGTATGGAAACTGGACGAAATTATATTCCAGGAGAGAACGAACTGTTTGGCTATGAGGGGGAATTTTTACCATATCTGCAAAATGAACAGGTGCAGGAACAGGAACCTCATAATTTCCATATTACAGATGATGACCTTGGTGCTGGCGGTCCGAAAGCAAAGTTTAAAGCAAATATGGAAGCTATCCGGCTGCTGAAAGAACTGGAACAGGATCAGAGATTGGCAACACCGGAAGAACAGGAAGTGCTATCAAGATATGTTGGATGGGGCGGTATTCCACAGGCTTTTGAGGAAAGAAACAGTGCCTGGGCAGAGGAATACACGCAGTTAAAAGGAATCCTCACGCCAGAAGAATACAGTGCTGCAAGGGCATCAACGCTGAATGCTTTTTATACTTCTCCGACAGTCATCAAAGCAATGTATGAAGCACTTGGAAACATGGGACTGAAACAGGGAAATATCCTGGAACCGTCCTGCGGAGTAGGAAACTTTATGGGACTTTTACCGGAAAGCATGAGTGCTGCAAATATGTATGGTGTGGAGCTTGATCCGGTTTCCGGGCAGATTGCAAAGCAGCTTTACCAGAAGAACAGGATTGCGGTACAGGGATTTGAGGAAACCAGTTATCCGGACAGCTTTTTTGACTGTGTAATCGGAAATGTACCGTTTGGGGCATATCAGGTCAGTGACCGCAAATATGACAGATACCATTTTATGATCCATGATTATTTTATTGCAAAATCCTTAGATATGGTGCGTCCGGGCGGAGTGGTGGCAGTTGTCACATCAAGCGGTACGATGGATAAGCAGAATCCAGAAGTCCGACAGTATTTTGCAAACCGGGCAGATCTGCTTGGGGCAATCCGCTTACCGAACAATGCTTTCCAGAGAAATGCCAATACCAGTGTGGTTGCGGATATTCTGTTTTTCCAGAAAAGGGACAGGGCTGCGATCACAGAGCCAGACTGGGTACAGTTAAAAACTACACCAGAAGGCTATACAGTCAATTCCTATTTTGCAGACCATCCGGAAATGGTGCTTGGGGATTTCACAACAGAAAGTACCCAGTATGGAAAACAGGAAGTGACGGTAAAGGCAAAAGAGGGAGCAGATCTGGCAGAACAGTTAAAAGAAGCGGTACAGCATATTCAGGGAACCATCACAGAGCAGGAGATTTCAGATACAGAACTGGAAGAACAGGTAGTATCCATACCGGCAGATCCGGGCATTAAGAACTTCAGCTTTGCACTTGTCGGAGAGGACATTTATTACAGGGAAAATTCTGTTATGAATAAGATGGAACTTCCCGTTGTGACAGGCGAGCGTGTCAGAGGCATGGTTGCTATCCGGGATGCAACAAACAGACTTCTGGAACGTCAGTTGGAAGAATGCAGTGATGAAGAGGTTGCCAGCTTACAGGCTGAATTGAACCGGGTTTATGACAGTTTTACTGCAAAGTATGGACTACTCAGCAGCAATGCAAATAAAAGAGCGTTCAGCATGGACAGCAGCTATTGCCTTTTGACTTCCCTTGAATTTCTGGACGAAAAGGGCGAGTTGAAGCGGAAAGCAGACATATTCACAAAGAGGACAATCCGCAGGGCAGAGCCGGTAACGTCGGTGGACACTGCAAGTGAGGCACTGGCGGTGTCTATCGGGGAAAAGGCAAAAGTGGATATTCCTTATATGATGCAGCTTACCGGGAAAACAGAAGAAGAGGTCACAGAGGAGCTTACAGGCGTTATCTTCAAGAATCCGCTTACGGATAAATGGGAGCCATCCGACGAGTATCTTTCCGGGAATGTCAGGGAGAAGCTGAACATTGCAAGGAATTTTGCAGAAAACCATCCGGAATATATGGTCAATGTGCAGGCACTGGAACGGGTACAGCCAAAAGATCTGGATGCTTCCGAGATTGAAGCAAGGCTTGGTGCAACATGGATTTCTCCAGAATATATTACAGAGTTTATGGCAGAAACATTCCATACGCCACGACAGCATATCAATTATGAGCGTATCAAAGTACAGTATGCGGAAGTAACAGGACAGTGGAACGTAAAAGGAAAGAATGTGGACAGCAGCAATAACCCGCTTTCTACCGCAACTTACGGAACACAGAGGGCAAATGCTTACAGACTGTTGGAGGACGCACTGAATCTGCGTGACACAAAAATTTATGACACAATACATGATGCCGATGGAGAACACCGGGTACTGAACAGGAAAGAAACCACCCTGGCACAACAGAAGCAGGAACTGATCCGGGAGGAATTTAAAGAGTGGATCTTTAAGGATATGAGCCGACGGGAAACGCTCTGTAAAATTTATAATGAACGGTTTAACAGTGTCAGACCAAGGGAGTATGATGGAAGCCATATCCAGTTCGTCGGAATGAATCCGGAAATTAAGCTGATGGAGCATCAGAAAAATGCGGTGGCACATATCCTTTATGGAAATAATACCCTGCTTGCACATTGCGTAGGTGCGGGCAAGACATTCCAGATGATCGCAGCCGGTATGGAGAGCAAACGTCTGGGACTGGCACAAAAGAGCCTTTATGTGGTTCCTAACCATTTGCTGGAACAGTGGGGAAGCGATTTCTTACGCTTATATCCGGGAGCAAATATTCTGGTGGCAACGAAGAAAGACTTTGAACCGGCAAACAGAAAACGGTTCTGTTCCAGAATCGCAACTGGGGATTATGATGCGGTCATTATTGGGCACAGCCAGTTTGAGAAAATCCCTCTTTCCAGAGAAAGACAGATTGCATTATTGGAAGACCAGATCGCAGACATTACCTATTCCATTGAAGCGGCAAAAGAGGAAGCGGGACAGCAGTATACGGTTAAGCAGATGGAAAAAACGAAGAAAACCCTGAAAGCAAAACTGGAAAAACTGAATGACCAGACACGAAAGGATGATGTAGTGACTTTTGAGCAATTAGGTGTGGACAGGCTGTTTGTAGACGAGTCACATTATTACAAAAATCTTTTTTTATACACAAAAATGCGGAATGTGGCAGGCATTTCACAGACTGATGCACAGAAAAGCTCAGATATGTTTATGAAATGCAGGTACATGGATGAGATTACCGGGGGAAAAGGAATCACGTTTGCAACGGGAACACCCGTATCAAACAGTATGACCGAATTATACACCATTATGAGATACCTCCAGTATGATACTTTAATGAATATGGGAATGGGACATTTTGATTCGTGGGCAGCAACTTTTGGAGAAACAGTTACGGCAATTGAATTGTCACCGGAGGGCTATACTTTAGTAGGACGATAAATAATGCGTTCCTAAATTGAAAATAGGTTATCAAAGTCGGTTGCAGAATTTCAAAAAATATTTTTTTGATTCTTTGAAAAACAGTTCCGCTTTGTATCCCTATTTTCTCCTATTGGTAGAGGGAGTAATACTTTTAATACCAAAACAGATTACATAAAGAAAGGAGGATAAGAGAATGTCAAGGACTTCAAAGATTACAGCACTCTATGAGCGTTTATCAAGAGATGATGACCTCAATGGTGAGTCAAATTCAATCACCAACCAAAAGAAATACTTGGAAGATTATGCTCGCAGAAATGGGTTCACGAATATTCGCCATTTTACTGACGATGGTTTTTCGGGTGTGAATTTCAATCGTCCGAGTTTTCAAGAACTGATTAAGGAAGTAGAAGCAGGAAATGTCGCAACGATTATTGTTAAGGATATGAGCCGATTAGGACGAAACTATCTGCAAGTCGGCTTTTATACGGAAGTTCTGTTCCCACAGAAAGATGTCCGTTTTCTTGCAATAAACAACAGTATTGACAGCAACAATGCTTCGGATAATGACTTTGCCCCGTTTTTGAATATAATGAACGAGTGGTATGCCAAAGACACAAGCAATAAAATCAAGGCTGTGTTTGATGCCCGTATGAAAGACGGAAAGCGATGTAGCGGTTCTATTCCCTATGGATATAACCGATTAGCAACCGACAAACAAACGCTTGTCGTTGACCCTGTGGCTTCTGAGGTGGTAAAGCGTATCTTTCTGCTTGCCAACGAGGGCAAAAGTCCGAGAGCAATCGCTGAATTGCTTACCGAAGAAAAGGTTTTAATTCCGGCAGCACACGCAAAGGAATATCACCCCGAACAGTATAATGGAACGAAGTTTTCAGACCCATATACTTGGGGAATGTCAACCATAAGAGCGATTTTGAGCAGACAGGAATATCTTGGTCATACTGTTTTGCGTAAGTCGGTCAGCACCAATTTCAAACTGCACAAAAGGAAAAATACCGATGAAGATGAACAGTATGTATTTTATAATACGCACGAGCCTATCATCTCGCAGGAACTTTGGGACAGCGTTCAGAAGCGAAAGAAACGAGCCAACAGAACAGCGGCAAGAGGAACGCACAGCAATCGTTTAAGCGGTTATCTGTTCTGTGCTGACTGTGGCAGAAGAATGACCTTGCAAACGCATTACAGTAAAAAAGACCGTTCGTTACAGTATTCTTACCGTTGCGGTGGGTATGCCAGCAGAGTAAACTCCTGCACTGCCCATTCGATTAGTGCTGATAATGTTGAAGCCTTGATATTATCGACTGTAAAACGATTATCAAGATTTGTTCTGAATGACGAAGAAGCCTTTGCAAAGGAACTTCAAGTATTGTGGAACGAAAAGCAGACAGAAAAGCCAAAGCACAATAAATCGGAGTTGCAGCGTTTTCAGAAGCGATACGATGAACTGTCAAAACTTATTCGTGGGTTGTATGAAAATCTTGTTTCGGGATTACTGCCCGAAAGACAGTACAAGCAACTAATGAAGCAGTATGATGATGAGCAGGCTGAACTGGAAACGAAAATTGAGGAAATGCAAAAGGAACTGACCGAAGAAAAGGCGAATACGGTTGATATTAAGCATTTCATTTCTTTGATACGCAAGTGCAAAGAGCCGACAGAAATTTCCGATTTGATGTTTGCCGAACTCATTGACAAGATTGTGGTTTATGAAGCAGAGGGTGTGGGAAAAGCAAGGACACAAAAGGTTGATATTTATTTCAACTATGTGGGGCAGGTCGATATTGCCTACACAGAAGAAGAACTTGCTGAAATCAAGGCACAGGAAGAACAGATTGAAATGGAACGACTGGCAAAACAGCGTGAGCGTGAAAAAGTTTACCGAGAGAAGCGAAAGGCGAAAAAACTCGCTGAAAACGGTGGAGAAATCGTAAAAGCAAAGGTATGCCCCCATTGTCAAAAGGAGTTTGTACCTACAAGCAACCGACAGATATTCTGTTCAAAGGATTGTTGCTATCAGGCAAGGCAAGACCAAAAGAAAGCCGACAGAGAAGCAGAAAAAGGAAATCATTATTATCGTCAGCGTGTCTGTGCTGTGTGTGGCAGTACCTACTGGCCTACACACAGTCAGCAGAAATTCTGTTCCGAAGAATGTCAAAAACAAAATCACAACGAAAAATCTTTGGAATTTTACCATAAGAAGCAAAAGGAGAAATCAAAATGCAAAGATTTATTACAGACGAAAGAACCGGTATCCAGTACGAACTCATCGGAGATTATTACTATCCCTGCTTGACGATAGAAAACGAAGAACCGCCCACTCTCACAAAATACGGAAGAATGAGGGAAAGATATTTAAGGGAACACAGGAAAATCTTGTATATCAATCTGCTTACAAGCGGAAAGTTATATGAACACCTTGCCGATATTGATACTTCGGCGTGTGATATGGCGGAGTATCTGATAAAGGAAATGGCAAGAAAGCAGGGTGTGACGGAAGAACTGAAAGGAAAGGATATGATGAAATGGATAGGATTGATGAACAATATCCGAGCCTGTGCAGATGAGATTGTATTGAACGATATTGTGTATTCTTAATAGCATACCAGCCGAAAAGGAACTGCTGTCTTAACGGATGGCAGTTTTTCTTTTTCGGGAAGTATTTAAGAAGTTATTAAGTCGTGAGTATAATCGAAGTGGCTAAGTTGAAAAATTCACAAAAATATGGTACAATACGTCTAAATCAGCGAGATAAATCCGAAGTTGTGGAGGTAAAATATAGATGAATCAAGGTAGAATTATTGTAATCACAGGTGCGCCGGGGACAGGAAAAACTACAACGGCATCTGTTGTTGCAAAAGAATCAGATTTGGAAAAGTCTGTACATATGCACACAGATGACTTTTATCATTATTTGAGTAAAGGGGCAATACCACCGCATTTGCCAGAATCAAATGAGCAAAATTTGATTGTCATTGAAGCGTTTTTAGAAGCTGCGAAGCGATATGCTCGTGGTGGATATGATGTAATTGTAGATGGCATTGTAGGACCGTGGTTTTTAGAGCCGTGGCTCAACATTGTTCAAGAGCATTATGAAGTACACTATATCGTTTTAAGGGCAAGTAAAGAAGAAACCATGAAGCGAGCTATCGAACGCTCAAAGTTAGACAGAGAAACAAATATTGAATTAGTTGAAACAATGTGGAATCAATTTTCCAATTTAGGAATCTATGAATTAAATGTTATAGATACAACTGCGCATTCAATCAAAGATACTGTTTCAGCAGTAAAAGAAAAAATAGTAAGCGGTACGGCCTTACTATTTTAGACAATTATTGGTGGTAAGTTTGTTAAAATTAGAACATTCAAATTGCCTAATCAAGAATTGCCAGAAAATGTTTATTATTATGACTCTATTTAGTTATTAAGAATGAGGTGCAAAGATGGATATTATAAGTAGAAAATACATAAATGAAGGCTTTAATAGTAAGGCATATATTATAAATGATGATTATATTTTACTTGATGGAGTAAATCAAAATTCATATAAAAACTATCAAAAATATGTGAACGTAATTAATCAAATAAGTAATGTTAAATCGTTGGAAATACCAAGAATTATTGAATTGATTGAGCCTTGCGAAGAATATCCAAATGGCGCATTAATTTATAAAATGATTAAAGGACATACTTTTAGAAAAGAACATATTGAAATAGTTAATTTAGATAATATTGCTAAAAAACTCGCTGAATTTATGGATGAATTATATGAAATAAGAGTTGATTTTGATAAAGATGAATATATAAAAAATGAATTAGAAATAACTGAACAAAGTGTTATTGAATTAAAAGAATATTTAAGTGAATCTAATTATGAAAAAATATTATCTTGGTTTAATGAATATAAAAACTATTTATTAACATTTAATGATTATCATTTTATACACGGAGATTTATGGTATGAGAATTATATTCTTAACGATAATAACGAATTAGTTGGAATAGTGGATTTTGAAGGCTCTGGTATGGGTGATCCTGCTTATGATATTGCTGCACTTTATTATTTAGGAACAGGTTTTATAAATAAGGTATTAAGTTATTATAAATATACAGATGAAGATTTAATCAAAAGAGTATCAATGTTAATAAAGGCACGTGAAATTGCTGATTTTGATGATATGGTTAAAAACTATCCGGAAGAAGTAGAAGAACAAGTTGATAAAATAAAGAAAGTTTTATAAATGGTGGTACAAATGGATATATATGAGTTAATGAAACAAGTTAATGAATGGGTTAAAGAAATATTACAAGATAATTATGTTGGAGTTTATTTTCACGGCTCATTAAGATTAGGAAGTTTTAATCCGAATAAATCTGATTTAGACTTTATTATAGTTGTAAAAGAAAAAATAAATTCAGAAACAAAACAATTTATTTGGGATAAAATGTTAGAAAATGAGCAATTATTTCCTAAAAAAGGTTTTGAATTTAGTGTTGTACTAGAAGATAATTGTAGAAATATAAAACATCCAATACCTTACGAACTTCACGGTAGCAGAGATTGGATAGAAAGATATAAGGAAGATAAAACAATAGTCATCAATGATGATTATAAAGTTGACCCTGATCTAGCAAGTCATTTCAATGTTATAAATGTTCCAAATGATAAGATGGATTTTGGTAAGCCATCAAAAGAAGTGTTTTCAAAAGTACCAAAGGAATACATTATTGATTCCAATTATTCTGATACATTAGATTGTGTAGAAGAAATTGTGAATAATCCCGTATATTGTATTTTAAACCTTTGTAGATTTTATGCACTAATCAGAGATGATTTAACTTTATCAAAATATGATGGTGGTAAATGGGCATTAGAAAATATGGATTCAAATTATAATGATGTTATTAAAAATGCTATGGAAGATTATTTAAGTGATACAAATAATAGTTATGATAATACAAGATTAAAGGAATTTGCTGGGGAAGCAATTAGTTTAATTAATGATTGTGTAAATACTAATAAAATTAGAAAATAAAATAGTAGATGGAGTTGAGATAGATGGAATATAAATTATTAGAAGAACAAGATTTGGAACTTATGCTAGATTTTGTTGATGATGAAAATACAAAATATAATGTAGATGTTTTAAAAAAATTTATAGATAATAAAAATGATTTTGGATTTATTGCAAAGATAAATAATAAGATAGTAGGTTTTGCTTTTGGTTATATTTTATTAAAACCAGATGGAAGAAAAGTATTCTATCTTGACGCTATTGATGTTATGCCAGACTTTCAAGGCAAAGGTTATGGAACAGGTTTAATATCATTTGCTCGTGATTATGCTAAAACTATTGATTGTTATGAAATGTTTTTAATAACAAATAGAAGTAATATTTCTGCTTGTAAATGTTATGAAAAAGCAGGAGGAATAAATGACGCAGATGATGAAGTAGTGTATGTGTATGATTTTAGGGAGGAAAATTAATGGAAATAGTACAAGATAAAATAAGAATAAGAACTTTGACAAATGATGATTTTCCTTTAATGCTAAAATGGTTAACTGATGATAGAGTATTAGAATTTTATGGTGGTAGAGATAAAAAATATACATTAGAATCATTAAAAGAGCATTATACTGAAAAATGGGAAGATGAAGTATTTAGAGTAATTATAGAATATGATAATGTTCCTATTGGATATGGACAAGTATATAAAATGTATGATGAACTTTATTCTGATTATCATTATCCAAAAACAAATGAAATAGTTTATGGAATGGATCAGTTTATAGGAGAACCTGAATATTGGAGTAAAGGCATTGGCTCAAAATATACAAAAATGATTTTTGAGTTTTTAAAAAAAGAAAGAAATGCTAATGCAGTTATTTTAGACCCTCATAAGAATAATCCAAGAGCAATTAGGTCATATCAGAAATCTGGATTTAGAATAATTGAAGATTTGCCAGAACACGAGTTGCACGAGGGTAAAAAAGAAGATTGCTATTTAATGGAATATAGGTATGATGATAATGTTACAAATGTTAAAGCAATGAAATACTTAATAGAACATTACTTTGAAGATTTTAAAGTTGAAAGTATTAAGGTAATTGGTAGTGGATATGATAGTGTAGCATATTTAGTAAATGGAGAATACATATTTAAAACAAAATTTAGTGCTAATAAGAAAAAAGGATATGAAAAAGAAAAAGCAATTTATGATTTCTTAAATCAAAGATTAAATACTAATATAAAAATACCAAATGTAAAATATTCATATTTTAGTGATGATATTTCTATATTAGGTTATAAAGAAATAAAAGGAACTTTTTTAACACCAGAAATATATTTTGCTTTATCAAAAGAAAAGCAAGAATTATTAAAGCAAGATATTGCTATGTTTTTAAGACAAATGCACGATTTAGATTATAGTGAAATAAGTTTGTATACGATAGACAATAAACAAAATGTTTTGGAAGAATATCAATTACTCAAAGACACAATATATGATAGTCTTACTGATATTGAAAAACAATATGTAGAAGACTTTATGCAAAGATTACATAGTACAACTATATTTGATGGTAAAAAATGCTTATGCCATAATGATTTTAGTTGTAATCATTTATTACTTGATGATGAAAATAGATTATGTGGTGTAATAGATTTTGGAGATTCTGGAATTATAGATGAATACTGTGATTTCATATATTTGCTAGAAGATAGTGAAGAAGAAATTGGCGTGTCTTTTGGAGAAGATATATTAAGATTATACGGAAATATTGATATTTCAAAAGCAAAGGAATATCAAGATGTTGTAGAACAATATTATCCAATAGAAACTATTGTATATGGTATTAAAAATAATAGACCTGATTTTATAGAAAAAGGTAGAAAAGAGATTTATATAAGAACTCGCAAAGATGAAAAATTAAGGAAGTGATGATATGGTTAAAAACTATCCGGAAGAAGTAGAAGAACAAGTTGATAAAATAAAGAAAGTTTTATAAATGGTGGTACAAATGGATATATATGATTTAATGAAACAAGTTAATGACGCATTCAATCAAAGATACTGTTTCAGCAGTAAAAGAAAAAATAGTAAGCGGTACGGCTTTACTATTTTAGACAATCCCAGTTTGTCAGTATCTTAAATAGAATATATGTGACAGAAAACATCGTAGAAATACGGTGTTTTCTGTTACCCAAAACCCCACAATTTCATACATAACCACAGGTTAGTACGAATACCTTGTGTGATTTTTTGAAAGGCTTAGAAAGGCAATTTTGCCCGATTTTCGCCCCGAAAAATGACAGAAACAAGGCAGTAAGTATCTTCCCTGTGGTTTTTTTGTTTTCAGGCGGAAAGGAGGATTGATATGCCGAGAATGAGCAAGAAACGGAAACAAGAGTGGGCGTTGTTTCTGAATGAAAGAAATCGCATTACCTACAACGAACTTTGCAGAAAGTGCAGTAATGACTGCAAGCAGAGTTTCCGCTGTATCGTAGTGCTTTGCCCGAAGTATTTATCGAAAAGGAGAACGAAGAACAATGAAGCAGACGGAAAATGAAATGAATGTAAATGTACCTCTTGAAGTTATCAAGGCAAGTGAAATCGAACCGAAAGAAGGTAAGCGCAAAATATTGCTACGTTACTCATGAATTACGCTTGCACCAAAATGATAGATGCAAGCGTTTTACTCTATTTTAGTTTTGACAGTTCGTTTTCGCAGTCTCGCTCCATGGGGCAAGCTGTTCCAACTGTTCATCTGACATTTTATCGTCTGGCCGCTGTGATAAGAGATATGTCAGATATTTATAGGTATTCAGATCATTCGCTTTTGCCATCTCGACCATTGTATACACAATAGCACTGGAGGCAGCTCCTTTCGGACTGGCACTGAACAGCCAGTTCTTCCGGCCGACAGTGAATGGCCTGATTGCATTCTCGCTAAGATTATTGGACAAACTGCAATGACCGTCTTCCAGATAAGTCATCAGGGTGTCTTTCCGATTTTGGGCATAGTTTACCGCTTTCGCCAAACGGGTTCCTTTGTTTGGGCGCTGTTGATCCAGCCAATTCCAGAATGCCTCCAGTATTGGCTTCTCCTTTTCAAGACGAAATTGTTTTCTCTGCTCCGCAGTGTGATTTTTTGCTTTTGAGTACCGCTCACAATCAAACAGCTTGGAACAGAACTGTACTCCCTGCACTGCCGGAAGGCTGTAATCATACTCTTTCCCTTTCGGTATGGCATCTGTGAAGTAACGTCTCACATGTGCCCAGCAAGAGCAGCGTTTGATATCCGGCAGATTATTATAACCCTGGTATCCATCTGTCTCCAGATATCCGCTGAACCCCTGTAGGAAAGATGCTGCATGGAACTTTGCCCTTGTCTCTGTGTAATGGTAGAGCAGGATCGGCGGAAGTCCATCTTCTCCACTGCGGAAGAGCCACATCCAGGAATCCGTTTCAGGATTACGCTCCGGCTCATTCAGTACCTGAACCCGGGTTTCATCTGCCATCAGATATTTACGCATCCGTAACTGACGGTGAAAATAATTATAAACATGACGGAGATAATTCTCGGCACAGTAAATGATCCAGTTAGCAAGCGTAGCCCGGCTTAATGGGACACCCAGTTGCTTCCAGTCCTCTTCCTGCCTGTTTAACGGCAGACCATTCTGGTACTTCTGGTGCATTGCCCATCCGACAACGGATTCCGATGCATAACTTTCCGGGATCAATGCTTCCTGAACAGGGGCTTTGACAAATGTCTGATCATCCGGATGTTCCTCTGATATGGCACACTCCGGGCATTTATAGGTTTCACGATAGATATTTACTACTTTTCCCTTGGCAGGGGTAAAACGAAATTCATGGCGGACGAATTCTTTCCCAATACATTCCATCTGCGTTCCGCAGGTTGGACAGTTTCGCTCCTCTTCCGGAAGAGAAATGATCTCGTCGCAGGAAGGAACATTTTTAAAGAGATCAGCATGTGTCCGTCTTGCTTTTCTCTTATGTTCCGGAACAGTGATGTCATCAGGAAGTTCCTGTTCCCATGTCGGATCTGCTTCCTGCTCGGCTTCATCAAAAAGATTCAACTGGCCAGCGATATCTTTCCGTTTTTCACTGGAAGTACCAAAAAGTTTCTTCGTGAGATATTCAATCTGCTGACGAAGGTTTTCTTTTTCCAGCCGGTCTGCTTCCAATGTTTTTTGTAAAGACTGGATCAGTTCTGTCTGTGTGGAAATCGTCTTATTCAGTTGGTTGATCATGTCCTTGTACGCAAGGATTTTTGAATCTTTTGAATTGCCAGCCATATGTTTTCTGCTCCTTTTTCACTGCTCTTATTATACCATAAAAAGCAATGAAAAAGAAGCAGAAAACCCAGCATTTACAAGGGATTTCAGACATGATACAGGGTGAGAAGCCCCTCCGTTTCTGTTGGTTGGCATAGATGTTTTACGCGATCATTCCGTAGGTTTGAATGCCTTGGGTTGTTCGATTTCAAGCCCGGACAT
>NZ_QUIM01000002.1:255794-493480 GCF_003480245.1 Blautia sp. AM42-2
CCCCAGCATTTACAAGGGATTTCAGACATGATACAGGGTGAGAAGCCCCTCCGTTTACGCGATCATTCCGTAGGTTTGAATGCCTTGGGTTGTTCGATTTCAAGCCCGGACATGAGCCAGTCGAATTGCTGCCAGGTCAATTGTTTTACTTCCAGCTGATTTCTGGGCCAGCGAAACCTGCCCTGAACTTCCATACGTTTATACAGCAGCACAAATCCGTCAGATTCCCAGAGCAAAGCTTTGATCCTGTCACAACGTTTTCCACAGAAAAGATACAGGGCACTTCGCCTTGGATCCATATGGAGTTGATCCTCTACAATAGCACACAGCCCGTCAATGGATTTCCGCATATCCGTTCTGCCTGTTACGATATAGATTTCATCGGCGGCTGTGATATCCCCTAACATTCCAGCTCCTTCACAATTCGAAGCGTTTGAGCCAGAAGCTGAGGATCTGTTCCATTTGGTATTGTTAGATGAAAGCTGCCTACAGACAGCTTCATTGACTCTGCTACAGAAAAGTTATTCCTTTCCGTAGCTGCCGGAATTACATTTAATGGCTGTTCATAAGGAATCGGGTCAGTATCATGAAACTCCACTCTGACAACTTCCTGGCCTTCTGGTGCGCGATAGGTGCGTCCAGTTGACGCCGGCAAATCCACACAACCTTTCTGACGCAGTCTTTTTACCCAGTTGTAAAAAGTTCCTGGCTTGATATCATGTTCCACACACCATTGATGATCTGTCAATCCACTTTGACGGCATTCCATGATGAGACGGTATTGTTCTTCGACAGGTATTCTTTTGCTTTTCATGAGCACACCTCCATAACTTGAATAGAGTAAAATGCTCGCATCTATCATTTCTAGCAAGAAAAGATGAAGTAAAATGCTTGCATTCTCTATTGATTATTATGGGATATTTTTTAGGGCAACACAATCCGTCGAATTATTTTGCACTTACGAAAGAAGTGAAATGGCTGTGGTATCCGTATATTCCGTTCGGCAAGGTTACGCTGTTGCAGGGCGATCCGGGCGATGGAAAAAGCAAGTTAATGCTTTCCATTGCCGCCCTACTCTCTAAGGGCGAACCTCTGCCCTTTACTGAAACGGAAGAAACCGAGCCTATGACTATCATCTATCAGACAACGGAAGATGACGCAGACGATACGGTAGTACCCCGATTTAATTCAGCCGGTGGGAATGGAGAAAATCTTATCTTCATCAAGGAAGATGAAAAGTCTTTATCCTTTGGGGATAACCGTATTGCTGAAGCAATCGAAAGGTATCACGCAAAACTTTTAATTCTTGACCCGATGAGTTCCTATATCGGAGAGAACTGTTCAATGAACAATGCCAACGAAACACGAGCAGAGTTTAATCATCTGATTGCGGTTGCGAAGAATACTGGCTGTGCAATCGTGATTATCGCTCATATGAACAAGATGAGAGATACCAATCCACTTTATCGTACCAATGGTTCTATTGATATTGCGGGTGCTGCAAGAAGTATTCTTGCAATCACACGCACACCGAACAAAGAAGCACCAGCGGAAAGATATATGGTGCAAGTGAAATCCAACCTTGCCCCGACAGGCTCTGCAATTCTCTTTGAGGTTGCAGAAAAAGGAGTGGACTTTATCTCTGAAATGGAAATGACAGCAGAAGAAGCGTTCCAATCCCTTGCCCCTAAAATGGGCAGACCGAACGATAAGGAAATCAAGGCAAAAGAATTTCTTTTGGAAATGCTGAAAGACGGAGAAATGCTTTCTTCGGATTGCGAAGAAAGACTTGAAGCCGCAGGGTTCAAGAAATCGACCATCAAAAAGGCAAAGAAGAAAGCAGGAGTTATCTCCAAAAAGAAAGGCTTTCTGTGGTACTGGTCTTTGCCGATGGGCGATATACCGAGAGAATAATGCAGGCTGTCTGATGAGTGGACAGTCTGTTTTTATGATTGAGGTATCATAAGGAGGTCAAGGGGGAACTCCCTTGCCCACGACATCTTTGCAGACGAAGTCTGAAAGTGTCATAGTGGGTTACACACATTCAAAGAATGTTGTGTAATGGCTTCGCCCCTGTCTGGAAAGGAGAGTAAAATGGCAAAAACCAACAAGGCAGATATGAGTTGTGCAAGGGTAAAACAGTACACCGCTTCTGATGTGAGCAAGGCGGAAAGGCACAACGAACGCAAGAATGAAACCTATGAAAATATGAATGTAATTGTGGAACGAATACCCTTTAATGTGCATTTCAAAAAACCGACTGCCCCGACCTATATGGAACAGTTAAAGCAGATGGAAACAGACGGGCAGGTGTCGCTTCGTGGGTTAAGGAAAGACGCAACACTCTTTAATGAGATTGTGATTGATGTGAACACGATGTACTTCGAGCGTAACGGTGGTTATGAATACGCAAAGCAGTTTTATGAAGAAGCCTATCATTTCATCGAAGAAAAATTCGGTGCTGACAATGTTATATCGGCAGTAATGCACGCTGATGAAATCAATGTAGCGGCAACCGAAGAACTTGGAAAAGAGGTTTACCACTATCATCTTCACGCTATGGTTCTGCCTGTGGTGGAGAAAGAAATCTTATGGAGTAAGCGTTGCAAAGACCCCGAACTGCGAGGAACGGTCAAGGCGGTTGTTAATCAGATAAGCCATTCAAAGAAATGGAAATCGGATATTCCGCTGACCGATGAAAAAGGAAATCCATTGCTAAGAAAGAACGGGAAACCGATGTTCCGAGCTTCGTACAGCATACTGCAAGATGAGTTGTTTCACTATATGACGGAACAAGGGTTCAAAGGCTTTCAGCGTGGCGAATACGGAAGTACGGCAGAGCATTTGACTTCCCTGCAATATCAAATCAAACAGGATAAAGAGCGATTGGAGAAGTTGCAGAAGCGTATTCAAAAGGAACAGGTTAAGTATGAGCCTGCCCGTCATATTTCCAAAACCTTAAACGAGATTGACAGTATGGGGCAGAAAACAATCACAGGTAAAATGGCAATCTCCAAAGAGGATTATTCTGAGCTGACTTCCCTTGCCAAAGAGGGCATTACCAGTCGTGCGGAAATCAATAAATTGGAGCAGAGTGCAAATTATTACCGACAGAAATATTTTGACAGTGCAAATGCACTGGAAAGAATGAAAACCAAATACAACGAACTGAAAGAAAAGTGCAGACCTTTTCTTGAAGCGTTGGAGCATTTCCCCGAAGTTGCTAAACTTTTTACCGAAAAAGTGAAGCAACTTTTTTCTTTTAAGGAAGCACAGGAACGAGCCGAAAAAGAAGCAAGGGAAAAAGAAAGACAGGAGCGTATCAAGGCACGAAGAAACAAGCGTGGTATGGAAAGATAACCATTTCCATTGTACTTGCAACTTAATGACTTCTTGATATGTTCAGATGAAACAGGCTGTATTTGTGGGGTGTTCTAAACGGAATGCCCCACAGTCAATTTATGAAAAGGAGAAACGGACGATATGAAAGAAAACACTTTATCTTATACAACACGAATAGGTAAAACCACTTTTATTGTAAATGTGAAGCAATCGGAAAGTGCGAAGAAGCCTTTGAATACGGTGTTTCAAGAAATATGCAGACACGAGATGTTGGGAGATTTTTCAGCGGATAAATATTTGAATTTAGAAAACTTACAAAAATCATCTTGACAAACTCGTTCCCGAAGGGACGGGCTATCGTGCAAAAACACGATTTGCCCGTTTCTTTAATCTTCCGGAACTGATCTCTATATTTAAGGAAACAGCAGATATTCAGACTGCGGACATGTTGAATCTTCCTGTACCGGAAGCAGAATATATCAACGAAGTGTTAAAGCCGAGTGAGGAACAGAAAGAAATGGTGGAAGCCTTTTCGGAACGTGCAGAACAGGTTCGTGGCGGTGCGGTAGATCCAAGGGTAGATAACATGCTCAAGATTACTAACGATGGAAGAAAATGTGCATTAGACCAGAGGCTTTTAAATGATATGCTGCCAGATGCAGGGGAAAGTAAGGTAAATGCCTGCGTAGAGAATGCTTTCCAGGTATGGGAGGACGGAAAAGATACACAGGCTACCCAGTTGATCTTCTGTGACCTCAGCACACCGAAAACTGACGGAACATTCAACGTGTATGATGATGTGAGAAACAAGCTGGTGGAACGGGGAATCCCGAAAGACCAGATCGCATTTATCCATGAGTATAATACGGAGGTAAAAAAGGCAGAACTGTTTGCAAAGGTGCGGGCCGGGCAGGTAAGAATCCTGATGGGTTCCACTCCGAAACTCGGTGCTGGTACCAACGTCCAGGACAGGCTACTTGCACTGCATCATCTGGACTGCCCTTGGAAACCGTCTGACCTGGAACAGCAGGAGGGACGTATTCTCAGGCAGGGAAACCAGAATGATAAGGTAAAAATCTTCCGGTATGTAACGGAAAATACGTTCGATTCGTACATGTGGCAGATTCTGGAAAACAAGCAGAAGTTTATTTCGCAGATCATGACCAGTAAATCCCCGGTTCGTGCCTGTGAAGATGTAGATGATACAGCCCTGTCCTATGCAGAGATTAAAGCCCTGGCAACAGGAAACGAATACATCAAGGAAAAAATGGATTTGGATGTGCAGGTAAGTAAGCTGAAGCTTCTGAAAGCAAACCACACCAGTCAGATTTATCGTCTGGAATCGGATATTGCAAAGCGGTATCCGGTACAGATCACAGCATTAAAAGAGAAGATTGCCGGTATGCGTGTGGATGCAGATGTAGTAAAAGGAATAGATTTACAGGATAATGACCACTTTGCAATGACAGTCAGTGGAAAGCTGTATACCGATAAAAAAGAAGCGGGAGTTGCACTGATTTCAGCAGCATCCAGTCTGAGGTCTGTAAAATCAGCCGGACAGATCGGGGAATATCATGGTTTTGCTCTTTCTTCAGAACACAATTTCCTGTCGAATACCTATACCATGACGATCAAGGGAAAATGCTCTTATAAGATTGAGTTCGGAAAGGATACTCTGGGCAATATCCAGAGGATTCATAATGCACTTTCTGCAATCGAGAAAAAGCTGGCAGATACCGAGCAGAATCTGGAAACGGTACAACAACAGTTAAAGACAGCACAGGAAGAGGTGCAGAAGCCATTCACCAAAGAAGCGGAACTGAGTGAAAAAATGGAACGTCTGGCAGAATTAAATGCCATGCTCAACATGGATGAGAAAGGTGGAGAGAATCTTCTGGCAGATGAGGGAATCGGGGAAAACCCGGAAGTAAACGTGTCAGAGGAACGGCAGGACAGAATCGCAGATAGTGTTCATAAAACATCTATTCTGGAAAGGATTAAAGAACAGAAACAGCAGGAGCAGACAGGCGAAACACATCAGAAACCAAAAAAGAAACACGAACAGGAGTTATAAAGGGTATCCCGTCAGAGTAACCAGAGCTTTGGCGGGATTTTTCTATGGAGGATTTGATTATGGCAAACAGAGAAGAACAGTTAAAGCAGATTACAGAGCAGTTGGAACAGGGCGTTGCGGAAATATTCACATCAGAAAAATATACGGAATATCTGAACACAATGGCAAAGTTCCATAATTACAGTTTTAATAATACCCTGCTGATCGCCATGCAGAAACCGGAAGCGACACTGGTAGCCGGGTATCAGGCATGGCAGAAGAAATTTAACCGACAGGTAAAAAGAGGAGAAAAAGGCATCCAGATTATTGCCCCGGCTCCGTTTAAAGAGAAACAGGAGATTGAAAAAACAGATCCGGAAACAGGTGAGATTGTGATCGGGGAAGATGGACAGCCGGAAACAGAAGTGGTAGAGCGTGTCATTACAAAATTCCGGGTTACGACAGTATTTGATGTCCGCCAGACCACAGGAGAACCAATTCCAGAGTTTGAGGTATCAGAACTGGAGGGGGATGTTCTGATTTACCATGATTTTATGGAAGCACTGAAAACGGTTGCCCCAGTTCCCATCCGTTTTATTGAAATTGACGGGGAAGCGAAAGGCTTTTATCAGATTGTAGATAAATATATTGCTGTTCAGCCTGGTATGAGTGAGGCACAGACCATGAAAACTGCGGTGCATGAAACCGCACATGCAGTATTGCATGATCGTGACCAGATGGAAGCAGAGGGCGTCGTAAAAGACCAGCTTACAAAAGAAGTGGAAGCAGAAAGTGTTGCTTATGTGGTATGTAATCATTTTGGACTGGACACATCGGAGTATTCCTTTTCCTATATTGCGAGTTGGTCTTCTGGTAAAAATATGAAAGAACTTCGTGCTTCCATGGACACCGTCCGTAAGACATCTGCTGAACTGATCGGGCAGATTGAAGAAAAGGTAAAAGAACTTCAGGCAGAAAGATCGGAACAGGAGGCAACTGTTGGGGAGCAGACAGAAGAACTGAGTGCCATGCAGTATGCGGAGCAGACGATTAACCGTCTGGAACAGGAACGGACGGTTTTCAGCAATGACCAGAGAAATCTTATCGTAAATTTTGCTTATAAACTGGATGACAGGGATGCAACGGAAAAACTGGCAGAGAATCTTGCAGAGGCTATTCTGAATGGGAACAGAGAAGAGGTAATAAAACTGCTCGGAGAAGCAGAGGAACAGATTGACAGTCTGCCAGATTCGATGATCGGGTTATCTGAATTACATGAAGCTGGATTTTATTCGGAAAGTATGCTTCCGCTTACCAGAGAACGGGCAGTGGAACTGTACCATGATGGGGTAACGGTTTACGGATTGATCGGAGCAGTGGGAGTCCAGGAGCAGTCACAGAGGGTTATGGATCTGGAACTGGATATTTTACAGCATGACGGGTTATTCGGAGTGACGAAATTTGAATGGGAAAATTACCGGAGAAGTCAGGAAACGGTTATGACACCGGAAGAAAAAGCAAAGATCAAAGAAACACTTCTTCTGGAAAGTGATGGAAACCGCTATGGTATTTATCAGATCAACAGTGACCAGGAAGAAAGAGGGTATCAGTTTTTAAGTCTGGAAGCAGCAAAGGAAATGGGATTCACCGTAGATGGTAAAGACTATCAGATGGTTTACAGTGAAAGACTGAGAGATGCTACGACACTGGACAACCTCTTTGAGCGTTTTAATGTAGAACGTCCAAACGATTTTACCGGGCATTCCATGTCAGTCAGTGATGTGATCATTATGAACCGGGGCGGCAGATTAACCGCATACTATGTGGATTCCTTTGGTTTTGCAGAATTGCCGGACTTTGTGGCACAGAGAGTTGAAATATTAAATACCAATCCGGTAAAAGCATATCCGGAAGTTTATATGGGAACTTTGGAAAAGGCTATGCAGGAGAGAAATGTAGATGCTTACCTGGATTCCAGAAAACTGAATATTGACTGCAAAAATGCAATCGAACAGGCAATCGCAGAAAAATTTGATGGCATGAGTCTGAACCCGGATACTGCAACAGGTGTGATTGAAAAATATGGAGAGGAACGTGTTGCCTTTGTTCTGGCAAATACGTTAAAGCAGCTTTCCTATGATGGAAGATTTTCTGATGGCAATAAACGGTGGGCAGATGGCATTGATATTCCAGAAAATATTAGCCGGGGAATGGATCTGAACAGGGACTATATTGTGAGCAGTCATCCTGCAGTATTGAATGGCTTCATTGATATGGCGAGAAACGAAATCCGTACCCGGAAACTGGAAGAGGTGCTTGGTGTGAAAAATCAGCATATCACTGAAAATACAAGAGGGTATGAAGCAGACGGACATACAGGCACCTGGTATGCAGTGGATATGAAAACGTATCATGGGGAGCGATTCTTCCAGATGCGAAGTGAGGAATACGGTCAGGAAGTGGCAGATATTATTGTTTCAGAGAATGGAACACTGGTGGCAGAGGACATCTGGCATGGATTTGATGAAGGAGCCAGGGAAGCTATTTCAGAATATCTGGAAGAAAATGGTGCAACAGTATATGACTTGATGAATATTCCAGACCAGGCAACAGTTATCTTAGCAGATGGGACGGTTATGAAAATAACGGAACAGCAGACGATCAGTACAGATACATGGGAACCGACACTGACCGGACAGAATCAGCAGGGGGAAGAACAGAAATTTAGTTTCTTCGAGATACATAAAGTCAGAGAAAATAATGGCATTGACCTGAAAATGCCAGAAAATCATTATATTGACCAATATTATGTGATCGAAGATCTGGCAGCAAAAGGTGGAATGAAGATTGAACGATATAAGGATCTTGGAGCTGCCCTTGGAGCATATTACTCTCTGCCAAACCATAAAATGAAAGCTCTTGGAATTGAAAATACGGCACCGCTGAGAGGCAGTCTTGATTTTATCCAGTGCAAAAATGGAATAGATACATTGATTTATGATTGCCAGGAAGTGGAAGGATGGCTGAATCCGCAGATATACACTACCTTTAAGGACATACGAAATAGTCTGGCAGGACATGATACAGAGATTGCATACCAGATTGGAGAACAGTATTTTACAATCCAGACAGTAGAAGATGGGTATGATTATACGTTCTATGATAAGGATTACTTGGAAATGGATGGCGGTGTCTACGATAATCCGAATATTTCTATTTCAGAAGCAATCGAGAACATTTTAGAGGAAGAAGGATTGTTCATAGAAGATGCAAATGTGATGGATTATGAAGAAATGTATGCAGAAATTGAATATGCAGAAGAAGAGAGACTGGAGAAGATACAGTTTGAACGTAATTGTCCAAAGGCTTTTTTTGATGGTTATGACAGGGAAGCGGCATTAAAAAATTATGAGGGAATAACCGTACAATTTAAAATGTCTGGTATGTATTTAACAGTGCAGCCGACTGAGGAAGGCTATAAATATCTGGTTTATGATCAGGAACTTCATGAAATTTCAGGAGATGCCTGTGGAAATCCAGAAGATTCTATTCAGAAAGCAATGTATGCCAGTCTAAAAAATGAAGGATTGGAAGATGTTGAATGTGTAAAAGTTGATGACAGGGAGTTTCGGGATAAGGTAATCAGTCATTCTAAAGAGGTGTTGGCCAGTGGAGATGTTCGATTCACTTCAGAACTTGGCAGATGTGAAACAGCATTGAATGGGATGGGCAGGGCAGAAATTGAATATGAAGTTTTATTTCATGCAAGAGCTGTGCTGGAAGAAATGGGACTGGAAAATGAAGTTACATTGATTGGGGCGAGAGTACATGGTTCCAGAAGCA
Source organism: Blautia sp. AM42-2 (assembly GCF_003480245.1). NCBI lineage: Bacteria > Bacillati > Bacillota > Clostridia > Lachnospirales > Lachnospiraceae > Blautia > Blautia sp. AM42-2. The sequence continues at coordinate 265,033 of NZ_QUIM01000002.1, forward strand.
GAGATGACCTGTATCGTGCAGATTCTGATCTTGATGTGGTGCTTTCTTATCGAGGAAATATTCGGGAGGATAGTTTTTTTAATGAATTGAATTCGTATGGTATGGCAATAGCAGGCATTAAAGTAGACATTAACCCGATCTTAGAAGAAAGAATTACTCTGTCAGAGTATATAAAGGAATCGGAAGCCTATCTTGATCAGCAGGAAATCAAGAAACTTGCAGTGGACTTGGATAATTTTAGTTATGAGTATGATACTTATGAATATAAGGATACCGTTGAAAATAGGGAAGAACAGGTCGAGAAAATCACAGAGGATATTTTGAACAAGGATACAGCAGGCTTAAAAGACTGGCTGACTGAGGTGTCGGAAGAATCGGATATAGACAGTGATGTAGTCACAGCCCGGTCATTACTTTCACGTCTGGAAAATGCAGAAACACGCTCTGTTTTTACCAGACAGCCAGAGCAGGAACAGCCAGAAGCCACGATCACTTTTTATGTTGCGGAGTGTATGGAATTTCCTGTTATGGGTGAGTATCATGAGAACCTTACCTTGGAAGAAGCACTACGCATTTATGAAACAATTCCTGCAGATCGCATGAATGGAATAAAAGGTGTTGGATTTGAATTGCATGATGGGAGTGATTATGATGGACCGTATGATCTTATGCGACTGGGAAAAGTTGACCGGGAAGGTGTGGAGATGATCCGACATTATAAGGAAAGTCCATTAGTTCAAAAAGCAATGGACGATGTGGAAAAATATTTTGCTCAGAAGCAGGAGCTTACAAAAAGAACAGAGCAGGCAGTTGGAGATAAGCCTGTACAGAAAGAAAATGGTTCACAGCCAAAGAGCAGAAAAGAATCAGTTCTTCAGGCACTCAGAGAGCGTCAGGCGAAAATAAAAGAGCAGGAACAGAATGCAGCAAAAGAAAAATCCAGAACACATAAGAAGGGAGAGGTGTCATTATGATGGTAAGATTTGAGGAAGATGAATATACCGCTTTGGCAATTTTTGATGCAGGAAACAGGGTACAGACAATGGAAGCGATGGATGAGATTTTTTCCTATCTGGACGAAGATATGAAGCTGCTGATTTTTACAACGATTCAGAAACTCTACTATCTTAGTGATGAGGGATATGAAGAACTGCAGAAAACGGTAGAAATTTATAAAGCAGATTTGGAGGTGGATGGAGAATGAGTACAAGTCAGTTTGCAGTTTACCAGTTAAAAAGAAAGCCGGAATTGAGAAATCTTCTTTTCCGGATGTATGAAGAACTTGCACAGGAGCAGATCCCTGTGCAGGTGGCAAATTATGAACAGGTGTATCTTGGAACAATGAAATCGGGAGAAACACCAGAACAGATAAAAAAGGAGCTGGAGAAGAAACAGCCACATAATTATAAAGGTCATGCAGTCAGTACCAGTGATGTGCTGATCCTTAATGATAATGGTGTCACGACCACTTATTATGTAAATAAAGATACTTTTATAGAAATTCCAGATTTTATGAAAGTTACATCTTCAGAAAACGGTGGACTTACAAAAGATACAGTTGGATATGAAATAGAGGGAAAAGACGGGACATGGGAAGTAGTAGATTACCTGCTGGTAGAAGGAAAAAATTATTTTCTTATGGAACATGAGCAGTATGGAAAAGATGTTGCGTATGTAGTATTAGATCAGAAAGGCAATGTGCTTGTAGACAGTACCTACAATGGATTTGATGATGTAGTAAAACAGAAGATTCTTGATTCTCTGCACCCGCCAGTACAGGAGCAGTCCGGAAATAGTAAACCGAAACTGGATAACTGGCAGAAATATATGGAGAATGGGGAATACCTGCGAAGTGCGGAGATCACAGAAGAAGCAAATTACAATATGATTGACGGACTTAAAAATAATGCAGCACCGAAAGATAAAAAGCCCCGTCCAAAAGAATCTGTCCTTGCAAAACTGAATGAGAAAAAGGAAGAAGTCGCAAGGCGCGGCGGACAGAAAGCTATGCAGCAGGTAATGGGACAAGATATGGAACGCAAGAAAAGGTAAGTATATATCACAATTTTCAGAAAAAATCAATAGTCATATAGAAAAAAATATGTTAAAATGAAGCGAGCAACAAATGAGGAGAGTGGAGAAGCATGATGAATAAAGAGGTTTATTTAAAAAATATAGCTGAAAATTTAGCATTATTAAGTCGGGAAGTATCTATATTAAACGCAGTAAATCTCTATGACATTAACATCATTGCAGAAGACTTCTTTCCTGGGCTGTTGAATCTTATCTATGGTTATGAATTAAAAAATGCAAATCATTTGGAAAAAAACGCTCCGGCAATTGACTTAATTGATCAGAAGAATAGGATAGCAGTTCAAGTTACATCAGACAATAGTAGCACAAAAATCAAACATACGATAGAGGAATTTAATAAAAGTCAAGCGTATCATTTATACGACAGATTGGTTGTGCTAATTTTGACGCAGAAGAAAAAATATTCTTCTAATTTTGATACACAGGGGCTGTTTTCTTTTGAAAAGGCAAGAGATATTTGGGATGTTGAAAAGTTAATAAAAGATATTCGTGAATTAGAGACAGCGCAAATAAAAAATGTTAGTGATTATCTGTCAGAAGAATTATATAACAAATATTATTCTGTGAGAGAAACTCAGGCGGGAGAAGTGGATACAATCATAGATTTGATAGAGTATATTTCACAACATAGAAAAGTAAACAAGGATCGTGAAACAACGGTAGATCCAGAGTATAAGATATATAAAAGATTTAAGAATTTTGCAGATAAATTAATTACGGAGTATACGACGCTTTATACAATTTATGGAGAGGCGTTGAATATTGTGAATGAAACGCTTGGAATAGATGAAGCTCAGGACATTATTATTATGTTCTATCTGCAAGATATTAGCGTACAATTTTTGGAAGAGGAACATGATAACCCGATTGCTGCTTTAAACAAATTAGTTACATATTTTGAAGAAAAATTAAGTATTAATGGGAAAAAATATGACCGTTCTGCGATAAAATTTTATCTTGTTAATGAAATGATTAAATGTAGGGTATTTCCAAACGAAAGGAGTGAGTATGATGCTGGCAAGTAGCAATGCACTAAAATCTTCTGCAATGTATATTGGTTATCTCATACTCAAAGAGATACAAAAGCGAGATACAGAAAAGGTTTCAATATATGATGTATCAAAAGCATTAAAAAAAGCAGGAATCACAAGTAGCAGGCAATTGATTTTAGGACTTTCTTTTTTATATTCTGTTAATATTATTGAGTTTGAGGAGGCGAATATATGGGTAAAGAAATAAATCGTATTCGTCTCAATCGACTTTATTCGGAAAATAATATTTTTGAAGAAATTATTTTTCATGATGGAGTTAATATTATATTAGGTGAGAAGTATGATGACAGATCTGTAAAAGGACGAAAAACAAATGGTGTTGGAAAATCCATGAGTATTGAATTTTTGGATTTTTGTTTTCTGAATGATTATGATAAATCCAGAATTGTAAAAATACCAAAAGAAGTTTTCCCAGTAGAAGAAAATGTAATCTTGGATTTAGACATAGGACTAGAAGCAGTTACCATAAAAAGAAATCGTAAACAAGCAGATAAACCTATAATTATCAGGGAGGGAAAAACAGTTTCCTTTGATAAAATTCAGGATGCAAGAGATTATCTAACTGGAATTATTTTTTCAAAGTTAAATGGTAAAAAAGTGCCTAGTTTTAGAAATCTTTTTTCAATTTTGATGAGGGATGAACGCTCTGAGTTTACAGATATTATAAAATGTCATGACTTGACAAAAAAGATTCCAGATGATTTAAGTGCTCATTTATATTTGTTAGGTTTTTCTTTAGAAGCATATAAGAATACAATTGAAACCATCAAGGAAATTGAGGCGGTTAGCACTGTCCTTACGAAAGAAAAAAAAGAACTGACGCAAGACGGAAAAAAGAAAATTTCAGATGTCAGAGCAGAGCTTAATGCGTTGGAAGATGAATTGCAAAAATTGGAGGATGCGATTGAGAGCTTTAAAACGAACGAGAGCTTTGATGCTATGGAAGCGGATTTAATTGAATTGGAGGATTTACTGGATCAATTAAGAAAACGGCAAAAGGCTTTGCGCTATGATTATGAAAAAATTAGAAAAATGCCAAAACCGGAACAAATTGATGACAGAGAAATTGAATTGGTCTACAATCAGTTTAAGAGTGAACTAGGAAATGCTATAGTAAAATCTCTGAATGAAGTGGTAGGGTTTAAGAATAAAATAGAAGAATTTCAAAGAATGCTAGTGAATCAAAAAGCAAAAGAATTGGAGGCTCAGTTAAAAAATATTGCGGAACAAATTCGGATATTGGATGATGAATATTCAGAAAAGCTGAAGATAATTGATAAAAAGGGAATTCTTAAAAATTTAAAGGTAAGTTTAAAAATTTACGAAGCAAAGAAAGAAGCCACTTCACATACAAAGTTTTTGTTTGAACAATACGAAAAGAACGAGAAAAAGAAAAGAATGCTAAACTTACAGAAAACGCAGCAACTCATGGAAATCGATAATGAGATTGAACAGAATAAAAAAATTATCGATGATTTTACTGATACTATTTTGCAAATTCATGAATTTATTATGGGAAATAAGGAATGTTCGTTTAGTATCCAGACAATTGACAAAGCTCGCAGAAAAACACCAGTTGAATTGACTCTTCGTATTTATGATGATGGAAGTCATAGCGTAGATAGAACAAAGGTATTTATTTATGATATGGCATTATTATTTAATCAATATACGAGAGACAGGCATCCACTGTTTTTAGTGCATGATAATATTTTTGATGTGGATCAGGATACACTTGTCCAATGTTTGAATTATCTTTATAAACAAGAAGAACAATATCAGGATTTTCAATATATTCTTACACTGAACCGAGATAAAATTGAAAGTGAAGAGCAGAGAAAATTGATCCAAATGAATATTGATGAGCATCAAGTGGCTGTTTTTACGAAGGAAAAGAAATTTTTGAGACGAGATTATCAGGAAAAATAATAGAAGATCCGCTATATGACAGACTATAAAATCGGTCATATAGCGGATTTTTTGTAAATAGTGAAAAATAACGGGAAAATTTCATAGCACTTTTTAGCGGAAACAGGAATGTTCTTGTGATGCTTCCGGCAGAGGCTCTTGGATATGTGGGTGACTAAGAATGATATCCACATTGGAGCATACTGTACGAAGTTCTCGTTCATATTCACGCTGGGTGTTAAACTCATCCCGCTGTACTGTCTGTAATTCTGTTAAACGATTCTTTTCTTCACGCAACATTTTCAGGGTAGGAAGTTTTTTGCCCTGTGATTTTTCTTTGAGTATTCGGAGAGCAGACTCATAAAGAGTGAGTTCTGCCCTGTGATTGTCATAAAATTTTTCTTTATTTCGACTTTTTCGGTAATCGGAATAGATGGATTTATTGGCAAGGTACTGTCCGGTGTAATGAATCTGTTCATTTATATTTTTTAAAGCGTCTTCTGTGGATTTCAGAGTATTTCTGGTATCAGTGCTTTGGGCAGAGGCATTGGAAAGGGCAGTATCTAAATCTTCCTTGCTCTGGAAACCATGTTCCTGTACATAGGCAACTGTCTGAGCCATCATCTTAAGATTAGACAGCTTTACCTTTTGTGCGTATGCCTGACTTTGCTGTGCCTTGATACAGTGCAGCAAATCTGTTACAAGTCGTAAATCAGATTTTATGAAAAGGAAAGAGTATGTAGTTTCGTCAGTTTGGACAGAAGCTGACGATTTTGACTGTTCTGAAAAATCTGTAACTGGTCTGTCAGTAGAATGTGACTTTTTAGCGTGTTGTCTGTTGGAGTTCTCCTGGAATACCTGCAGAAGATGATTTTCTTCATAAAGCGTTCCGAGATTTCTTCCAGTGATGTATTTTTGACGATTAGGATGCAGGTAGCTGTATCTGCCACGACTGACTTTAAATGTGATATTATATCTATCAGACAGCAATCTGGAAAATTCTTCCTGTGATGTTGCCTGTGAAGCAACTGCATCAATCGCATCACGAAGGTATTGCTTCTCCGTTTGAAATGTTGTCTGTCTTGGAGTAAGTCCTTTCTTTTTCAGTTCTGCATTGTGTTCATCGAGATTTTTTTGACCTCTGCGTTTTGCCCAGTATTCTTTTTCAGATATTTTCTTTTCTGCGGGGTTCAGAAGATCTACCTGGTTTAGTCCATTGGAACGGCACATATCCATAACTTTTTGCTTTAAGTAGATTCTGTATCTGTCAGAAAGATGATGTTTATATCCGGCTTTTGAATCCCGGTCAAATTCCATATAGGGCTGTGGCTCTGTATCATATTTTCGCACACTGTTGATTACAATATGCACATGAATATTTCCACTGCCATTATGACCATCAGTGTGGGTGCAGACAAGAGCCTGGTGTCCGGGAAAATTCTCTCGGGCATATTCCACGCCAAGTTTCTGTGCCTGTTCTCCACTTAAACCATGTTCGTCCCTGTCCTTTGGATCGAAGCTGATAATATAATGGTGAGATTTGATTTCGTTGAAGGATTGGTTCTTGTGGAAATAAGCATTTGTTTCCTGACATTCCACTGCAAAGGTAAACGGATCGCAGTTTACGCCATCAAGGTAGTATTCTTCACGAATGATCATATGCCCATTTTCGTCAAGGACAGGTTTCTGCGTATATTCGTCATGCTGAAAAATCAGATAACGTTCAGATTCTCCATAATCTGCATTTTTACTTGCGATGTGTTTCAGTATTGCCATGAAAGTCACCAGCCATTTCCATTACCTTATATTTCATTTCGTATAAATCTCGAAGTCGCTTATTTATTTCACCACGCATTTCCTGTGAAAGAATCCCACCCTGATTAAAATATTTTGCGATCTGATTGAGGTTGCTGCCTATCTTTCCAAACTCTGCGAGTAGCTTCTTTATTTCTGGAACGTCAGTAACGATTTCGATTTTGGTATGTACCTGTCCTTTTAAAACTTGTGTTCGTACATAAGCGGCCAGAGACATATTGGTTTGTCTGGCTGCAGTTTCAATAATTGAATATTCAAGATCTGTGAATCGAATAGTAATACGATGATTACGATACTTTTCAGTTTCTTTCTTTGGTCTTGCCATCTATTTTTATCCTTTCCGATAATATCGTTGGATTCCTTATAAATTTCACAGTTCACAGTGAAAGCCAAGTAATAAAAGTTTATTACGCTGTGACCATGCGAATGGGAACCAATAGAACAATCTTTGATTGTATTGAGGGTATGGGGAGCAAAATCCCCATCAAGTTGCCTGCTGACAAAATCCGGGAACCGGGTTTCTGGCAGCCAGGGCGAAACTTGCTCTAAAAATGATTGCTTTATATATAAGCCAATTTACACAAAAAAAGGAAAAGAGTAGTTCAAATATAGAATGTTTTTTGAATAAAATTTGATTATGGAGAATAGCCCAGTCGTTCCTGGAAGCCCCTACTTCATTATGACTTATGATACAGCAAAGAAACTGACAGGAATAACAGAGCAGACGGGTATTCTGGCAGTCAAAAATTCAGACGGACATCTTGACGAAGTTTTGACCGCAGTTCAGGAGATTGCGGATGAAAATGGAAAAATAGAAGTAAATATGATTGAGCAAACGATAAAAAATATTCAGCATCAATATAGAGCTTCTATAAATGCTCTGTATATGGCCTCTGCTATTCTGTTTGTCTTTGGAAGTATCAGTCTTATGAATATGCTTATGGTTGATTTTCAGAACAGGAAACGAGAGTTTGGCCTGCTGAAGGCCGTTGGAGCAACGCAGAAGCAGCTAAAATCAATGTTAGACCGAGAGATTGGTAGTTACCTTGGTGGCTCCCTGTTGGTTTCTCTTGCATTTGGAGGACTTATCAGCATCGCAGCATGTCAACGCTTGGATGCAGTAAACCATTGTATTTCGTTGAAATTGCCGTGGCTGTTCCTCATAGCGCTTGTTGCTGTTATGGGAGGTATTTATCTGATTTTTGTAGCATATGCCAAAGTTGAATTAAAGAAAGCGGAAATTTTGCCTGCCATACGGGAAGAATAGCAGTAAATCAGCGGAGTAATTAATAAATGCTGCTTCGCTGATTTTCAACTTTATCCGATTTCTTTGAATTAAGTGGTGTAGTGTGTTTACAATCATAGAAAGGAAAGCATAAAGGAAGGTGGTGCTTTTGGGAAGTTGCTGATTTTGTCCTTTGAAGATAACGAAGAACATATTATCAACAATATTTTATCATGTTTGAATGAGGAAACAGAAGTCTTACGACAGCAGATTGTCAATAAACGAAAACTGATATTTGATGGACTTCGCATTGATGAATATAAGCGGATTGTGGTTCGGGAAGATAATGAGATTGAGTTGACTTACACAGAGTTTGAAATCTTATTGTTGTTAGCACAAAATGCCGGAATAGTATTCAGTAAGGAGTAGATATACAATCGTGTTTGGAAAGAACCTTATTTTGGCAATCATAACATTGTCATGAGCCATATTCGTAACCTACGTGAGAAAATAGAAGATGATCCAAGTAAACCAATGTACATACAGACAGTGTGGGGAGTTGGGTATCGCTTTAATAAAAATTTAAGCAGTGGTCTGTGAAAATAATCCAGATTACTGTTTATTTTTTGCTTTTTCCGCAGGAGATATTCTCAAGATACATGAAAAATTTAACTTCATAGAAAATCAGAGGAAAAAGGTATTGAGAAGTAGTGGTATAGTTGAGGCTGGTGACTCAGACAGTTATAATAATAAAATATGCTTGAGGTTGAGTGCATAATTTATAAAATTTTTATTTGGACTATCTTTTTGCATATCTCAATCGTTATGCCTTATAGAACGGAATAAATATTTTGAACTTCTAATAATGAGAAAGGAGGATTTTGTGTATAATGATTTTCTACTAATTAGAAAAATGAAGCAAGGTGATGATAATGCTTTTGATTTGTTTGTCCACAAGTATTATCAAGAAATTTTAAGCTACTGTTATCATCATTGTTTTGATCAAACATATGCGGAGGATTTCACGCAGGAAACCTTTATACGTTTTTTTTCAAAATTACCCGACTATCATTATAAAGGGAAAACACTGAATTATTTATATACGATAGCAGGTAACCTATGCAAAGATTATTTGAAGAAAACAAAGGAAATGCTTCTGGAAGAAATTGAGCTTGTGGAAGAAAATCAAACAGAACAAATTTTGAATAGAGTTTTGATCGAACAGGTTTTAGAACAACTTCCAGATGAATCAAGAGAAGTACTTACTCTTTATTATTTTCAAGAACTAAAATTAACAGAAATTTCTGATACATTGCAAATTGGACTTCCACTGGTAAAGTATCGTTTGCAAAAAGCAAGGAAACAGTTGAGGGAACTTCTCGGGAAGGAGGAATTCGATGAATCAAAAAGAAAAGATAAAAAAATATAGGGAAAGCATACAAGTGGAAGCTAGCGAAGAAAAAATACAGGAAACAATTTGTAAATCTAAAAATGCCTTTTTTATGGCAGAGCAAGAACGAATGCTTTCTTATCATGACTTTTTGTGGACACAGCTTCGTGTGATACAAAAAAGGTGGTGGGTTCTTCAATTTATGATTTTAGTGGCATTATGGATTGCTTTAAGTTCTATTCATGATGAAATATATCTAAAAAGAAGTATGGGTGTTGTAGCCACGCTATTTGTAATCCTTATTATTCCGGAACTGTGGAAAAACAGATCATGTGAATGTATGGAAATAGAAGCTGCTTCCTATTATTCATTAAAACAGGTATATGCTACACGTATGCTGTTATTTGGTATTACAGATATTTTTTTCATAACTGTATTTTTAGAAGTCGCTTCAGCAGGTTTGCATTATGAATTATCAGAATTAGTTGTCCAATTTCTTTTTCCGCTTTGTGTAACGGCCTGTATCTGTTTTGGAATTTTATGCAGTAAACACGCTTTCAGTGAAACAGTTGCGATTGTTCTGTGTGTGATATGGAGTGCAGTATGGCTTTTTATTGTTTTAAATGAAAATGTATATATCATGGTTACTGTTCCCATCTGGTCAGCACTGCTGGGTGTAACAATACTTTTTATTGCTTTTGCGATATATCGTATTTTAAAGAATTGTAATCAATATTTGGAGGTGTCATTTGATGAAATTAGAGCTTGATGGTTTAACAAAAGAATTTGGAGATTTTACAGCAGTCAATCATATAAATCTTACTATGACAAATGGGGTATATGGTCTTTTAGGTGTAAATGGAGCAGGTAAAACAACTCTAATGAGAATGTTGTGTACCCTTTTAAAGCCAACAAGCGGAACGATATGCTGTAATGGAAAAGATATTTTCAGCATGGACAGTGAATATCGCAAGCTGTTGGGGTATTTACCACAGGATTTTGGATTTTATCCTGAATTTACGGTAGAGGATTATTTACTTTATATTGCTGCATTGAAAGGAATCCGTCCTGTTGTCGTAAAAAAACGTGTGAAAGAGTTGATTGCTAAGGTTGGTCTTTCAAAAGTAGCTCATAAAAAAATGAAAAAATTATCTGGTGGTATGAAGCGTAGAGCCGGAATTGCACAGGCTATGTTGAATAATCCTAAGATTTTAATACTTGATGAACCAACAGCAGGACTTGATCCAAATGAAAGAATCCGATTTCGCAATCTGATTAGCGAACTTTCAGAAGACAGACTGGTATTATTATCGACACATATCGTTTCAGATATCGAGTATATTGCGAATGAAATTTGGTTGATGAAAGACGGGGAAATTCTGCATAAAGGAAGTATTGACGAACTGATAAATTCTATGACAGAAACAGTATGGGAATGTCTTGTGCCGAAAAACAGGGTATCTGATTTTATGGAAAAATATAAAATTTCCAATATGAAATCAGAAATAAATCAGGTTATGCTGCGAATTATTTCTCACGAAAAACCGGTTGAGAATGCAATGCGTGTAGAAGCGTCACTGGAAGATGTATTTTTATATTATTTTGGAGAGAAAGCAGGTGATGAAAATGCTGCGTTATGAAATTAAAAAAGTGTTTTCTAAATCAAAAAATAGAATTGCTGTCATAGTGTTATTCGTAATACTTGCGATAACCAGTATATTAACGATTAACAGAGTGGAGTATGTTGATGAAAATGGAAATTCTTCTGTTGGAATTTCGGCTGCAAGAGATTTAAGAGAAGCCAAAAACCAATGGGCAGGTTATTTAACAGCAGATACATTAAGCAAGGTATTGGAAGAGAACAGGACAATTAACAGTTCGAAAGAGGCATTGTCGGATGACATTACAGAACAAAATAAGGCATATGCAAAAAAGCAAGGCATAGCAGGTATTATGGATGTCATTATTTATGCTTTCAGCGATTACAGAGATTATAATTATTATGTAACGGATCAGATTTCTGATGATGAAGTTGGAACAATCTATGAAAGAAGAATTTCTACTTTAAAAAATTGGCTTGAATCTGGAGAAGAAAGATTTACACAGGCAGAAAAAGATTTTATGATTCAGAAATATAAAGAACTGAAAACTCCATTTTACTATGAATATATGGACGGTTGGGCTGCATTACTACAAAATATATCAACCTTTATTCTGATGCTGGCATTAGTGATCGGTTTTCTTGTATCCGGGATATTTTCAGATGAATTTCAGACAAAAGCAGATTCCATTTTTTTCTCTGCACGATTTGGAAGAAGCAAGGGGATTTCCGCAAAGGTAGGAGCAGGTTTTTGTATTGCTACGGGATTTTATCTGATGTTTGTATTTCTATATACGTTTATTGTACTTTTTATATTAGGTGCAGACGGTGCAAACTGTCCAATCCAGTTGGATTTGTGGAGAAGTGTTTATAATATTACTTTTTTACAGGCATATCTGTTTATTGTTCTGGGTGGATATATAGGAACGATATTTGCAGCTACACTCGGAATGTTGGCATCAGCGTTTACACACTCTACGCCAACTGCCGTTATTGTACCATTCATTGTGCTATGTGCATTTCCATTTTTAAGCAGAATTATTACATTGCCTGGATTATGCTCTTTCTTTCCAGACCAGTTATTAGAAATTTATTTGGATATCAAAGAAGCTGGACTTATAACATTGGGAAGTAAAGTAACCACAATAGCAACTGTTATTGTTCCTGTATATGCAGTGGTATGCTTGATTTTTCAGCCGATACTGTACAGGGTATACCAAAAGGTGGAGATAAAATAATTGAAACGATATGCAAGACGAAAAAAATTTAAAGTAAAAAAACTTTTTATCCTGTTATTTACAGTAATGTTATGTGTGATGGCAGGAAAGGTTCTTCATTCATCTTTAACAACGCCTTTTCTTGGAAATATAACACACCATATGGCCAGTGAAGATCATGGCTGGAATCTGATTCTTGTAAATCGTGAGAATTATATTCCTGCTGATTATGAAGTACAGCTTACAGAATTATCAAATGGAAAAAAGGTTGATTCCAGAATTTACCCGGAGTTGCAGGAAATGTTTAATGCTGCAAGGGCGCAGGGATATGGTTTGTTTGTTAGAGAGGGATATAGGACACAGGAAGAACAGCAGCAACTAATGAACGAAAAAATAGAAGCATATGAAAATGAGGGAAAATCGAAGTCCGAAGCGAAAAAACTTGCAGAGCAATGGGTGGCAATTCCTGGAACAAGTGAACATCAGCTTGGTATTGCAGTCGATATAAACGCAGATACTACAAAAAGTTCAAGAGATGATGTTTATAACTGGCTTGAGGAAAATGCTCATACATATGGTTTTATAAAGCGTTATCCTTCAAATAAGACGGATATAACAGGTGTTATAAATGAACCTTGGCATTACAGATACGTCGGGAAAGAAGCTGCGTCGGCAATATACTCTCAAGGAATTTGTTTGGAAGAATATATAGAAACGCTGGAATAGAATTTCTTATATGGAATGGGTATATTGACCTATTTCCAAAAATAAAATCCAAACTAAAAAACGAAAAGATGGACGGGGGAATATACATAGAAGAATATTATAAGTAATTGACGAAGGAGGGCAGATTATAGCTAAGTTATTATTACTTTCTCTTGAGGAAAATGAGGACGAACTATTAAATGCAGTTATTTCAGTTTTAGATGGTTTTGAAAATAAAACGCAGATGATAAAAGAAAATTTTTGCACAAAATTAGTTTTTGAAGGAATGGAAATAGATGTTTCAAGACGAATACTATATCGAGGAAAAAAAGAAGTTAAAGTTACGAGTGTAGAGTTTCAAATTCTGCATTTATTAGCAAGAAATCCGGGCAGAGTATTTAGTAAGGAACAGATATATGACATTGTGTGGAAAGAGCCTTATTCCGGCGATCACAATATTGTTATGAGCCACATTAGAAATATTAGAAAAAAGATTGAAGATGATCCAAGTAAACCAATGTACATACAGACAGTGTGGGGAGTTGGGTATCGCTTTAATAAAAATTTAAGCAGTGATCTGTGAAAATATTCCAGATCACTGCTTATTTTTCCTTTTTAACACCCAAGAGATATTCACAAGATACATGAAAAAATTTAACTAATGATACAGACGGCGTGAAAAGTCAAGATATTCTAGCGGAAAATTGAAGAAAATCAGAAGAATGCAGGAAGACTTTCCTATGGAAATTTAATCGTACAGATGTTAGGAAAGTGTGGGAAATTTCGTCTGTGTCATGACATAGGAAGTGTTTGCTAAGTATCCTTTCATGCACTCCCGAAGGATGTGCCAATGTAGAAGGCATATGATTGTATTATTCGAAAGAACGAATTATAATAATATTCGGAGGAATTGATATGGATTATATGATATTAAAAGAAGCTAGTGCAAAATGGGGAGTAACACCTCGTTGGATAAATTATTTTTGCTCTGGTGGACGTATTCCAGGACCTGTAAAGATGGGAATGGTTTGGCTGATACCAAAATCAGCATAAAAACCTGTGGATGGTCGGACAAAACAAGGGAGAGAATTGTACCATGAATAGAATTTTGATTATAGATGATGACAGAGAACTGTGTGCCTTAATTAAGCGCAGCGTACAAACGGAAAATATAGCAGCCGATTTTTGTAATACCGGAAAAGAGGGCTTGCAGAAATTAAAAGAGCAGGAATATCAGCTTGTAATACTGGATGTGATGATGCCCGGTATGGATGGGTTTGAAACACTGGAAGAAATCCGTAAAGAGCATAGTTTGCCAATTTTAATGTTCACATCCAAAAATGACAGCATTTCTAAGGTGCGGGGGTTACGGGCCGGAGCGGACGATTATCTGACAAAGCCGTTTGATATGGATGAGCTGATTGCCCGTATTGTGTCCCTCATTCGCCGTTACACTCGCTTTAATCAGCAAGCCGGAACGGTGCAAAAGCTGAATTTTGATGGATTACAAATTGACCTTGAAAATCGTTCCGTTACTACGGGAAACGGCACTTTTGAACTTCCACCAAAGGAATTTGATTTGCTGCTCTATTGTGTAAAAAATCAAGGAAGGATTTTAACAAAGCAGCAGATTTATGAAGAAGTATGGGGTGAAGAATATTTCTATGATGACAGTAACATTATGGCGATTATCAGTCGGCTTCGTAAAAAATTAGAAGTCAACCCCTCCAATCCAAAGTACATCCAAACTGTCAAAGGGATCGGTTATCGCTTTAACAAGGAGGTGTAGTCAGCATGGAAATCATCGTATTCTTGTCCATTGTGATTGCTGTTGTGGCTGTATTGACTTCCATCGTTCTCGTTCGGCGTATAAAAAAACAAATAGCAGAAATGACCGATGCATTGGTTGATGTGAAAAATGGAAATGGCAATCGGCGTATTTTGTCTGCAACAAATGAACTAACAGCCCCTCTTGCCTATGAAATCAATGAGATCGTTGTGGCTTATGAAAGCAGGCTTTCTGCTGTGCGACAGACGGAAGAAACCAACCGCCAGCTTATGACGAGCCTTTCTCACGATGTTCGGACGCCTCTTACCACTCTGATCGGGTATCTTGATGCTGCACACAAAGGTATTGTCACGGGAAAAGACCGGGATGATTATATTGAAACTGCTCGCCGGAAAGCCCACGATCTGAAAGAATATATTGATGTGCTTTTTGACTGGTTCAAGTTAAATTCCAACGAGTTTGCTTTGGAAATCCAGAGCATTGAGGCCGCAGAGTTTACAAGGAATATCCTGATTGACTGGATACCGATTTTTGAGGATAAACAGGTTGATTATGACATTGATATTTCCGAACAGCCTGTCCGGGTAAGATTGGATATAGACAGCTATATGAGAATCATCAATAATCTCATTCAAAATGTCATCGCTCATAGCCATGCGGACAAAATTAAAATCTCCCTATCGAAGAAGGAAAACAGCATGGAGTTGCTGCTGGCAGATAATGGAGTTGGAATTGAGAAAGAAGATTTGAAACACATTTTTGAACGGCTTTATAAGTGCGATAAAGGTCGGTCTGAGAAAGGTAGCGGTCTTGGTCTTTCCATTGTCCATCAACTTGTAGAAAAAATGGGCGGAAGCATAGCTGTTGAAAGTATACCGGGAAAAGGAACTGAATTTTCTTTGCGTTTTCCCTTGGAGATTTAAGCGGGTTCCCGTCCTTGTGACGGGAACTTTTGTTTATTTTGTCGGATTTCAAATTGCAAGGTTAATGCAAGGTTGTGGCAAGGTTAATGCAAGGTTGGCGTGATAGAATACCTTACAGAACAGGAGGTTTTGAATATGGATTCAAATTATATTATTGAAACAAAAAATCTGACAAAGCAATACGGCTCACAAAAGAGTGTGGCGGACTTAAATATCCATGTCAAGCGTGGGAGAATTTATGGTCTGTTGGGTAGAAACGGAGCCGGAAAAACCACAACCATGAAAATGCTGTTGGGGCTAACGAAGCCGACTTCCGGTGAGGTCAAAATCTGGGGAAAGTCTTTGCAGGGAAATGAAAAGAAATTGCTGCCCCGCATTGGAAGTTTGATTGAGTCCCCTGGTTTTTATCCCAATCTGACCGGTACGGAGAATCTGCGTATCTTTGCTACCCTGCGTGGAGTACCAAACAACCATGCCATCAAAGACGCTCTGGATTTAGTCGGACTTCCTTACAAGGATAAAAAGCTGTTTTCGCAATACTCTCTTGGTATGAAGCAGCGGTTGGCGATTGCCCTTGCAGTCATGCACGATCCGGAACTTTTAATTTTGGACGAGCCTATCAACGGGCTTGACCCTATCGGTATTGCAGAAGTACGCTCTTTTATCCGTGAGCTTTGTGACGCAAGAGGAAAAACCATTTTAATCTCCAGTCACATTCTTTCGGAGATTTCCTTGCTGGCTGACGATATTGGAATTATTGACCACGGTGCACTGCTGGAAGAAGAAAGCCTTGCTGAGTTGGAGCAAAAAAGCAGTAAACATATCCGGTTTACGATCTCTGATACTGCACAGGCGGCAAGAATTTTGGAACGCAATTTCCATGAAACCCATTTTTCCATACAAGACGACCACAATCTGCGTCTACACAATATGGAGCTGCCTGTGGGGAAAATTGTAACTGCTTTTGTAGAAAACGGATTGGAGGTATCAGAAGCACATACCTGTGAAGAAAGTCTTGAAGATTACTTCAAGCGTGTGACAGGGGGCGAAGGAATTGCTTAAACTAATCAAATGCGAATTTTTGAAATTGAAACGGAAGAAATTTATTCCGCTGATTATTCTGGCTGCGTTCCTGTTTCCAATCCCGCTGACTTATCTGATGATAACGCCCTCTATGATGGAGCGATATACGGATCGGGCAGATGCTTTCGATGGACTATTTAACATGGTGTTGGGATATGGTATCCAGTTTTTACTGCCCTGCATTATCGGAGTGATTGCCGCCATCCTGTTTTTTATGGAACGCGACAACGATACATTCAAAAATTTGCGTACAATTCCAGTAACCAGCACGCAAATGGTACTTGCAAAGATCATTGTCCTTTTTATCTTTGGAATTGTTTTTTGCGTGGCTTCTACTATTGCAACAATTCTTTGCGGAATTGGAACATTAGAAGTTTATGGAATTGGTTATAAGCTGTTTTTGGCGGTTGAAACGGGGATCTTCATTACAGCAGGAACACTCCCGTTGATTGTCCTTGTTGTCTTTTTCAGTAAGACCTATGTTTTTTCCATTTTGCTGTGTGTCTTTTACAGCGTTCTGAACATGAGTGCTACGGCATTGTTTGACACACTGCCTAAAACCATGTTATGGCTTCTGCCCACGCCACTGACTACATTTTGGAGTGCGGGAGATATGGCGGCTCATGGAATAAAAATGGACTTGGAGCAAATGACAGGGCTAATTCCTTCAACATTTCAAGTTGTATTCATTCTTGGAATCATGGCATTCGTTTCGTTCTTACTGATTGACAGATTATATAAGCAGAGGGGGGAATAAACATGGTTCGCATTGTAAAAACAGAATTTTATAAATTGAAAAGGTATCATATCCTTTGGGCGGGCGTTGCACTCATGCTCCTATCCGTCCTGCTGACCTTGTTTACCTCTATGGCGAATGATGGTTCCGTTTGGGATTTCGCCTATCTTACAGAACAGGTCATCAAAAACAATATGTCCATGATTTTTCCGATGTGTATCAGCCTAATTGCTGGATATATGATTTCTCGTGAGCAGACGGATGACACACTGAAAAATATTCTGACTGTGCCGATTTCTTTTAAGAAGCTGCTGACCGGAAAATTGATTGTGTGCGGCGTATTGTCTATTACTTTCGGGCTGATATGCAGCTTGTTTACAATCATAGCGGAAATGATTGTGGGATTTCCAGGCTTTGAGATTTCCTTAGCTCTAAAAGCAGCCTTGCAGATTACTGCGGTTAATTTCTTTTTATATCTTGCGGTTCTGCCGATTATCGCTCTTACTTGTCGGAGGACAGGTAGCTTTTTAGTCGGTGTAATCATTGCTTTTGTCTATGGATATGGAGGGATGTTTGCCGCAGGAAATATGACATTAGCAAACCTTTATCCGATTACCGCAAGTCTTGGAATGGTAGGCTACCGCAGCTATGATACCGCAGTCAACTGGAATATCGGAAGCTGTTCTTGCAGTCTTGTGCTTGCTGTCGTTATTTCTGCCATCTTGATTTTGTGCATGAAAGAGCGAGAAGCAACCCAAACAAAGAAAAAGGCCAAAAAGGTAGCACCAAAGAAAGGCTGGTGATGATTTTATTAAGAAAATAGTTTTAGCATTGGCATTTGTCCTTTTGGGAAGTTTTATGATTTCTGGCTGTTCAAAAGATGAAATTCTCAATCATTATAATAATATCGTTCAGTCGGCTGGAGTCATAGAGCTTACAGGAAAGTTATCTTTGGAAGGAACAAAAGAAAAAGGGATTGATGATTATACGGGAACTTATACGGCTGATTATGAGAATTTTTCAGATTCAGAGTATTTGTTTGGAGGAACTTCTATAAAGCGAGAAGCTGGTAAGTATTTGTCTATTGATTGCACTTTGGAGGTTGCGGAGGGAACTGCAAAAGTATTTTGGATTTCTGGAGCTGATGAAGTAGTCACTTTGCTTGAAACAACCGGAACTTATAGTGACACAATTACACTTCCTGATGGTGGAAATTATGTCGGCATTGAGTGTGAGGAATTTACTGGAAACATTGAATTGAATATTGAATAATCTTTAGCTGTGTGATGGTAAAAGAAAAATGTCACAGTACGGCAGATTTGTTTTAGTTAAAAGTTTATGCATAAAAAATAAAGTAGGTGATTACATGGGAAAATGTTAATACTGACATTTGAAGATAGTGAGGAAGAAATCCTGAATCATATAATATCCTGTGTCAATACGGGAGCAAGAGCATTTCAAGTAATTGAAAATGCAAAAACAAATTTGAGTTTTAATGGATTAGAAATAGATAATATAAATCGTTTGGTAAGAAAGCAGAAACAGGAAATAGATTTGACATTTACAGAATTTGAAATCCTCTATCTGTTAGCCAACAATCTAGGTAGAGTGTTTAGCAAGGAGCAGATTTATGATATTGTCTGGAAGGAATCCTATTCCGGCGATTATAACATCGTCATGAGCCATATCCGTAATCTACGTGAGAAAATAGAAGATAACCCAAGTAAACCGATTTACATACAAACAGTATGGGGAGTTGGGTATCGCTTTAACAAAAATTTAAGCAGTGGTCTGTGAAAATATTCCAGATCACTGCTTATTTTTCCTTTTTAACACCCAAGAGATATTCACAAGATACATGAAAAAATTCTGCAAGAGCAACGACTTCATAATCCGGTACAAAACGTGTTCCTTGTTCGATACGAAGTACGGTAAGGTCACTGAATTCATATCCGGCCAGTTGTAGTTGTTCGGCTAATGCTTTTTGCGACATATGTTTTTCGATTCGTAGGGCTTTTACACGTTGTCCGATAAGGTTCTTGGAATTACTTTCCTGATTCCAGTAAATCTTCATTCAAACACCAACTTTCTAAAGATGAAGTGTTACATGATTGATTTTACGGAATATTATTGATAATATACTTCTAAAGATGAAGTATAAGAGAATAAAGTTGTTGAAAATAATGCAAGGACTGATAATACTGCCTGCAAAATGCAATACTTATATGGAAAGGTGGATACAAAAATGAACGAAGTATTTGAAATGGTGGCAGAGGTATTGGAGGAGCTTCGTAGCGAAGCAGGAGAGCGTGAGTATTCCGTTTGTACGAAAGAAGCGAAAAATGCAGCTAAAGAATTAAAAAAGGCAAATCAGGAATATGAGAAGTTGCTGGCAGAGATTTCAGGAGAACAGAGGGAGCTTTTGGAAAAATATATGGATATTGTGGATCATGCCCATTTTCAAGAAGAACAAAGAGCGTATTATCAGGGAATGATAGATACGATACAGATATTTGAAGGATTGGGAATTTTGAAAAAAAGAAATAAAGTAAAAGAACTGCTTATGCATACTGAAAAATAGTTCAAACGGGGTGGAAGGCTTACAGACAAGCTGACCACCCTGTTTTATCCAGAATTATTCAGAAATAATCCAGAAAAAATAGAAATCTTTCTGCTATTCTGTTTCATGGGTTTTATATGTACGAAGATAGGCTTCCACAAGTGCAAGGATGGTGGTTATCTGATCGGGAGTACATTCTGAAAGATAGATCAACAGCCTTTGGTAATCCAGATTATCGTTCAGAGCCGCTGGATAAAAAAATGGATCGGCAGAGATGTGTAAAGCACGAATGAGCTGTCCGAGTTTTTCAAGACTTGGAACATTGCCATGATTTTCAATCTCTTTAATATATCTTGATGAAACACCGGATTTTTCGGATAGCTCATCATAAGTCAGCTTTTGGTCTAATCTGGCTTTCTTCAGGCGAAAACCCATGTCTTTATCAATTTTCTTAGATTTAGCCATATCATACACCTCCATGTATAGTGTATATTTCACTTTAGAGAAAGAAAATGCACTAATAAATCACTATATTAGAGGGGTATCATGCACTTTTAGAAAAGGTAAGAAACTTTGGATATTGCATATAAAAAAACGCAATGTTCAAAGGCTTTTTTTCGTGTTTTTATCCTTTGAACATGTTTGGGAGAGCTATGTATTCTGAACTGTTGAAAGGATTTTTTGGTGCTAATCAAAGCCAATCCTGCGTAATGCGTGGAAAGGCAGATAAATAAGTTGCATTTTAAGCAATGTAAATAGTTATGCAGTTGAGAGTGCATTATACCCACTCGAGACATGTGGGGAAAATTTAATATCAGATATAAACAACGTCCTATGGGTATCGGCCTGTAAGGGCGTTTTTTATATAAAAAAATATTTTTTAAAAACAGTGTCGGGTGTTCGACGCTGGATATATATCCATTCGTGCTATGGAGTGAAAGGGAGATATTTCACTCTGCTTCAGGTGGTTACGGAAGGAGGTGATCTCTTATGAAGAAATCTTCTTCCGAACAGCAGTCAAGAATAAGGAAACAGTTTGACAGTTTCTGCAAAACCCTGTTGAAGAATGAAATGATAGATTATGAGAGAGAAAGAAATTATCGTTTAAAATATGAAATTTCTTTTTCGGAATTAACGCAGAAGGAACTACGACAACTGGAAATCATGGATGATTACATAGTTGAATCAGAAATGTTCCATGTCTTTGATTATGACATAGAAGTAAAAGATGAGTTGATTGGTGAAGCATTAAAGTCTTTGCCGGAAAAGAAGCGAAATGTAATTTTATTATCTTTTTTTCTGGATATGACAGATACAGAAATTGCAAAATATATGAATCTTGTAAGAAGTACCATTCATCATCATCGTACAAGTTCCCTTATAGCTTTAAAAAAGATTATGGAGGAGATCAGGACTGGAAAAAAGAAATAATACAAAGTTACTACCGTATCATATTATTGTGTCGGCAGCGTCCGGAGATGTGGAAGCAATTAACAGGATTTTGAAACATTATGAAGGTTATATTGCAGTGTTATCAACCAGAAAATTATATGATGAATACGGAAATTTACATTATTGTGTGGATGAAACATTGAGACGCAGACTTGAAACAAAATTGATTACTAAAATACTGAAATTTAAGATTGCATAATTTTTATCTGAACGACTCCCTTTCGTAAATTGATATAAAAAGAGCAATCATTGTACCTTGAAAATTTCATATTTATCCTGCAGGACGAATGAAACAGAGGAGCTATACAGTAGATACGCCAGGACTGTCTGCATTATTGCTTTGCGACATCGTGACGCAAAGTGGAAATGGTATCAAAATGATATGGAAGCAAAGGCATGAGCGATAAATATTTGACTGTGATCAGAAAGTGGGATTTTTGTAGCGAAGATACTGTTTTTGTTAATGATACTTCCGGGAAAGCTGCCCGGTCTGAGAAGATGGTGAAATACCAATGAGGCTGTTACCCGACAGCTACTGCAGGATTTTTTAATAAAAGTAGATGAGAAAGAATAGAGAGGGAAAATGAATAGTGCAAAATTGTTGAGATACAGTATGCAGCTGTCAATGTTGAAACAATTACGCTCGTTAAAACTTATAAGTGAAGCAGAGTATCAGCTGGTAGAGAAAAAGTTAAAAAAAGATTATGGTGTTATTTCTAATATTACCGCTTGACTATCGGAGTGTTGCGTTGTAAGATTATATCAACACTACGGTAGGAACACAAAAAGAAAGGGGCGGTGAAATGGAAGTTGAAATCATTAAGGCGAAGGGTGCTGGTGAGGATACTTCTACGGGAAGAAAGATTGATAGATTAAGAGTTGCCGCATATTGTCGTGTTAGTACTGATGATGAAGATCAGATTAAAAGTTATAATTCAATGGTCAGATATTACACGGACTTGATAAAGAGTAATAAGCAATGGGTTTTTGCAGGAGTTTTTGCTGATAAAGCAATTACAGGCACGAAAACAGATAAAAGAGAAGAATTCCAATTACTGATTCAGGAATGCCTTTCTGGTAATATTGATTTAGTGATTGCCAAAAGTATTCCTAGATTTGCACGAAATACATTAGATACATTAAAATATGTAAGAATGTTAAGAGAGAGAAATATAGCGGTATATTTTGAAGTCGAAAAAATTAATACCTTAAAAGATGGAGAATTTTTACTGACTATTTTAAGTTCTGTTGCACAGCAGGAAGTGGAAAATACATCTGCATATGTAAAAAAAGGTTTGAAAATGAAGATGAAACGTGGAGAACTTGTTGGTTTTCAGGGATGCCTTGGATATGATTACGATGTAGTAACAAAGTCGCTGTCTATTAACGAAGAAGGTGCGGAAACGGTCAGATACATATTTGACAGATATGTTGCAGGTGCTGGAAGTACGATGATTGCAAGGGAACTGAATGAACAGGGGATTCCAACTATTAAAGGGAATCCGTGGACTTCTTCCAGTGTAATGGGAATTATTAATAATGAAAAATACAAAGGTGATATTTTATTAGGAAAAACCTTTACCGTAGATCCGATATCAAAAAGAAGGCTGGAAAATCTTGGAGAAGAAGATCGGTTTTATATCAAAAATCATCATGAACCGATTATATCAGAAGAAAAATTTGCAAGAGCTCAGGAGATACGGGAACGCCGTAATGGAGGACGCAAAAAGGGAGTAGCACCTGGAAAACGAGAAAAATTCAGTAGACAATATGCTTTTAGTTGTATGCTTGAATGTGGATTTTGCGGTGCGAATTTATCAAGGAGAAGGTGGCATAGCAGTTCGAAATATACAAAAACTATTTGGCAATGTGTAGAATCAACAAAACATGGTAAAAGGTTTTGTCCAGATAGTAAAGGAATTCCAGAGCAGGTTATAGAAGATGCTTTTATTGAATCTTACCGTATGTTATGTACAGATCATAAAGATGTGTTGGAAGAATTTATTAAGAGAGTCGAGAAAACTTTATCAGAGGACTCGATAGAAGATAAAATTGAAAAACTCAATAGAAGTGTTTATAATATTCAACATAAGAGAAAAAAGTTGCTGGAAAACTATTTAGAGGGTGTTGTGGCTAAAGACATTTATGAGGAAACAGATGTGGGGTATGAAAAGAAATTGTCTGAAGCAAAAACACAGTTAAGTATGTTGGAACAACAATATGACAATGAAGGCAGCTTGCAAAGAAGACTGGCAGATTTTAGAAAAGCATTGTCAAAAAATCAGATTTTAGAAGAATTTGACAGAGGAATATTTGAAAGTATCATCGAAAAAGTTATTGTCGGTGGTTACGATGAAAATGGAGAGAAAGATCCCTATAAAATCATTTTCGTATATAAAACAGGATTCAAAAATGAAATTGGAAACGCAAAAGAACGATTTGGGAAGAAATCAAAAGCAGTAGAAAAAGCGAAAGAAATGTGTTCCCATATCGTAGACGAGGTAAAGGATGTGTGTTCCTATGTTAGTGACAACACATGTGGAGACTGTGTGCCTTTTGGGCAAACGAAAACCAGATGCCAAGGTAAAAATAGGCATTGATATGGATGATTATTACCGTATCAGGGAGAATGCTGAAAGCAAATAAACCTTTGCAAAACCGAATAATACACTGAAACAAAGCAAGACAGAAGCTGTTGATGCGTTAGAAGATAACGTGTCAGCGGCTTTTTCTTTTTATATAATAGGAAAGTTCGACATTCGTCGAACTCTTGATAAAAAGAGCCCGCACAAAAGCGGGCATAGAAAACAGACGATAGATTAAAAGAAGTCGATGTAAAAACCTTCTTCAAATTCATCGTCATCGAGGTCATCATCCTCGGTAAGAAAATAGTGCATATCCAAAAGGTCAGAGTCTGTCATGTTTTTGACCAGATTGGATGTCATTCCCTCTGGAGGATTTTTGATGTATTTTTGTCTGAGTTCCTCTATAAGCTTTGCATCCATGGTTTAAATTCCTCCCTGTCTGTTAATAAGTCCAGTATGATACAGACAGGCAGAAAAATCAAGCAGAGCGGCATTTAGCTTTTGCCATGGCCCTTTCGTAAAGTTCTTGAAGAGGAACTCGTTTATGATTGTGATAGATTTCTACTAAAAGCAATGCTGCGTGGACTTCGGAAGTAGAAGAACAGTTCGAGTATATGTATCGGCTGTTCTTTTTTTGCTTTTGAAGGTTAAAATGGTAATGTTTTTCTTGTGTACAGTAGAGTGCCATAGTATAATAAAATCAGTTTTTTGCATAAGTTTAAAAGCTTAAAAAGGACGATCGGCAAACCAGATGAAAGTCTGGGACGCAAAGCTACAGGGCCTGTAAAATGGCAGCCAGTTGCATGAAATGAGGTGCACTGTCTGTTTGGCAGTGCTTTTTTACGGTGTTATTTCATAGACGTGACTATAACAATTCTATTAGGAGAACTTGTAATGAAAAAGAAAAAATGGAGCAAGGTTTTGTCTGTATTTTTAGTGATGGTGACAGCCGTATCGCTTCTGTCAAGCTGTGGCGGGAAGAGTGCGGAAAAAGAAGATGCAGAAACAATCACAGTATATTTATGGAGCACAAACCTGTATGAAAAATATGCACCATATATCCAGGAACAGCTTCCGGATATCAATGTCGAGTTTGTTGTAGGGAATAATGATTTGGATTTCTACAAGTTCCTTGATGAAAACGGTGGATTGCCGGATATTATAACCTGCTGCAGATTTTCCCTGCATGATGCAAGTCCCCTGAAAGACAGTCTGATGGATCTTTCCACAACCAATGCGGCAGGTGCTGTCTATGATACCTACCTCAGCAATTTCAGGAACGAGGATGGAAGCGTAAACTGGCTTCCTGTGTGTGCAGATGCCCATGGTTTTGTAGTGAACAAAGACCTTTTTGAAAAATATGATATCCCGTTGCCAACAGATTACGAGAGTTTTGTTTCCGCCTGCCAGGCATTTGACAAAGTGGGTGTTAGTGGATTTACGGCAGACTATTCTTATGATTATACCTGTATGGAAACACTGCAGGGTCTGTCTATATCAGAGTTGTCTTCTGTGGAAGGACGCAAGTGGCGGACGGTCTACAGTGACTCGGAAAATACAAAGAGAGAAGGTCTGGACGATACCGTCTGGCCAGAGGCTTTTGAACGTATGGAACAGTTTATTCAGGATACAGGGCTTAGTCAGGAAGATTTGAATATGAATTATGATGATGTTGTTGAGATGTACAAAAGTGGCAAGCTTGCCATGTACTTTGGCAGTTCTTTCGGTGTAAAAATGTTCCAGGATCAGGGCATTAACACAACATTTCTTCCATTCTTTCAGGAGAACGGTGAAAAGTGGATTATGACTACGCCATATTTCCAGGTGGCCTTAAACCGTGATCTGACAAAGGATGAAACACGCAGAAAGAAAGCAATGGAGGTACTGGATACAATGTTTTCAGAGGATGCGCAGAACAGGATCATTAGTGATGGACAGGATCTGTTAAGCTACAGTCAGGAGGTGGATATGCAGCTTACGGAATATCTGAAAGATATAAAACCTGTGATCGAAGAAAACCATATGTATATCCGTATTGCGTCAAGTGACTTTTTCTCTGTTTCCAAGGATGTGGTTTCCAAAATGATCTCAGGAGAATACGATGCAGGGCAGGCATACCAGTCATTTAATTCTCAGCTTCTTGAGGAAGAAACTGCTTCTGAGGATATCGTGCTGGATTCACAGAAGTCGTATTCCAACCGTTTCCACAGCAGTGGAGGAAATGCAGCATATTCTGTTATGGCAAACACGCTACGTGGCATCTATGGGTCAGATGTGCTGATCGCAACCGGAAACAGCTTTACGGGAAATGTGCTGAAAGCCGGTTACACAGAAAAAATGGCAGGTGACATGATCATGCCAAATGGTCTGGCGGCTTACAGCAGCAAGATGAGTGGGGCTGAGCTGAAAGAAATAATCAAAAACTTTGTAGAAGGCTATGAGGGAGGATTTATTCCGTTTAACCGTGGCTCTTTGCCAGTGGTTAGTGGTATTTCTGTGGAAATTAATGAAACGGAAGATGGCTATACATTAAGTAAAGTTACAAAGGATGGAAAGGCAGTTCGGGATGAGGATACTTTCACGGTGACCTGTCTTGCCACACCGCAGCATATGGAAACTTATCCTGTAGATGAAAATATGATATTTGATGGAGGAGCTACATCTGTGAAAGATACCTGGACAGCATATGTTTCAGGTGGTAATGCCGTTCTTGCAGAACCTGAAGATTACATAACCCTGAGGTGAGAAAAATGGATGTTAAGAATTATAATAGAAATAGAAAGAAACCTGTCAGGAAAAAAGGATTAAGAATAGTTGCTTTTCTTCTTCTCTTTATAGGAGTTGTTCTGGCTGTTTTCCGATATTATAAGTTTATGTCGAAATCTATTTACGAGGAAAGTGTTTCTCATCTGACGGAAGTTCTTCATCAGTCTGATCAGATGCTGAGAGAACTGACAAATAAGAACCTGACTTACCTCCATATTTGGGGCGAGAATCTGCAGAATATTTCCGGTGAAGACGAGATCCGTGATTATATAAAGAAAGCGCAGGAAGATGCAGGCTTTTTGGAATTCTTTTTTCTATCATCTGACGGTGACTACAAGATGGCGACAGGTGAAACCGGGTATCTTGGATTACAGGAAAATATTGAAGAGGATATCCGGCAGGGAAATGATGTGATAGCGAATGCAGCAGTTCCCGGAAAATCCCAGCTGCTTGTTTTTGCCACACCTAAGGCGCATGGAATTTATCAGGGATTTGAATATGATGCGATTGCCATTGCTTATGAAAATTCTGATATCGTAGATGTACTGGATATTTCTGCTTTTGATGGAAATGCCCAGAGTTTTATTATTCATCCGGATGGTCGTGTTGTGATTGATCATTCTTCCGAGTTATGGGGGAACGTGTATAATTTCTTCGGTTTTCTGAGTAGGTATTCTGATATGTCTGAAAAAGAGATCAATGTCCTTTTGGAGAAGTTTAAAGCGGGACGTACTGATGCGATGTTGCTGAATCTGGATGGAAGAAATTATTATCTGGTCTATGAAAAATCGGATATTCAGGACTGGATGTTTCTGGGACTTGTCCAGGCTGATATTGTCAATGCCAGTATGAACAATCTGCAGTTTACCACGATGCTTCTTGTTGGAGCTGTTGTACTTTGCATTGCTGCCTTTTTTATCAGTCTTATTATCCAGAAAAACAGGAAAAATCTCAGAAGAAAGGATGTGGAGATCCGGTACCGTGATGAGCTGTTTCAAAAGCTTTCAATGAATGTGGATGACGTTTTCCTGATGCTGGATGCCCAAACATATCAGACGGATTACGTCAGCCCTAATGCGGAAAAACTGCTGGGTATTACAGTAGAACAGATTCGCAAGGATATTCGTGTTTTAAGAAAACTGCACCCTGCAGATTCTGAAGACTCGCAGAAGAATCATCTGAAAGAAATTCCGGTTCATGAACAGCAGGAGTGGGATTGTGAATTTATACATCGGAAGACAGGGGAAAGGCGCTGGTTTCATAATATTGCAATGGGAAGTGAGGTAAACGGGGAAAAGAAATATATTCTGGTTATGTCAGACCGTACCTCTGACCGGAAAATGAACCAGGCTCTTTCTGAGGCAGTCCATGCGGCAGAGACTGCAAATAGGGCGAAGAGTATTTTTCTTTCCAATATGTCCCATGATATCCGGACACCAATGAATGCGATTATTGGATTTACAACATTGGCTGTAAGTAATATTGATGACAAAAAAAGGGTTCAGGATTATCTGGGCAAAATTCTTTCTTCCAGTAAGCATCTGCTTTCACTGATCAATGATATATTGGATATGAGCCGGATTGAGAGCGGAAAGATCCATCTGGAAGAAACAGAAGTCTGTCTGTCGGATGTGCTTCATGATCTGAAGACGATCATCAGTGGACAGATTCATGCGAAGCAGCTGGAGCTTTATATGGATGCCATGGATGTTACGAATGAGGATGTCTATTGTGACAAACTGCGGCTGAACCAGATACTGCTGAATCTTTTGTCAAATGCGGTTAAGTTTACTCCGGCAGGCGGAACCGTTTCTGTCCGTCTCAGACAGTACCCGGGAAAAGCAAAAGGCAGCGAACTGTATGAATTTCGGGTAAAGGATAACGGAATTGGAATGAGTCAGGAATTTGTACAGAAGATCTTTTCTCCTTTTGAGCGGGAGCGGACTTCTACAGTCAGCAGGACTCAGGGTACGGGACTTGGAATGGCCATTACCAAGAACATCGTGGATATGATGGGCGGTACTATTGAGGTTCAGACAGAGCAGGACAAAGGCACCGAGTTTATAGTCCGTCTGCCATTTCGGACTCAGCCTGAGCATCATCGCATAGAGAAGATTTCGGAACTAGAGGGTCTTAAGGCATTGGTTGTAGACGATGACTTTAACACCTGTGACAGTGTAACAAAGATGCTTGTAAAGGTTGGAATGCGTTCGGAATGGACAGTCTCGGGTAAAGAGGCTGTTCTCCGTGCACGACAGTCAATGGAGCTGGGGGATGCATTTCATGCTTATATCATCGATTGGCGTCTGCCGGATATGAATGGAATTGAAGTTACACGTCAGATCCGCAGTCTTGATGACAATACGCCGATCATTATTCTGACTGCATACGACTGGTCAGATATCGAAACAGAAGCCAGAACTGCAGGAGTGACTGCATTCTGCGCGAAACCTCTGTTTATGTCAGATATCAGAGAGACTCTGATGGCTGCCATCGGTCAGAAACAGGCCCAGGCAGAGGATAAGATTCTTCCGGCAGCAGATTTAGATTTCAGAGGCAGGCGTATACTTCTTGTGGAAGATAATGAACTGAACAGTGAAATTGCAGTGGAAATTTTGAAAGAATATGGATTCCTGGTTGATACAGCAGAAAATGGAGCAGAGGCAGTGGAGAAAATTAAAAATTCAACACCAGGGGATTATGATCTGGTACTGATGGATGTGCAGATGCCTGTAATGAATGGATATGAGGCTACCAGGCAGATCCGTGCGCTTACTGATCCGGCACTGTCGGGAATTACCATTCTTGCCATAACTGCTAATGCTTTTGATGAGGATAGAAAGAAAGTTCTGGAATGCGGTATGGATGGATTCTTATCCAAGCCAATAATTATTGAAGAATTGATCGATACGTTACAAAAGAATCTGGATTAGGTGCCTGGAACATCATAAAACCCACAAGGTAGAAGAGGGAAATGGAAATCAGTACGCAGATGATCCACAGATGCAGCAGAAGATCAGAGAAAAGGTAATGGAATCCCTGAAATATCTGGTGTCTCTGGTAAATGATGTGCTGGGTATGAATAAACTACAGAGCGGAGATTTGAAGGATTCTGTCGAATATTATGGACAATGCCATAAAATTCAGTCAGGCGGGTAGTGTGCTCATGGTCGGGGTTAAGGAAGAGTTTCTGCCTTTAACTGTCACAAGATCAAAGTTTTTATGTGTCACGGATAATTCGGCAGCCAATTCGCTGAGCTTCTTTTTCATTCCTGACGGGTACAGCAAACGATTTGTTTTCAAAGCACCAATGGTATGAAATCCTTGTACGGCAAAGGTGTTGATTATTTTTTCAGAAACGTACCAACAGTCACAAAGAAAATAGGACTGTACCGGAGGAGTTGGCATTAGAATACGATTTGCATAAATCTAATTTTTTAAACTGGTTGTATATGAATGCTGAATGATGTATAGTATTTGCAGGAGACACCTTCTTTCGTGAATGCTGTAAATGTTGGTTTGGTCACTTTCATTATACAACACAATCGAATTCAAGGTGTCTTTCTTTTATGCAAAATCACGAACTTGCTCATTTATAGTATAAAGATAAAATGCGTAGTAAGAATTCAAATAAAAATAAAAGGAGGCTATAACAATGAGTAAAACAGAATGGACGAAAAAAATAATAATCATTGTGATTGGTTCGATCATAGCAGCATATGGCATTACCCTTGCATTGTATGCGGGATTTGGAGGGGCAACCCTTGCTGTTTTGTGGCAGGGGATTTCAAGGACATTTCATATAAGTATAGGCATGGCATCTCTGATTGTAGCCATAATTATGATTGTGTTCTCATTTTTCTATGACAGATCACAGATACATATTGGTACGATTATTTATCAGCTTGTGTATAGCCTCTGTGTTGATTTGTTTGCAAATGCACATGTGTACAGTACGCATTTGTGGGTGAATGCACTGATTATGTTGCTGGGAGTCATGCTTTTTGCAGTCGGAACAGGAGTTTATGCGGCAGCTTCACTGGGACGTGGTTCTTACGAGGCATTAACCTTTTCTCTTGCGGAAAAGAACGGCTGGCAGGTAAAAGCAGTGCGGATGATACTGGATATTGTTATGGTACTTACCGGAGTTTTGCTGGGGGGAAAGTTTGGCATATGTACAATCGTAACGATCATTATCTCAGGACCGGTTATTCAGTTTACAGCATCAAAAACTAAAAAGTTATTAAAAAACTAAAGATGTGGATTTGGTGAAAATCGTCACCGGCGGGAGTATCCAGAAGCAGTCCGACGCCTGATCTATACGACCAACACCATCGAAGGATTTAACCGCCAGCTCCGAAAAGTCACAAAATCAAAAACTGTATTTCCATCGGATGACAGCCTGCTTGACATGCCTGGAAATTGCATTATAATACAAACAAGGACAGAGCCCCCAAAACGGGCTCCGTCCTCGATAACTAATGACATATCTTATATCAGTTTTTTCTGTTTACACAAAACTTGAAACAGTCTCAATTACCGCTCTGTAGATTACAGCACAATTAAAAACTTTGTTTTCAATGTTACTAAGGATATCCGCATGACAGACATACCTACATGGAAACAGAAATTAGAACAGCAGTATATCAATCTTGCATTTGACCCTGCAGCAGCATTGAGTGATTTATCGAAGAAGGAGGCCTCCTATTTGAAAAAGAAAAAAGATGAAGTAACTATCCGTTCCAGTGCAGCAGAATACCTGACCTATGTTGCCTCTGTTGGTGGTCAGCAGGATAGTATTGAGATGCGCTATGAGGATGAGAATATATGGCTGACACAGAGGATGATGAGCACATTGTATGACGTTGGTTTGCCAACGATAAATGAACATAGCAATATAATCTTCAAATGATTATTGCGGTTGGATTCAAGGTTAATAATGAGCGAGCAGTACAGTTTCGCAAGTGGGCCAATGGCATCGTGAAGGACTACGCCATCAAAGGTTGAGTCATGGATGATGAACGCCTGAAAAATGGTGGCTCTGTGCTCACAGTAGAATATTTCGACCATTTGCTTGAGCAGATTCGAGAAATCCGTCTCTCTGAGCGTAGATTTTATCAGAAGATAACAGATATCTATGCTACAGCTCTTGATTATGACCGAACAGCGAAAACAACAAAGCAATTTTTTGCAAAAGTGCAGAACAAGATGCACTATGCAGTTCACGGACATACAGCAGCGGAGTTGATTTACGAGCGAGCCGATGCAGATAAGCCACACATGGGATTAACTACATGGGCTGCAGCTCCGGAGGGCAAGACTGTAAAAAGTGATGTCAGCATTGCGAAGAATTATCTAACAGATAAGGAAATGTGTTCATTGGAGCGTATTGTATCTGCTTATTTGGATTTGGCAATGGAACGCTGCAGACATCAACCCTGACGGGTGCAAAGATCAAAGAAATGGCAAAAGAAGGCTGTGATCTCAATGGAAACGGATATCCGTATCCATATGTGCTTCTGACCAAAGATGGAACCGATCTGGAGGACGAAAAAGAGTACACCGTTGTGATCTGTGGTTTCTTAAAAGGAATGGAAGACGAGCTGAATCAGCAGGATACCGGAATCATCGGTCTTGATGCAGCAAAAGAATATCTGAAGAACGTAAAAGAAGTTTCATCCGGTACGCTGGATGACAGTCTGGTCAAAGAACAGAAAAAAAGACCATTATGTGTACGGATGTTGTGATCGAAGAAAATACGTATTACATGGTTTTAAAGAAGCTGGACGGATACGACTGGTCGATGCTGATGCTGGTGCCGACATCGGATCATTATGCGCAGATGTGCCTGTGGGTAGCGGATAATGGAATCGGTATGAGCAAAGAATTCCGGAACAGCAGCCACCCGCTGGCAAAGAAAATCCCGATTCTTGCGATGACAGCCAACGCATTTTCAGAAGATGTGCAGAATGCTTTCAATGCGGGCATGAACGCACACATAGTAAAACCGGTGGATATGAAGGTACTGATAAAAACAGTGTGGAATCTTCAGACGGGCACCGGAGCGGCAGGAACTTTAAATTGAAAAAATCCGGCAGAGTGTTTATAATGGATGGGAAAAACAAAACAGAAAGGCAATGCCGTTATGCGTAAAATTACAGAATTAAAAGAAAAACAGGAGATTGCGCTTGGAATATTACTGTATCTGGATGAAGTCTGCCGGAAACATCACCTGATCTATTTTGCAGCAGATGGAACGCTGCTCGGGCTGATCCGGCATCAGGGGTTCATTCCGTGGGATGATGATGTGGATGTCTGGATGCCGAGAGCGGATTATGAAAAACTGGAACAGATTGTAAACAGCGAAACGGATACACCGTACCGCGTCATGAATTTTCATAATACAAAGGGTTTCACACTGGCATACGGAAAGCTGGTACACACCGGAACGAGTCTTGTGGAGCACGTGGCAGGAGCTGTGGATACCGGTCTTTTCGTCGATATTTTCCCGTTTGACGGACTGCCGGAAAAAGATACACTGGAGTACGACCGTCACTGGAAAAAGCTGCTGTTTCTG
Source organism: Blautia sp. AM42-2 (assembly GCF_003480245.1). Lineage (NCBI taxonomy): Bacteria > Bacillati > Bacillota > Clostridia > Lachnospirales > Lachnospiraceae > Blautia > Blautia sp. AM42-2. The sequence continues at coordinate 298,510 of NZ_QUIM01000002.1, forward strand.
GAAAGCCAGCGGATGAATGCATTCCGCACCTACCGCCAGACCTTAAAAGGAAACAAAGGAAGCTTCGCAAAATGGTGCAAATGGGCGATCCGGAAATGTTATGGAAAAGAGCGGATTCTGCGCGAGATGGAAAAAGAGTGCAGAAAGTACCGCGCGGAGGACTCAAAGTGGGTGGCCTGCCAGTGCGGCGGTTACCGCAAGTCGGACGCGATTCCCAAAACAGCGATCGAAGAGATCGTGCGCCTTCCGTTTGAAGGCCATCTGATCAATGCCCCGGCGGGATACGAGACGTATCTTCACACCCTGTACGGCGATTACCATCAGCTTCCGCCGGAGGATCAGCGTCATCCTGCGCATGTGGGAGATGCCTACTGGCGTTAGAACAGAGAAAAAAGCAGATGAGAGGTAAGCAATGAGTAAAATACTGGTGCTGGGACGTACCATGGACATGGGCGGAACGGAAGTGGCCATGGCAGCGCTGCTGCAGAAACTGGTGGAGAAAAAAGAAGATGTAACGCTTCTTCTGGTCGAAAAAAGAGGCGTTCTGCTGGAGCGGATTCCGAAGGAAGTGGAAGTGCGCCAGATGATCTGGGACAAAAAGCCGCATCCGGCTTTGGAACGGATTGTGGGAAAACGGGAGACATCGGCAGAACGGTCTTTCTATGCCAGAGGAATGGGCGTATTTCTGATGCGCGTCGTGTATGGAAAGAAACGGTATGGAAAACTGTATGAACGGATTCTGGAGTGTGTGGAGCCGGAAACAAAACAATACGATCTTGTTTTCGACTTTTTCGCATTCGGAGCCAGAAAGACGAATGCGCGGAAAAAAGCGGTCTGGTTCCACGGAGAAAATCTCTGGTGGCTGTTCCGGACCAGGGACTTTATTCCGGAGTATGATAAAATTTACTGCGTTTCCGAGCCTGTCCGGAAACAGGTCATTGCCCGTTTTCCGGAACTCGCGGACCGGACAGAGGTTCTGCTGAATTTCATTGACATCAAACAGGTGCAGAGACGGAGTGAGGAGCCGCTTAGCGATCCGCAGTACACAGGAGAGCTGAAATTTCTGACGGTGGGAAGAGCTTCGGAAGAAAAAGGATATGATATTGCGGTGCAGATTACGGCGGAGCTGAAAAAACGGGGACTTCGCTTCAAATGGTTCATCATCGGTGATGGAAGAGATCTGAACAAGCTGCGGACCATGGCAAAGGAATATCAGGTGGAGCAGGAAATTATTTTCCTCGGAATGCGCGAAAATCCTGCGCCGTACGTAAAATCCTGCGACCTGTATCTCCAGCCGTCCCGTCACGAAGGCTATCCGATTACGATTGTAGAGGCGAGAAGCCTGCAGAAGGTCATCATCGCTTCCGATATTCCGTCCATGCGCGAGCAGATCCGGGATGGGGAAAACGGATATCTCTGTCCGCTGGATGTGATGCAGTTTGCCGATAAAATCCAGAAAGTGCTGGCAGATCAGGAAGGACGCGATGCGGTCAGAAAGAAGCTGCGGGAGGAACCCATTGATTTTTCAGCGGGATATGCGCAGATAGAAGCGTTTGCAAAAAAATAAAAGAGAAACAGCAAGAAAAAACGCCAGAACCGGCGATAAGATATTTCCGGTTCCGGCGTTTCTTTAGTCCTGGCGTCCCTGCTTGTTTTCATACATATATTTATCTGCTTTGTCAAACAGCGTGCGGAGCGTACATTCGTTGTAATCGGTGGAAAGTGCCAAGCGGTGGGAATAGCTGATGCGGAACTGGGTTCCGTAGCCGTTGAACTGTTCGACTTCGTTCTGAAGCTCTGTGAGGATTTCTGTGATGCTTTCGCGGGTTGCATCATAGATGACCGCCATAAATTCATCGCCGCCGTATCTTCCTACGAAATGCTTCGCGGGAATCGAGTTTCGCAGCAGCCGGGCAAAGTTCAGAATCAGCTGGTCGCCGATGGAGTGGCCGAGGCTGTCGTTGACGCGTTTCAGGTTGTTCATGTCAAAGACGATACAGGCGGTAGGAGTTTTGATGAATTCCACATTGTGGAACAGCTCTTCGCACTTGCTCTTGTTCGGCAGTCCCGTGTGAAGGTCGATGTAGGCTTTCTGTTCCAGCTGGCGGTTGGCATGGGAAAATTTGACTGTGGCAACCGTTTCATCTGCCATCTGGAAATACGTCTCGCTCATGTCTACCAGATCCGCCGTTCCGTTTTCTCCGGGTCTGACCTTCTGAATTTCATTTTTCAGTTTATCCCAGTAGGCAATCTGGACATCCAGTTTTTTCTGATAATCCTTGTCGGAAAGACTCACGAGATCGTAGTGGCCGTCCTCGTATTTCAGTCCGCTTAAGATATCGTCCAGGTAAGGTCTATCTCAAATCCGGAAAGATCCCAGACTTCAATACTCTTTTTTCCCTTCCTGAAGCTCCTTTTTCTCCCCTCGTCCCGCTGAAACATGCTTTCCGCATCCTGAAACAGAAGCCTTCTTTCATCTTTCAGACGGATTACCGTTTCTAAACCGCATTCTTTCAAAGTATTGATAAACGGGGCATTCAGGTACAGTGCATCCGCCACAATCACATCTGCGAAATGACCATGCCTTTTCTTTAAATGCCGGATGAGCCTTTTCGCTCCTGTCAGTTCCCCTTCATCTTTTTCTGAACCATCTCTGGGTTTCAGCATTTCCTGCCCAAAGATCACATGCGGCGATTTTCCTACCGTCATACATACCACACTTCGATGAAAGTATTCTGTCTTCCTCGTCCCGTTCTTTCGGCTCAGGCAGTCTGGACAGGACTTTTTTGTACTGCTGAATAATTCCACCCCATCAATACCTGCCGCAACATATCCGCCTATGGTTCCTTCCCGAAATACGCGGTTGCGTTTCAGAACATCAATCGTCTGCGCGTGAATTTCCTCGATTTCTTTTGGATCAATCCGGGAAAGAAGATCCCTGACTGCATCAACTTTTGGGATTTTTCCACGGATACAGTTTTTCGGTCGTTTCTCCATGCTTTCCGGCGCTGAAAAAATGGTGTGAAAACTTTCATACTGAAGCATCAGGAAAATCAGCACTGGCATAACGATATTAAACAACGGGATGGGTTTTCTTTTTCTTTCATCGGATAAACCCTTGATTTTTTGTGGAATTTTGTATACACTTTTCATATAAGTTAGCAGTTTCTTCAATGCTAATTTTTCATTAAGGACACCTTCTTTCGTATGTTTGTGGGGTAACATAATTATACAATAAAAGGTGTCCTTTTTGATTGTTTATTGCAGTAGTGGAAGAAACAAGAATCCCCCTGCTTTAGCTGTGGGGAGTGTCAAAGTCTACAATTGGAAGCGAGGTGAAGCATTTGGAAAAAGAAAAACAGAAAACAGAGAGAAAAGAACATATTCTGGTCTGTCTGTCATTTTCGCCGTCCAATGAAAAAATTATCCGGACTGCGGCACAGATGGCCCGGGCATTTGGTGCTAATTTTACAGCACTGTATGTGCAGACCGCGGAACCGGCAGAGAAAACGCCGGAGGATCAGGCAAGGCTGCAGAAGCATATCCGCCTGGCAGAACAGAGCGGGGCGGAGATTGTAACGACGCACAGCGAGGACATTGCCCTGCAGATTGCAGAATATGCGAGAATTTCCGAAGTAACGCGGATTGTCATTGGAAAAAGCATGATGGATCAGGGATTTTTTCGAAAGAGAAGGGAATGGACCGAACGGCTGACCGATCTGGTGCCGGATTTGGAAATCCATATCATTCCGGATTCCAATATCATTACCATATATCTGGTCGGCGTTATGATGACGTCCATTCTGACCAGCGGTTATACCTGCAGCGTAATCAGTTCTGTGATCAGTGTAGTGCTGTTTAACTACTTCCTGACAGAACCGCGTCTGACACTGTACGCGTACGGTTCCGGTTATCCGGTGACCTTTGCCATCATGCTGGGCATTTCCATTCTGACAGGTACGCTTGCATCAAAATTAAAAGAGAATGCAAAGCTGTCTGCGCGGGATGCGTTCCGGACGAAAATTCTTTTCAATACCAGCCAGCTTCTGCAGAAGGCAGAGGATGCGTCGGAGATTTTTGATATTACAGCGACAAAGCTTGTAAAACTGCTGGGAAGGGATCTGACGGCCGCACCGGCAGGGGCACAGGAGAGCAGAATTGTCCGCGGAACACTTTACAGCGCGCAGACAGGAGGAAAGACGGAAAAAATCTTTGACCCAAGGGAACAGGAAATCATTCAGTGGGTTCTCGACAGCCAGAAAAGAGGAGAAAAATGTCTGGATCGCGGTGGAGGACAACGGCCCCGGGATTCCAAAAGAGTCCAGAGAGCATGTGTTTGAGATGTTCTATTCCGGGAAAAATAAAGTAAGCGACAGCCGCAGAAGCCTTGGCCTTGGACTGGAACTCTGCCGTTCGATTGTAAATGCGCACGGCGGGGAGATAGCACTTTATGACTGCGATCCACAGGGCTGCTGCTTTCGGATTAACCTGCCGCTCAGTGAGGTGAATTTGAATGAATAAGACATTAATTCTGGTTGTGGAAGATGATACGCCGGTTCACAACCTGATTACTACGACGTTAAAAACACACGATTATAAGTATATTTCTGCAAAGAACGGTGCGGGTGCCATTATGGAGGCATCCACACATAATCCCGACATTGTTCTGCTCGACCTTGGCTTGCCGGATATTGATGGCGTAGAGGTGATTGAAAAGATTCGAAGCTGGTCGAATATGCCGATTATCGTAATCAGTGCAAGAAGTGAGGACAGCGATAAAATCGAGGCATTGGACGCAGGAGCGGATGATTATCTGACGAAACCGTTTTCTGTGGAGGAACTGCTGGCCCGCCTTCGAGTCACACAGCGCCGTCTGTCCCAGATGCAGGCAGAAAATGGAGTCCAGTCGGCTGTCTTTGAAAACGGCGCACTGCGGATCGAGTACGCAGCGGGGTGCGCATATCTTGACGGAGAGGAACTTCATCTGACACCAATCGAATACAAGCTGCTCTGCCTGCTGTCGCAGAATGCAGGGAAGGTGCTGACGCATACGTTTATCACACAGAAAATCTGGGGAAGCAGCTGGGAGAACGATATCGCTTCCCTCCGTGTTTTCATGGCGACGCTTCGGAAAAAGCTGGAAAAGAACGGAGAGCAGACGCAGTATATCCAGACGCATATCGGGGTTGGCTACCGGATGCTGAAGGTAGAGTAAAAGAAGAAAAAATTTGACTTTACAGGCCTAAAATGATAGCATAAAGGACAGAGAACGCAGTTTTGGGAGGACGAAAAAACGGATGATGAAAAACCTCGAAGTACTGGAGGAAATTAGAAAACAGGGAAAAAATCTGATCGAGACAAAACGGGATGAGTTTGTAAAGCAGAATCTTTTATCGGACGAGTTTATTCAGATGATGCAGAAGAACAAAAAGCCGTTCGAGCTTCTGATGTCGTATTATCAGTGCGCCATTATGGAAATCGAGACAAAGTTCCGGGTGCTGAATCAGGAATACTCGCTTTCCTATGACCAGAACCCGATCGAAGGAATCAAAACAAGGGTCAAATCGTATGAGAGCATTATGCGGAAAATCCGCGTGAAAGACATCCCGGTCACACTGGAGTCTATCGAGGAAAATATCCGCGATATCGCCGGTGTGCGCGTGATCTGTTCTTTTCCAAGCGATATTTATAAGCTGGCAGACAGTTTTCTGAAACAGGATGACATTACGCTGATTGAGCGGAAGGACTATATTCAGCATCCGAAGGAGAGCGGCTACCGCAGTCTTCATCTGATCGTTCAGGTGCCGATCTTTTTACAGGATACAAAGAAACTGGTTTACGTGGAAGTACAGTTCCGTACGATCGCGATGGATTTCTGGGCGAGTCTGGAGCACAAGATGCGCTACAAGAAAAATATTCCCGAAAATCATGTCAAATATCTGCAGGATGAACTCTACGACTGCGCAAGACAGAGCGCGGAGCTGGATAACCGTATGCAGAATATCCGGAATCTGATTGCAGAGGAAACAGAAGAGGAAGACCACTGCACTTTGTAACGCAGCCGATGCGATGACGGATTTGAAACAAGGAGGATGCAAAATGAAACAGTGTATGGATGCAGATAATCTTCACCGCCGCCTGAAAAAGATCATCGGTCAGGTGCAGGCGATCGACCGTATGGGTGGATGAGGATGTGCCGTGCGAGGATATCCTGGCGCAGATCAAGGCGGCAAAATCGGCACTTCATAAAGTAGGACAAGTTGTCCTCGAGGGCCATATCCAGCACTGCGTGCGCGACGGCATCGAGCACGGAGATGCGGATCAGACGATTGCACAGTTTACGAAGGCTGTGGAGCGGTTTGCAAATATGAAATAAAAATAAGAAGATAAGATGAAAAGAGAACTTCCGGCAGGAGCAGAAAAAAGATGCTTCGTCGGAAGTTCTTTTTGTTTTTCTGATTTTGAAAAACTCCTCTTGACAACCAATACCCCTATAGGTATACAAGGAGGAAATAGTGTGAAAAAGTTAGAGGAGTTTCTCGAGTGGGGAGGAACGAAGAAGGACATCACGCTGGCATGCGCCGACAAGAGCAAAAAGCTTTTCGTCTTCCTTGTGTAAATCGATCATGGTAAAAATCCTCCCAAAAACAAAATAGAAATAAGTCGTTGTATCCTGTTTCTATCGTACCGGATTTTGCAGAAAAGACAAGTGCGTACCTGAAAGTGACATGGTTTCCAAAAGATACTAATGGACTTCGAAATTAAAGAATCAGCTCCTGTTCCCGGAACAGTGCATCGACCGCCTCTTCATACTCGGCAAGCCGGTTCGCCTTTTTAATCTTTTTCAGATATTTCTGCGGATTGGTAAACGACATTCCAAGATAAATCCACAGTGCTTTTAATTTGAACAGCACATTTTTATCCCCGGAAATCACACGCGCATAACCGGCGCAGAGATCCTCACAGAACGCGTGCAGCAGCTCTTTATCGGGAGCAGAGGCTTCGCTACCTGCCGGATCTGCACTGCGCAGCATCCCAATCAGCCACGGATTCTGCAGTACCCCGCGTCCGAGCATCACCTTCTCCGTGTCCGGAAACTCACGGCAGAGATTCTGAAAATCATCGGGTGAGAAAATGTCACCGTTGTAGCAGAGCGAGCAGCGGCTCGTCTCATACGCTGTCCGGTAGCACTCCATGCGCGGTGTGTATTTGTAAAAATCCTTCTGAATCCGCGGATGAATGATCAGTTCCTCGAGCGGATATTTGTCGTAAAACGTAAGCAGATCCTCCCACTCGTCGGTATCCGTTGTGCCAAGCCGCGTTTTGATCGAGATGCGGCAGTCGCACGACGAAAAAATCTCATCGAGAAACGCGTCGAGCGTATTCGGCCACGCGAGCAGCCCGGAGCCGCGCCGCTTGGCGACAACCGTGCCGGACGGGCATCCGAGGTTCAGATTGACGGTATCGTAACCGTACTCCCTCAGTTCCTTTGTCAGGGACAGAAAATCCTCCGCCTGATTAGTGAGAATCTGCGGAATCACCGTCATTCCTTCGTTGTGCTCCGGGAGAATATCGTTCCGTTCGCGGGAACTCATTTTTTTATTTGTAATAAACGGCGTGAAATAACGGTCCGCCGCCGGAAAATATTTGTGGTAAGCATTCCGGTACACATATCCGGTCAGCCCTTCCATCGGGGCGAGATAAAACTGCATGATGATAAAATCCTTTCGAAAAATAGTCAGGGAACTGCAGAAAATGACTGCATTTCCCAATATCCAAAAGTGTACCACAAAATCATGGAAAACGACAGAAAAAGTTCCTACAGAAAGTGCAGTCAGACACCGAGAAGCACGGAAATAAAAAATATACTAAAATAGTGGGAAAAATAGAGAAAAAATGCAGAAAAGGTCTTGACTTTAAAGTGTACTTGAATGATACACTGATTCCAGAAGGAAACATAAGGGAGGACTTTCAAGATGGAAAAAGTAAAAAAAGTAACCCTTTCCGGCATGCTCTTTGCGATCGGCCTGATCCTGCCGTTCTTCATCGGCCAGATCCCGGCAGTTGGAAAAATGCTCCTGCCATGAACGGCTGGAAGCATACTACGATCCGAAGGTCTTCCTCACGATCGATCCGATCGAGCAGATCCAGAGAATTGAAAAGCGGAACGGGAGTGAAAAGGCGGTGGAATTTCAGAAGAAATGGATTCCGCTCGAGGAGCTGTATTTTGAAAAATGCCGCACCAGAAGCCGGTGCGACGTCTGTTTTACAATGTGTGATGAGATGTAGAAAAAATCCGATACAGAATCTTTTTTGAGGGGTCCTCAAAGATTTCTGTACCGGATTTTTCTAATTCTGCATATGAATCTGCTCGCCCGTCACCGGCGCAAAGCAGCGAAGCGTTTCGCCATCAAGATTCTCGCGGTGCATATCAACCGCAGAAATCTGATGATTGTCATACGTCGTATAATAGTAAATTCCCTGCGTCGCATTGCAGCAGGAAGTATAGAGCGTGATCTCATACTTTCCGTCCGCCACCTCGCAGCATCCTCTCTGCTGGTCAACAGAATTTAAAATATGGAAAAACTGGCTGACACTCTCCGTTTCGCTGTTTCCAGAGATCGAGTTCTGCTTTACAAACGCTACGCGTGCAAAGCGGGAAGCAGACGAGAGGTCGCCCGGCAGTCCAAGACCGCCCATGCCACGGCTGTACGTAGAAAGATCGAGTTGGTTGGAAAACGTGTTGGCCGGCTGTTTCGGTGACAGATGCAGGTAATTGTTCAGTGAGAACATCTGCATTGGAAACGGCGGATTGTTTGTCAGAACGCCGACCGGATTGTCGTAGACATGCAGACCGTCCGCCGCGGATTCCACGGTGATGGCACCCGATGCATCTGCGATGATCCAGTGAAGCTGTGCGAGCGGAAGATTCTTTTTAAAAGGTGTGCTGATGAGATTGATACGGGAGAGGGATTCTTTTGCTTCCGCAAGCGAAGCACATGTACCGAGAATCCACGGGATCAGCTCGAACTGCGCGATATTGTCTTTCTCCGGTTTCGGATCGAAATAAACGGCATTTCCTACAAAATTAAGGCCGGCGATACCAAGCCCCTTTTCATTGAACGCCTCATAATAGAGCGGGTAATCATCCATCACACACGCCATGCCGATCATTGCATAGTGATGGGAAAGGGACGGCATATGAAGAAAGGAAAACGGATAATTGCGAGGTGTAACGGTGATCTGGTCGCCATAGGAAAATTCATAATCGAGTGTGCGGCCCATATAAAAGTCGCGTGTTTGATAGGTTGCTGCTGTACACATAGAAAAACTCCTTTCGATGGACGGGTTGTCATTGCTGTAAGGTATCATAGCACAGAAGCGGAGGAACGAACAGGAGAAAAATATGAAAAAAGTATAAAAAAGGATCCTGTCAGGCAGGATCCTTCAGAGTGGAGACAAAACCCTGCTTTTGCAGGGTTTGCTATGGGTGTTTTTTGAGGGATGATTGCTCAGATACGCTCCGGATCGCTGACCGGTACCTGTTTCGAAGCAGCAGATCAGACATAGATGCTGTGATTTGAAAGGATGCTGCAGGAAGAGGTGGAATTACGCAAGATGCTTCCGGAAGTGTTCTATGACAGCAACGGATTCTGCACTGACAGGTTTCGGAACAGCGGACGGTTTTGCAAGAAAATAGCCCTGCAGGAGATCAACATCCAGTTCCAGTACCTTCAAAAGTTCAGCTGGAGTTTCCAGACCCTCGGCAATGATTTTCATGCCTCTTTGATGTGCATAGGAAACAATATTTTCTACGATCTGCTGCTTGTCCGGATCGGAGTCGATATCGCGGATGATGGAAAGATCCAACTTGATATACGCCGGTGCAAGCTCCAGAAGCATTTTTTCATTGCTGTAGCCGCTGCCGTAGTCATCCAGGGCAAATACACCGGAAAATCCCGGCATCTCACGTTTTTTCAACAGAGCTGTAAGATCCGGTGAATCCTCCTCTGTGATCTCGATGACAATCCGATCCTGAAGAAAGCTGTATTGTTCGACGTAAGCCACTGACTCATCGTGATTCATGTATTGGCTTGCAATCGAATTGACAAAGAGAAGCTCATCACCGCGTATCTGATGGGTGGAGAGGAATGTGGCATAGGATTTTGCAGAGAGAAACATAGTCAGACGTTCTATTTCATGCAGGCACTCTTCCTCGTGAGCCAGCTGCAGGATCTGATCCGGACGAGTAAGTGCCGGGAGATTTCCGCGCATCAGCGCCTCGTAGGCGTAGATACTGCCGTCCGCAGCGGAAACAATTGGCTGGAAGTAATAGGTAAACAGCTCTTCATTCAACATTTTATGGAACAGGCGGCGCATCTCGGTTTCCTTTGCGTTTTTCGTAAAAAGCTCCAGATCGAATTCGGTAATGTACCCTTTTTCTGCTTTCTTTACCTGGTACATTGCGAAATCCGCATATTTTTTCAGCGTAGACAGATCTGTACTGTTTTCCGGATACCAGGAAACTCCGCCGGAAAGGCGAAGGGGCAGTTTACGACCACTTGGCAGCTCTAGGGCTGTATTTGAAACCGCAAGGGAAAGATTCTGCAGAAGTGTTCGAATTTCTTCCTGCGATTGGTAGCCGTAGAACAGAAGATTAAATTCATCGCCGGAAATACCGGGTGGAAAGCTCGGAAACATCTTCAGATGGGAGGTTGAGCATGGAAAAAAAGTTCTTTGTGACATAGACCGTGTTGAGATCAAAACGCATCTCATAGCCACCCAGTTCAATACTTGCCATTTCCATGATACGCAGGAATTTTGTGGAGGTTGTCAGAATAATGTGGATACTGCCGTCATCGGAAAAGTCACCTTCTTCCAGATAATTGGGAAGATAAACATCTTTTTCTTTCTCTGTAAGATAAGGGGAAAGATCAACGACCTGTCCCATCTGCTCAAGCGTATAGGCGGTATCGGCGTAAGCGGAAAAAATATTTGGCATGGCAAGGGCACCAACCCTTCCTTTGGCGGCATCGAGAACATTTTTTTCAAGGTCATTGATGCTGCCCTGACTGGAGGCTTCGACCGTAATATGCTCTTTTTTTCCGATCGTTGTATTGAATTCCTCAACAAGACGTTCAAAGGAAGCTAACTGATCTCCGTTGTAATACGTCCATACGGTCAGCGTAACGGGTTTGTCGGAGGCGCGGCATCCGCCAAGAAGCGATACAGCGAGAACAGAACTCAAAAGAACGGTTGTGGCTTGATTTAAAAAAATTATAACATAAAGGAACAGGAGCCGCAATCGAAATTAAGCCGTGGAACAGAAAAGTTGTTACAGTTCACTGGTTCCCAGCGAACTGTAACATTCGCAGCCCTCATTTAAAGTTTTGCTTCGCAAAAGGAGGGCTGCTCACGCCTGAATCACTTTCTTACGCAGCGAAACAGCAAGTGTTTCACTGCTGAGTGAACAGTAACGAAAAGTTACCTGTTGTTTGCCGGGTACCGGTGAAGTGTAATGCAGCAGGAAAGAATCCGGTAAAGGAAAAAAGCTCCGCCGGAAAAAAGGTGGTATTTCCGGTGGAGCTCTGTGAAAAAAGTGATCAGAATTTTACTGATGATAATAAGAGAGGAAGTCGGTGAGCTTTCCAACCGCATCCTTTAAAACTTCAATTCGCGGCAGGTAAACAACGCGGAAGTGATCCGGCTGTCCCCAGTTGAAGCCGCCGCCGTGGACGATCAGAAGTTTTTTGTCGCGCAGCAGATCGAGAGCAAATTTTTCGTCGTTTGTGATATTGAACTTTTTCGTGTCAATTTTCGGGAACATGTAGAACGCAGCTTTTGGTTTGACTGCGGTGATACCCGGAATATCGCAGAATGCCTTGTAAACGTATTCGCGCTGCTCGTAAATCCGTCCGCCCGGAACAATGTAGTCGTTGACGCTCTGGTGGCCGCCAAGAGCGGTCTGGACAACGGACTGGGCCGGAACATTGGAGCAGAGACGCATGTTAGAAAGCATTTTGAGTCCTTCAATATAGTCCTTTGCGATAGCTTTATTTCCGCTTAAGATCATCCAGCCGATACGGAAGCCTGCGATCATGTGCGATTTGGAAAGACCACTGAAGGTGACACAGAACAGATCCGGTGCGAGGGATGCAATGGAAACATGCTCAAGACCGTCCATGACGAGCCGGTCATAAATTTCATCGGAAAAGATGATCAGCTGATGCTCTCTGGCGAGATCGACAATCTGCTGCAGTACCTCTTTCGGATAGAGTGCACCGGTCGGGTTATTCGGATTGATGATAACGATCGCTTTTGTGCGGTCGGTGATTTTTTTTCGCATATCATCGATGTCCGGATACCATTCGGACTGTTCATCGCAGATGTAGTGGACGGCTTTTCCACCGGCCAGCGTTGCGCAGGCAGTCCAGAGAGGGTAATCCGGGGATGGGATGAGGATTTCATCCCCATCATCCAGAAGAGCGGACATGCAGAGGTTGATCAGCTCACTGACGCCGTTTCCGGTGTAGATATCATCGATAGAAACATTTGGCAGTTTCTTTAACTGCGCATACTGCATGATCGCTTTTCGTGCAGAGAAGAGACCCTGGGAAGGAGAGTAACCCTCGCAGTCGGTAAGCTGATGGCTCATGTCGTAGATGACCTCATCAGGAGTACGGAAGCCAAATGGAGCCGGATTTCCAATGTTCAGTTTCAGAACCTGTGTGCCGCACGCTTCCATGCGGTTTGCTTCTTCTACGACAGGTCCGCGGACATCATATAAGACATTGTCGAGTTTCGATGATTTTTTAAATTCTCGCATAGGGGAACCTCCTGTTTTTGTCTGGGAAAGGGAAGCGGCAGATGGATCAGAAAAGGATTCTGCCGGATCGGAAACCGTATCTGCCGTATAGTTTACTGTGGAATCTTTTGCAAGCAGCCAGTCGGGATCGACCTGGAGCACATCGGCCAGAAAGTGAAGAATGTCGGAGCGCGGAACCGTTTTTCCGCTGACATACTGGCTGACATGGCTTTTTCCAAGTTTCACACCGCGCCGCTGGGCCGCTCGGATCAAATCGACCTGCTTGAACTGTTTCGCCTGCATGGCCAGTTTCAGACGGTCGGAAAAGGTTTCATTTGTCATAGAAAATCTCCTTAAAATAGAATGCAAAATAAAGAAAGTTCAAAACTGTGCTTATTGTAGCATGAGCGGGAAGAAAGTTCAATAGAAAAGCTGAAATTTATAAAAAATATTGAAAAGTTCAAAATAGAAGAAAAATAAGTTCAATTATAATATTTGTCTATTCTGTACAGGTAAAGCGTTAAACCTTGCGCATTTTGCAAATTGACAAACGATGAGATTTCGGTAGAATAAAAAAATAGGATTTTATGCATTTCTGTTGGGATCCGCCAACAGAAACGAGAGTACATTGGGAGAAAAAAGGAGGAAAATGTATGGGGGAAGGTCATAAAAAACTGAATTTTTCCGACTGTATGGGACTTGCGATCGGACAGATCATCGGTTCGGGCATCATGGTACTGACGGGAATCGTCATCGGTCTGACAGGACACGGCATTGCCGCAGCGTTTATTTTAGGTGCCGTGCTTGCCGTTATCACCTGTGTACCGTTCATCATCCTGACGTCCGCAATCCCGTCATCAGGCGCCGGCTTTACTTACATCCGACGATTGATGGGTGAAAAAGCCGGATTTATGTACATTGCGATGTTTGTCTTAAGCCAGGTTCTGATCGCAACGTACGCGAAAGGCTTTGCAAGCTATTTCTGCTCGATTTTTCCGCAGTTTGGCGAGTCGGCTGTCGCAATGGCAGCACTTGTTATCTGCACCGCCATCAATCTTATCGGACTGAAATCGAGCGCACTGGTGCAAAAGGGCATGGTTGTGCTGCTGCTTTTGAGCCTGTTCTTATTTATTGTATTCGGGTTGCCCAAAGTAAGCTGGGATGCCCTGACACCGACGGTATCCAACCTGATGCCGAACGGTCCGAAGAACTTTTTCACAGGCGTGGCACTTTTGAGTTTTGCGTGCGGAGGCGCAAAATTCGTTGCGGAGAACGGAGACGATATTGTGGAGCCGTCCCGCACAATTCCAAGGGTTATCGTGCTTTCCACGAGTATCGTTGCTGTATTCTATGTGCTGATCGGTATCGTGGCAGGCGGCGTGCTTCCGGTCGAAACGGTTGCATTTCAGAATCTGACGCTTGTCGCACAGGAGATTTTTCCAACCTGGCTGTACCTGTTTTTCGTGTTCGGTGGTGCCGTATTTGCGCTGCTTACCACTCTGAACGGAACCTTGAGCTGGGTGACAAGAGGACTGCAGGCTGCCGCAAAACAGGGCTGGCTGCCGGAAAAAACCGCGGAGGAGAATAGAAACGGTGTTCCGGCGATCCTTCTGATGGTCTTTTTCCTGATGGGCGCCATTCCGATCCTTACGGGAATGGATCTGACATTGATTTCCAACATGGGTGTCGGAACCGATATGGTGACGGAGTTTATGGTGCTGCTGGCCTGCTGGCGTCTGCCGGATATTTTCCCGGAAGAGTATCAGAAGTCTGCGTTTTGTATGAAAAAGCGGACACTTCACATTCTGCTGTTTTTCATCGGCATTCTGATGATCGGAACCTCGTATGTCAATCTGTCGGATCTTACCGTTCCAGCGGCGATCGCATGCGGCATCTATATTCTGGTGATGTTTGTTTACACGCAGGTCCGATATCCGTATGTGAAGGCAAAACAGGAAAAGAAAGAAGACAAATAAAGAAGAGAAATGGAGAAGAAACATGAGGGCAACAACAAAAGAGCAGGGCTTTTACAGCCAGATTTTTAAGCTGGTTCTGCCGATTGTGATTCAGAATCTTTTAAGCGCGGCAGTCAACTCTGCCGATGTCGTGATGCTGAACTACGTGGGACAGTCCGCTATTTCCGCGGTATCCCTGGCATCCAACTATGCAAATGTATTATTTATGGTTTATTACGGACTGGGAACAGGAGCAACACTTCTGTGTGCCCAGTACTTTGGAAAAGGCAATATGCGAGCAATTCAGACTGTCGAGGGAATCGCACTTCGATTCTCCGTCATCATCTCCGTCGTTGTGGCAGGAATTGCTTTTACCATGCCACAGATGATGATGCGTCTGTTTACAGATAATGCGGAACTGATCCGGATCGGTGCTTCGTATCTGCGCGTCATGGGTGTGACCTACCTGTGCTGGGGCATTACGGAGATCTATCTTGCGGTGCTTCGAAGCCTCGGCCGTGTGACGATCAGCATGGCAATGAATATGATGGCATTCGCACTGAACGTATTTTTCAACGCATGCTTCATTTTTGGCCTCTTCGGATTTCCGAAGCTTGGAGCAACCGGTGTTGCAATCGCAACGGCAATGTCGCGTGTCATTGAATTGATCGGTTGTGTGATTGTGTCGATTATGAGTAAGGATATCAAGCTCGATCTGCGGTACATGTTCATCCGCAACAAGCTGCTGTTTTCCGATTTTGTGAAGCTGTCACTTCCGGCGCTTGGAAATGATCTTTCCTGGGGCGTTGCATTTTCGATGTATTCTGTGATCCTGGGCCATCTGGGAAGCGATGCGGTAGCGGCAAACTCGCTCGTTGTCGTTGTAAGAAATATCGGAACCGTGCTGTGCTTTGGTGTGGCAAGTGCGGGCGGTATTCTGCTTGGAAATGTTATGGGAGAAGGAAATCTGGGAAAGGCGAAGGAATATGCATCGAAACTGCTGAAGCTGACGGTTGTTACCGGAGCTGTGGGCGGACTGGTTGTACTGGGTATCACGCCGTTTGTACTGAAGTTTGCTTCTTTAAATGAGACCGCGATGCATTATCTGAAATATATGCTGCTGATTAACACCTATTATATTATGGGGACTGCCGTCAATACAACGCTGATTGCCGGAGTATTCCGTGCCGGAGGTGACACAAAGTTCGGACTGGTCTGCGATACGATTGATATGTGGTGCTACGCGGTGCCGCTTGGATTTATTGCAGCGTTTGTCTTCAAGCTTCCTGTCCTTGTGGTTTATTTCCTGCTGTGTACAGATGAGTTTGTAAAATGGCCGTGGGTTCTGAAACGGTATAAGAGCGGACTGTGGGCAAAAAACATTACGCGGGATCATCTGTTTGAGGATGAAGAAAAAGAATAGATGATATAGAAAAAGACATCTGCAGAGGTGAAAAATCACTTCGCCAGATGTCTTTTTTCGTGCTTTTCAAACATGCTCTAGAGAACGGTATATCCCTTGCTCTTTAAGCTTGCTTCTGTCTCGTATACATCCGGTACATGAAACACCATGATCGGGCAGCCGGACTCGCGGTTGAAAGAGAGATAGATATAGTCGATGTCGATATTTGTCTCAAGCAGTGTTTTCAGAAGGGAATTTAAGTTACCCGGCTGATCAACTACCTCGACACCGAGTACATCCGTCTGGCGTGTCATGTAACCGGCAGCCTGAAGCGCCTGCTCTGCTTTATCCGGATCGGAAACGACCATGCGGACAATGCCGTACTCTGCGCTGTCATTGTTGACGGAACCTAAAATGTTGACGTCATTTTCAAACAGAATCTGTGTGATCTGCTGCATCGTGCCTTTTTTATTTTCTGCGAAAATAGAAAGTTGTTTTAACATAATTGGGGCCTCCTAAAATTGATCTCTGATTCCATTATACTGCCAAAATCAAACGCGTCAACGAATTTTGTGAAAGAAGACGAAAAAAGGTGGAAAAAGCGTATCGTTTACAGAAAAATCAATAGAATAAAAGCATCAATATAAAAAATAAAAAAAGAAATCAATGAGCGAAAAAAAGACAGAAAAGTCGGATAATAAGAGAAAATGCACAAAATACAAATAAAATATGAGAAAACGGGTGAAAAAACTTTTGCATAATGACGAAAAATGCGTTACAATAAAAGCGCTATATGTGAATTTATTATTGGGAGGTATTAGAATTATGGCAACATTTTATGCATCAAAAACAGGAGAAGTATCTGCTAGAGAAAAAGAACATTCCGCGCTGGTACGTGAACTGGCCGGTGAGTGCATGACACTTCTTGAAAACGACGGAACCCTGCCGCTTGCCGGTGCAGGAAAAGTCGCAGTTTATGGTAACGGCGTCCGCCACACGGTAAAAGGGGGTACCGGTTCCGGAGACGTTAACACAAGAACGGTTGTCACGATCGAACAGGGCTTAAAAGAGGCCGGCTTTGAAATTCTGACCGGTAAATGGCTTGACGAATATGACAAAGTGCTTGCAGATGCGCAGGCTGCATATCAGGCAGAGCTGGCAAAAAAAGCAGAGGAGCTTCACATTCCGATTTTTGCTGTCATGTTCTCGGAAGCATTTGCGCAGCCTGATGTACCTGCGATTACCGAAAAAGAGGACACTGATACCGCTATCTACGTTCTGTCAAGAAACTCCGGTGAAGGTGCAGACCGCTATAACAGAGCATGCGATTATCTGCTCGGCGAAAACGAGCTCGCTAACATTGCCTATCTGGCAGAGCATTATGAGAAGACAGTTTTAATTTTGAATATTGCGAACCTTGTAGACACCACAGAGTTAAAGAAAATCAAAGGACTAAATGCAATTCTTCTTGCAGGACAGGCCGGAAATGCAACCGGAAACATCGTTGCAGACGTTGTTCTCGGAAAGAGCATCCCATCCGGAAAGCTGACCGATACATGGGCTGCTTCCTATGAAGACTATCCGTCCTCAAAAAATTTCAGCCACAACAACGGTGACACCAACGATGAGTATTACAGCGATGGCATTTATGTCGGCTACCGTTATTTTGACACCTTCAACGTAACCCCGAACTACTGCTTCGGCTACGGCAAAGGCTATACCGATTTTGAGATGGAAGTAAAGGACGTGGAGGCAGATGATAAGAACGTTACCGTTACTGCATCCGTAAAGAACATTGGTGATACATTCGCCGGAAAAGAAGTCGTACAGGTTTACTATTCCGCACCGGATGGAACGATTGAGAAACCGTATCAGGAGCTTGGCGGCTTCGGAAAATCCGATCTGCTCTCGCCGGGTGAGTCCCAGACGATTACCATTTCCTTCCCGACGAGATCTATGGCTTCCTACGATGAGAAAAAAGCAGCATGGGTACTCGAAGCAGGAACGTATTACATCCGTGTCGGTAACAGCTCCAGAACAACGAAAGTGGCAGCAGCCCTGAATCTCAAAGAGACCGTTGTTACGGTTCAGGGAAAGAATCTCTTCCCGGCAGATGACGCTCCGCAGGAACTCTCCAAAGCAGGCGTAACACCGTACAGCTATGAAGGTGAGGCAGAAGAAAAAGCAGCTGCAAAACAGATTGAGATTTGCAGTAAATGCATCAAGACAGAGACCGTTATCTACAGTGGAACACCGGAAGCATTCCCAGTTTATGAGGGAGAGAAGCTGACTGCGGCAGATGTAAAGAGCGGAAAAGCAACATTAAAAGATCTCGTATCGCAGCTGACCGTAGAGGAGATGGCTACCGTTTGCAATGGTACGGCAGACGGCCTCGGACAGGAAGGCTTTATCGGATCTTCTTCCGATATGGCGCCTGGAGCAGCGGGAGATACGACTTCCATTCTTCTTGCGGACAGAGGTATTTACAATACGATTCTTGCAGACGGTCCGGCCGGTCTTCGTCTGATTCCGCACTTTGTCGTTGATGCAGACGGAAAGATGGTATCCTCCGGAAATCCTCTGGAAGATGCGTTTAATAAAAATGAAATCGAAGTTCCGGAAGGCGGCACGGAGTATTTCCAGTACTGCACCGCAATCCCGGTAGCAGCACTCCTTGCACAATCGTGGAACATGGATCTGATCCAGAAATGCGGTGATATCGTCGGAAAAGAGATGGAAGAATTCCACATTTCCGTATGGCTGGCGCCTGGCATGAATATTCACAGAAATCCGCTTTGCGGAAGAAATTTCGAGTACTACTCGGAAGATCCGCTGGTGGCAGGTATGTGCGCCGCAGCCGATACCAGAGGAATCCAGTCCCATGCCGGAATCGGAACCAGCATTAAGCACTTTGCAGCCAACAACCAGGAAGACAACCGTATGTACGTCAATGAGCATATCAGCGAGCGTGCAATGCGTGAAATCTATCTGAAGGGCTTTGAAATCGCAGTCAAGACAGCACAGCCGATGACAATCATGTCCTCGTATAACCTGGTAAACGGTGTACATACTGCCAACAGCCACGACCTTCTGACAGCAGCAGCAAGAGATGAGTGGGGCTTCGCAGGCTATGTCATGACCGACTGGGGAACCTCAGAGGATATGAGCGGATTGTTCGCTTACAAATATAACCTGAAATACGGACATTCCACTTCAAGAGAATGTGTTCTTGCAGGAAACGATCTGCAGATGCCTGGCCAGAAAGGAAACCGCCAGGAAATTATAGCATCTGTTGCAGACGGAACTCTGCCGCTTGGACAGCTTCAGACCTGTGCATACCGTATTCTGAATGTTGTTCTGCAGTCCCTCGCCTATGATGACTGTAAACCGTACGGTGACCAGTTCGATCTCGCGGAGGCGGTTACCGTTACAAAAGCATAAAGAATCAAAGAGTATAGAAGCAGCCCCGCAGACCTTTACCCTAAGGTTTTGCGGGGCTGCTTTTTGTATCGTCAAATGAGGCCCCCTTTTTTGATCGGATTGAGTTTCCATGTCAGGTGCTGGCAGAAAATGTAAAAAGCTCACGAAAGAACTGTAAAACTGGAGAAAAACACAGAATAAAATCGGTAAAAAAATAAAAAATAGTGAAAAATGCACAAAAAGATTGTCCCTAGAGCACATAGTGTGCTATAATGAATGCATCTATTAAAACAGGGGGATAGATTATGGCAAAAGAAATGATAGCAATGCTTCTTGCCGGAGGTCAGGGATCTCGCCTTTATGCGCTGACCGAGAAGCTTGCAAAACCGGCAGTTCCATTTGGTGGAAAATATAGAATCATCGATTTCCCGCTTTCTAACTGCGTAAATTCCGGAATTGATACCGTAGGTATTCTGACACAGTATCAGCCAATGGTGTTAAATGAGTACATAGGAAACGGCCAGCCGTGGGATCTGGACCGCCTCCATGGAGGTGTTCACGTGCTGCCTCCTTATCAGAAAGCCTCAGGTTCTGACTGGTATAAAGGAACTGCGAATGCCATCTACCAGAACATTCCATTCATCGAGAGCTACGATCCGGAGTACGTCATCATCCTTTCCGGAGACCAGATCTGCAAACAGGACTACAGTGATTTCCTACGCTTCCATAAGGAAAAGGGCGCAGAATTCAGCGTTGCGGTTATGGAAGTGCCGTGGGAGGAGGCATCCCGTTTCGGACTTATGGTGGCAGATGAAAATGACAAAATCACCGAGTTCCAGGAAAAACCAAAACAGCCGAAATCCAATCTGGCATCCATGGGTATCTACATTTTCAACTGGGATATCCTGAAAAAATATCTGATTGAGGACGAGGCAGACCCGAATTCTTCGAACGATTTCGGAAACAACATCATCCCGAATCTTTTAAAAGACGGACGCAATATGTACGCTTATCACTTCAGCGGATACTGGAAAGATGTAGGAACCATCTCCTCTTTGTGGGAGGCAAATATGGAAATCCTCGATCCGGAACACAGCGGAATTAACCTGTTTGACAATGACTGGAAGATTTACAGCCGAAACAGCGGAAAAACAGGCCATAAGATCACCGAAACCGCCGTTGTGGAAAACTGTATGATCACCGATGGCTGCCGTATTGCAGGTCATGTCAAACGTTCGATTCTGTTCTCCGGTGTAAAGGTTGCAGAGGGCGCAGAAGTAGAAGATGCCGTTATCATGGGAGGAACCGTGATCGAATCCGGAGCAGTCGTGAAACACTGTATCGTTGCGGAAAACGTTGTGATTGGCCAGAACGCCGTGGTAGGAGAAATGCCGCATGACGGTGAAAAAGGTGTTGCCACCATCGGATCCGGAATCCATATCGGTGAGCGTGCCAAAGTAGGACCAAATGCAATGGTAAATGCAAATGTAAAGGATGGTGAAGAAGAATGGTAAACGCAAATGCAGATGCACTGGGCATCATTTTCCCAAACAGCTATGATGATCAGGTACCGGATCTGGTAAACGAGCGTCTGATGGCCTCCATTCCTTTTGCCAGCCGTTACCGCATGGTGGACTTTATTTTATCCAGCATGGTAAACTGCGGAATCGGAAATGTATCCATTATCGTCCGCAAAAATTACCATTCGCTGATGGATCATCTCGGCTCCGGACGTGAGTGGGATCTTGCCAGAAAAAAAGGCGGCTTAAACATTGTTCCGCCTTATTCCGAGAAGAAAATTCAAGTGTATTCCGGAAGAGTGGAAGCACTGGCAAATGTTCTCGATTTCCTGAAATGGCAGAAAGAAAAATACGTTGTTATGGCGGACACCAACATTGCCTGCAATTTTGATTTCAAAGAGATGCTGAATCAGCATATCGAAAGCGGCGCAGATGTTACTGCTGCTTATACCAAACAGCCGATTCCGGAAGGCGTCAGAAGCTCTTACGAGAAAACCAATTATCTGCACTACACCTTCTCCATGGCAGGACAGAAGATCAGCAAGATCTTTGTAAACTCGGAGGAAAACGGAGTACAGAATGTATCGATGAATATTTACGTGATGGAGCGTCAGCTTCTGATCGACGAAATCAAAAAAGGCTTTGTCCTTGGAAATAAATTCTTTGAGCGTGATGTTCTGGCACCGCAAACGGAGAAACTGAACATTCAGGGATATGAGTTTACCGGCTATCAGGCAAGAATTGACGATATGAAGAGTTATTTCGATGAGAACATGAAGCTCTTAAAGGATGAAAATCTGGATAGCCTCTTCTTGGGAAACCCGATCTATACCAAAGTCCGCGACGACAATCCGACCCGTTATATCAACGGATCAAAAGCGAAAAACGTGATGGTAGCAGACGGCTGTGTGATCGAAGGCGAAATCGAAAACAGCATTTTGTTCCGTGGTGTCAAGGTAGCCAAGGGAGCAAAAGTAAAGAACTGCATTCTGATGCAGGATACCGTGATTGAAGCAGGCGCTCAGATTGAGTACGTTGTTTCTGATAAATACGTTACGGTATCTGAGGGAAAACAGCTCAAAGGAACCGATTCCTTCCCGGTATTTATTGCGAAGGATCAGGTGGTATAAAGAAAAGAATAGAATGAAATAGAAATACCGACTGCCAATGTAGAATATATCAATATTGATGGGCAGTCGGTATTTTTTGGAAAAATTCAGAGAAAAATAGTAGATTGAGTAATGCATCTGTGATATGGTAATAAAACAAAACAGTGACAGCCTAAGGAAGGGAAGATTCTTACCATAAAAATTCCCGGTTGTACAGCTTATGGTTACAGTACAGTCTGTTTTTAGGCTTTCAGCGTTGGCAGCTGATACTGTTTTTTCAGTTCTTTGTACTCTGACTCAAACTCTTCTTCTTTCTTCAGCGCATGCAGATATTCGTGTGTATCAAACGATCCGCTGTGGATCTGGCTGACGCAGACGGCAATGTTGGAGCAGTGGTCGGAAATCCGTTCGAAGTCGGTCATCACATCGGAAAGGATAAAACCAAGCTCGATCGTGCATTTTCCACTCTGGAGCCGTTCGATGTGGTGATTCTTCAGGCTGGAATTCAGGCTGTCAATCACCTGCTCGAGCGGTTCCACTTCATTTGCTTTTTTCACATCTTCATTATTGAAAACGGAGAAGGTCAGGCTGACGATATCTTTGACTGCTTTTCCATAAACAGCAAGCTCTGCGGCTCCGTCAGCGGAGAACTGCAGGTTCTTGTCATGCATTTCTCTTGCAGCTTTCATGATGTTGACGGTGTGATCGGAAATTCGTTCGAAATCGCCGATGCAGTGCAGGATCATGGAAAGTGTCTGGCTGTCCTTCGGGGAAAGCTTTTCACTGGAAAGCTTCACCAGATATGTGCCGAGGGCATCTTCAAAATGATCCACCTTTTTCTCAAGAATATCTACATTTTCCGCATTCGCCTCGTTGTAGGAGGCCATCAGATCAACAGAAGTAACAAGACCGGTTTCGGTCAGTTCTGCCATTTTTGCGGCTGCAACTTTACACTGCTGCAGAGCAAAAGCCGGGCTGTCGAGGAAACGGGTATCGAGCATCTGAACAGCTTCGTCTGCTTTTTCTTCCGGTCCGTCCGGAATGGTCAGTTTCGCAAGTTTGACCAGTCCGTCTGCAAACGGGAACAGGATCAGTGTTGCAAAAATATTGAAACCGGAGTGAACGATTGCGATGCCGGCTGCATTTGCGGAGGTTTCCAGGAATGGAAAATGCACAAAGGCATTGATTCCATAGAAGAGAACCAGGAAAAGAACAGTACCGATGATATTAAAATAAAGGTGAACCATTGCGGTACGGCGTGCATTGCGGCTTGTACCGATGGAGGAGAGCAATGCGGTGATACATGTACCGATATTCTGTCCCATGATGATCGGGATCGCTACGGCGTAGCTGACGGAACCGGTTGCGCAGAGTGCCTGAAGAATACCGACAGAAGCAGAGGAACTCTGGATCACGGCGGTCAGAATGGTTCCGGCGAGAACACCGAGCACCGGCATGGAGAATTTTACGAGAAGTCCCGTGAATTCCGGTACATCTGCAAGCGGTGATACAGCGCTGCTCATGGTGTGCATACCAAACATCAGAATGGAAAAACCGGTTAACAGGGTACCGACATTTTTCTTTTTATCGCTCTTTGCCAGCATCAGCATAAAAACGCCGATGATTGCAAGAATAGGGGAAAAGGACGACGGGTTCAGCATTTTAATGAATACATTGTCGCCCTGAATGCCGGTAAGACTTAAGATCCAGGAAGTGATGGTGGTACCGATATTGGCGCCCATGATAATACCGACTGCCTGGTTCAGCTTCATGATGCCGGAGTTTACGAATCCGACAACCATAACAGTAGTTGCAGAAGAGGACTGGATAACTGCGGTAACACCGGCACCTAAAAGAACTGCCATAATCCGCTTTGAGGTCAGCTTTTCCAGCAGGTATTCCAGTTTACCGCCGGAAAGTTTGGTCAGGCCATCGCCCATGGCACTCATGCCGTATAAGAACATGGCAAGGCCACCGACAAAGGATAACACTCCAAAAATGTCCATAATTTCTCCCTTTACGTAATTTTCTTTTTCTTTTCGTGGTTTTAACAATAGATACACGTTTTGCAGGTCTTACTCGAGAAAAAACCTACATTTAGAAGATAACACATCTAAAAACAGTTTTGTGTTAAATGTATGTAAAGTTTGTAAAACGGTCAAAACAACTCAAAATCCGGTGCGGCACTGTTTTGTGCCGGTACCGGATCGTTTCTCGATTCCTTTGCATCCGAAAGAAGCTGCTACTAGAGCGTGTCTGCAGATGCGGGTAGTTTGGCTGAATATGATTTTCATAAGAAATCTTTTAATTTTTCCATGTTGTGTTCTTCAAATTTTCGCAGCTTATCCATCAGATCCCGGATTTTGGGATCCGCGTCCTCATACTGGCGGTACTTCTGGATTGCCTCGACGATGCCCATGCTGCTTCCGGTAATCAGCATGCTGGCAATGTGTGAGGCGGACGGATCCGTCATAGTCTGCAGGTTTATCATAAAATACGTGCGTGCTTTTTCCACTATACCAAGGCCTTTTTCATCGTAGCCGTGCTCATTCAGCAGCTCCTTTGCCGCCTGATGAAATTCTTCATAGCCCTGAAACTGGGTTTTCAGATGTTCTTTTAAGTCTTTGTCCTCAACGACTCCAATGAGCTGCCGGATCGTGTCGACACCCATCTGGGAGTTCTGGTAAATAAAGTTTAAAAGCTCTGCATCTCCACTCATCGTGCATCTTCCTTTCTTACTTTCTTTGGTGGTTTCATGAAAAAGTATTGCCGGAAATCGGGGCAAATATACCTGATTTGAATTGTAATTTTACCTGAAATCCATATTTCGTCAGCGACAGGAAAGGCGGCTGGCATTTGCTGACCACAAAAGATATGGTGCATTACGGGCCGGAGTCGGCGATTGGGATTCTGGGAGAAACGGGATCTGTCATCTGGGCAGATGGTCTCTTTTGAGAGAGTTATTCATTTGTGAACTTTTGCTTGCAGTTTTGCCGGAGTGTGGTAAAGTAGTAGAGGAGTTATATGAATTTCAGCGGGGGACAGAAAATCGGATCTGTCGTTCCGCGTTCAGAAAGAGGATAGAACATTATGCTGAAAAAAATTGGAAGAAATGATCCCTGCTGGTGCGGCAGCGGGAAGAAGTACAAAGACTGCCATCTGGCGCTGGATGAGAAAATCAATTCTTATAAATTAAAGGGATGGAAAATTCCGCCGAAGAAAATTATCAAAAGACCTGATCAGATCGATGGAATTCGTGAAAGCGGTCTTGTCAATATTGCAGTTCTGGATTATGTGGCCGAAAACATTCATGCAGGCATGAGTACGGAAGACATCGACCGTCTGGTCGCAGAAAAGACAAAAGAACTCGGCGGAATTGCAGCACCGCTGAATTATGAAGGATTTCCGAAGAGCGTGTGTACCTCCATCAACGATGCGGTATGCCATGGAATTCCGAATGAGGAGGAAATTCTGCAGGACGGAGACATCATCAACGTCGATGTTTCTACTATTTATAAGGGATATTTTTCCGACTCTTCCCGTATGTTCTGCATCGGTGAGGTAGACGATGTTTCAAAGAAGCTGGTGGAAGATACGTTAAAAGCCGTACAGCTTGGACTCTCAGAAGTACGTCCGTTTAACCGGCTTGGCAATGTCGGCGCGGTGATCAATGAATTTGCCCAGAGCCAGGGCTATAAAGTTGTCCGTGACATCGGCGGTCATGGCGTCGGTCTGGAGTTCCACGAGGATCCGTTCGTCAGCTATGTCACAAGACGAGATACCGGAATGCTGCTCGTACCGGGCATGGTATTCACCATTGAGCCTATGATCAATCTCGGAACCGATGAAATCTTCATCGACTCCGACAACGACTGGACCGTCTACACCGAAGACGGCGCACCGTCAGCCCAGTGGGAGGTTACGGTTGCGGTAACAGAAGATGGATATGAAATTCTGGCATATTAATTGACGCATAGAAATACAAAAGCTGTGTCTGTGGAAGAAACTATTCTCCGGAGACACGGCTTTTTTCTAAAGAGAAAAGGGAGAAATATTATGCTGGATTTGGAACAGGAGATGAGCCGGTGCCGGGTCTGTCCGCGGAAGTGCGGAGCGGACCGGGAGCATGGAAAGACGGGATATTGTAAGGCGCCCTCCGGGGTTGCGGCGGCGCGGGCGGCGCTGCATTTCTGGGAGGAGCCTTGTATTTCCGGGACGACGGGGTCAGGGACGGTTTTCTTTTCCGGGTGCAATCTGCGGTGTGTTTACTGTCAGAACCATCATATTGCGGAAATGGAGAGCGGAAAAGTGATTTCGATCGGGCGGCTTTCGGATATTTTTCTGGAGCTGCAGGCGCAGAATGCGAATAACATTAATCTCGTGACGCCGAGCCACTACGTGCTGCAGATCCGGGAAGCA
Source organism: Blautia sp. AM42-2 (assembly GCF_003480245.1). Classification (NCBI taxonomy): domain Bacteria; kingdom Bacillati; phylum Bacillota; class Clostridia; order Lachnospirales; family Lachnospiraceae; genus Blautia; species Blautia sp. AM42-2. The sequence goes on from NZ_QUIM01000002.1 coordinate 325,140, forward strand.
CTTCTTCTGGCGAAAGAGAAGGGACTTACCGTACCGGTTGTCTATAACTGCGGTGGGTATGAGAGCGTGGAAGCCCTGCAGGCTTTGGATGGGCTGATCGATATTTACCTGACGGATTTTAAATATATGGTTCCCTCCCTTGCAAAAGCGTACTCGCGGGCAGAAGATTACCCGGAAACAGCAAAACGGGCGCTGGCGGAAATGGTGCGCCAGACGGGCGAGGCTGTATTCGATGAGAATGGTCTGATGAAAAAAGGTGTGATTGTGCGCCATTTATTGCTGCCAGGTGCTGTAAAAAATGCAAAAGCTGTGGTAAAATACGTCTATGAGACGTACGGCGATACCGTCTGGCTGAGCCTCATGAGCCAGTACACGCCGCTTCCGCAGGTGGAAAACATAAGTCCGCTGAACCGGAAAACGACAAAGCGGGAGTATGAGCGACTGCTGGACTATACGTTTTCCCTCGGCGTCACCAACGCCTTTTTACAGGAAGGCCCGGTGGCTGAGGAGAGCTTCATTCCGGAGTTTGATGGAAGAGGAATCTGACGTTATAGTTCACTCGTGTGTTCTGGTGGACAGATTTCATACTTGCATGAAAATCTATCCATCAGAACACACGGAGGGAGCGTCGAAAGATGGGCAAAAAGGAGCTGCGCAGCAGCAAAAAGCGCTGGAAGCGCGGTTTTGAGAATGCAAGCAAAACACATTTGTCTATGATTAGATATGACTAACTATATTGTTTTTTAAGGAGGAAAAACTTTTGAGCAACGCAGTTGTAACACTGAAAAAAGGAGAGGGCCGCGCCTTAAAGCAGGGCGGAGCCTGGATTTTTGATAATGAGATCGCTTCAATTTTAGGAGCATATGAAAACGGAGACATCGTGCTGGTGCGCGACTTCGACGGATACCCGATGGGGCGCGGTTTCATCAACGAGCATTCCAAAATCCGTATCCGTATGATGACAAGAAACATCGACCAGGAAATCGATGAAACATTCCTGAAAAAAAGAGTGCAGGATGCCTGGGAGTACCGTAAAAAAGTGACGGACACATCGAGCTGTCGTCTGATTTTCGGTGAAGCAGACTTTCTGCCGGGACTCGTAGTGGATAAATTCTCCGATGTGCTGGTTGTCCAGTCGCTGGCACTCGGCATCGACAAAATGAAAATGACGATCATCCGTCTGCTGGAGGAGGTTCTGGCAGAAGACGGTGTTAAGATCCGCGGCGTGTTTGAGCGAAGCGATGCAAAAGTGCGTGAGCAGGAAGGCATGGAGCGTGTGAAAGGATTTCTCTCCGAGCCGTTTGACACCAGCGTGGAAATCGTCGAGAATGGTGTTCATTATCTCGTCGATGTCAAGGACGGCCAGAAAACAGGATTTTTCCTCGACCAGAAGTACAACAGACTGGCTGTGCAGAAGCTCTGCAAAGACGCGAGAGTGCTCGACTGCTTTACCCATACCGGATCGTTTGCACTGAATGCGGCATATGCAGGAGCAAAGGAAGTCATCGGCGTTGATGCATCGGAGCTCGGTGTAGAGCAGGCACGGAAAAACGCAGCCTTAAATGGCCTGGAAAACGTAGCATCTTTCGTGTGCGAGGATGTCTTTGAACTGTTGCCGCGTCTTGAAAAAGAAGGTGAAAAATTCGATGTTGTTATCCTTGATCCGCCGGCTTTCACAAAATCAAGAAACTCCATCAAAAACGCAATCAAGGGATATCGTGAAATCAATTTGCGCGGCATGAAACTGGTCAAAGACGGCGGCTATCTGTGCACCTGTTCGTGTTCCCACTTTATGGACTACGAACTCTTCACGAAAACCATCAATCAGGCGGCTCACAACGTCCACAAACGCCTTCGTCAGGTAGAATACCGCACCCAGGCCCCGGATCATCCAATTTTGTGGGCGGCGGATGAGTCCTATTACCTGAAATTTTATAGCTTCCAGGTTGTGGATGAAAAATAGAAATTCTTCCTCTGCCGGAAGCGCCGAAACGGAGAATCGAAGTGTAAGAAATGGGAGGAATTGCCATATGACAGAACCAATACCCCATGCACAAAAGAAAAAGCACTCCCGCCAGATGGCCACAAGCTGTGAGTCGTGCGGCAATTTTGTGTATGATGATGAGTATGAGTGCTACACCTGCGAGGTCGATCTCGATGAGGATGAGATGGCACGTTTTCTGCAGGATAAATTTTACGACTGTCCGTACTACCAGCTTGGCGACGAGTATCGGATTGTGCGGAAACAGATGTAGGCAGGCAATGCGTCCGGTATATAAGGCTGCGGCGTTTGCGATAAAAATAGAAAAAGAACAGGAGGCTTTTTACCATGAACAACGAAGTATTAAATGCAATCAAAACAAGAAGAAGCATCCGCAAATACAAAGCGGAGCAGATTACGGATGAGCAGCTTGATGCGATTCTGGAGGCCGGAACGTATGCGGCAACCGGCATGGGAAAACAGTCGCCGGTGATTGTTGTGGTACAGAAACCGGAGCTGATTGCAAAGCTTTCGAAAATGAATGCGGCTGTTATGGGTACAACATCCGATCCATTCTACGGCGCTCCGACCGTTCTGATCGTGCTTGCTGACCCGGAGCGCGGAACTTATGTGGAGGACGGCTCTCTTGTTATGGGAAATCTGATGCTGGCAGCACATGCCGTTGGTGTGGATTCCTGCTGGATCCATCGTGCAAAAGAAGAGTTCGCGAGCCCGGAGGGAAAAGCCCTCTTAAAAGAGTGGGGACTTTCCGAAAATTATGTTGGAATCGGCCACTGCATCCTCGGTTATCGCGACTGTGAGTACCCGGAGGCAAAAGAAAGAAAATCAGATTATATTGTAAGAGTATAATCATCTGCGAAAACGGCTCCGGGAGCGGCTGTGCGTTGAAAACACCCGCCCGGAGTCCATATTTTTAACCGAATCAAGCAAGTAGCGAAGCGGATTGCGAATATCCGCTTTGCTAGAGACAACAGAGGAACAGCCATGTATCGAATTATGATTGTAGAAGATGATGAAGTCATCGCCCGCGCCGTGCAGCAGAGCCTGGTTTCCTGGGGCATGGATGCGTTCTGCGTACAGGATTTTTCCGGTGTTCTCGCCGAATTTGCCGTGAAAAATCCGCAATTAGTGCTGATGGACATTCATCTTCCCTTTTTTAACGGATTTCACTGGTGCCAGGAGATTCGAAAGGTTTCGAAAGTGCCGGTAATTTTTCTTTCTTCTGCATCGGACAACATGAACATCATTATGGCCGTTAATATGGGCGGCGATGACTTTATCGCGAAGCCGTTTGATTTAAGTGTCCTGACCGCCAAAGTCCAGGCGATGCTCCGCCGCACCTACGAATTTGCCGGAGAAACGAATTTCCTCGAGCACCGCGGTGCCATGCTCGATACGGGAAGTGGTGTGCTGAATTACCGGGGAAAGCGGATTGAGCTGACAAAAAATGAGTGGCGCATTCTGCAGTCCCTTCTCGAAAATAAAGGAAAAGCCGTCAGCCGAGATATGCTGATGATGCATCTGTGGGAGTCGGACAGCTTTATAGATGACAACACGCTGACCGTCAACGTCACGCGCCTGCGGAAAAAACTGGAGGAGGCAGGACTTACAGACTTTATCCAGACGAAAAAGGGTGTCGGCTACCTGATCGCATGACGGAAGCAGAACAGGAGAAAAAGGATGGAACAACAGAAAGAGGGAATCCGGCAGGAGTTTATGCTTCTTAACTGGTATTTGAAAGAGCATCTTGCATCGGCCGTGCGGATTGCCGCTTTTATAGGAGTATTTTCACTCCTCTGTTTTCTGCGCAATGTGCCGCAGGATGTCACCGTTTATATGATCGTGCTGATGGCTGTTGCCGGAGCCGCAGGTTTTTGCTTTCATTATGGGAAGTACCGGAAACATCATCTGGTCTTAGCACTCCTTGCCGCCGAACCGCAGGGCAAAACAGAAGCGCTTCCGGAGGCGGACGGGCTTCTGGCGCGGGATTACCAGCAGATCATCGCATCCTACGAGCGGCAGTTTCAGGAAGAACAGATTAAGATGGAGCAGAAATACCGCGATATGATGGAGTATTACACGATGTGGACCCATCAGATCAAAACGCCGATTGCGGCGATGCGGCTGCTTCTGCAGGAGGAGGATACGCCGCTTTCGCGTGAAATGCAGAGCGAACTTTTCCAGACGGAGCAGTATGTGCAGATGGCGCTGCAGTACCTGCGCATGGAAAAAATGACATCGGATCTTGTCTTTACGAGGTGCGATTTAGATGCGCTGATCCGCCAGGCTGTGCGGAAATATGCCCCGCTTTTTATCCGCCGGAAGATTATCCTTTCCTACGAGCCGGTGCACTGCGAGGTGCTGACAGATGAAAAATGGCTCGTCTTTGTGCTGGAGCAGATTCTGTCAAATGCGCTGAAATACACGAAAAGTGGCAGCATTCACATCTATCTGTCACCGGATGCACCAAAAACGCTGGTGATTGAGGACACCGGCATCGGCATTGCGCCGGAGGATCTGCCGCGGATTTTCGAAAAAGGCTACACGGGCTGCAACGGCCGCGCAGACAAGCGGTCAACGGGCATCGGACTGTATCTGTGCCGCCAGATCATGGAGAAACTTTCGCATACCATCCGCATCGAGTCGGAGATGGGAGTGGGAACGAAGGTGTATCTTGGGCTGGATACCGTATCCCTGTAGTACATAGAGAGCTTCGCCGGGAATCTTACAGAAATGTAAGGTTGCCGGTCTTTTTGTAAGATGATCCTAAGGCAGAAGAGGGCGCGGACGGGTAGAATAAGCCTTGTCAATTAAGAAAACAGTTTAGACAGAAAGGAAAATGTGACATGGCAATTCTGGAAGTAGAACATCTGAAAAAAACATATACCACGCGCCTCGGCAGCAACCGGGTGGAAGCGTTGAAAGACGTTAATTTTACAGTGGAACGGGGCGAATTTGTTGCAATCATGGGCGAATCGGGAAGCGGAAAAACGACGCTTCTGAACCTGCTCGCGGCACTCGACAAGCCAACCGGCGGACAGGTGCGGTTAAATGGAAAAAATCTCGGCGAATTAAAAGAGAAGGAGATTGCCGGATTCCGCCGCGAAAACTTAGGTTTCGTGTTCCAGGACTTCAACCTGCTCGATACCTTTTCCCTGCGTGACAATATTTATCTGCCGCTCGTGCTGGAAGGAAAAAAATACGAGGAGATGAGTCTTCGGGCAGAGCCGATTGCGAAAAAACTCGGCATCACCCAGATCCTCAATAAATACCCATATGAGGTGTCCGGCGGACAGAAGCAGCGTGCAGCCGTTGCGCGTGCGCTGATTACCAATCCAGAGCTGGTTCTTGCGGATGAGCCTTCCGGCGCGCTCGATTCCCATGCAGCGGATGGCCTCATGAAACTGTTCGGGGAGATCAACGAGGAGGGCCAGACGATTGTTATGGTAACGCACAGTGTGAAGGCGGCCTGCTCGGCGAAGCGTGTGCTGTTCATCAAGGACGGCGAGGTCTTCCACCAGCTGTATCGCGGTTCTTTAGGGCGCGATGAGATGTATCAGAAGATCTCCGATACGCTGACAATTCTTGCGACGGGTGGTGAACGGGATGAATAATCTGCTGTATGCCAGACTGGCAAAAACAAATTTGAGTAAAAACCGTCAGAATATTCTTCCGTATCTGCTGTCATGCATCGGCACGGTGGTGATGTTTTTTATCATGGATACACTGGCGCAGGGAAGTGGCTTTGATTCCATGATCGGAAAAGATACGATTCTGACAGTGATGGGGATGGGAACCTATATCATTGGCCTGTTCGCGGTGATTTTTCTGATCTACAGCAACAGTTTTCTGGCAAAAAGAAGAAAAAAAGAGTTCGGTCTGTTCCAGATTCTCGGCATGGAGAAAAAGCATCTGGCGAAGATCCTCTTTTTTGAGAGTCTGTATCTGTGGGCGGCATCGCTTGGAATCGGTATTCTGCTCGGTGTGTTGCTGTACCGCCTGCTGTTTCTGGTGCTGATGAAGCTGACCGGACTGAACGGAACAATTGGTTTTGCGTTCAGTGCAAAAGCCGTGGGAAGTACGATGCTGCTGTTCGGCCTGACTTTTGTGATCAATTTTCTCTTAAGCCTTCGCCAGATCCACGTCTCACAGCCGGTCGAACTGCTGCACGGCGGCGCGCAGGGTGAGCGGGAACCGAAAACGAAGCTTTTGACGGCGGTTCTTGGATTCATGCTTCTTGGTGTTGGCTATTATCTGGCTCTGACCTGCCAATCCTCGATGGACGCACTTGATAAGTTTTTTAATGCAATCGCTTTGGTTATGGTGGGAACGTACTGCCTGTTTTCTGCTGGAAGTATTGCATTTTTGAAAATTCTGAAGAAAAACAAGAATTACTATTACCAGACACGCCATTTTACAAGCATTTCGGGCATGCTGTACCGCATGAAGCAAAATGCGGTCGGTCTTGCGAATATCTGTATTCTGTCAACGGGTGTGCTTCTGGTTATCTCCATCAGCACATGTCTGTGGACGGGGATTGAGGAGGTTACCTATACGCGGTTTCCACATCAGATTTCGATCGAAGCAAATACTGGCGTGAGCGGCATTATGAAGACGGTGGAGCCGGTCAGTCAGAAGATGATAGAGGAAGTGAAAACTGGGATTGATCAGCATCTGGAAGAAAAGCAGCTCAGAAAAAAGTATGAAAGTGATCAGAGATACTATGTTATGCTTGCTGATGTAGATAGAAACAAAGTAGAAAAAACACAGTCAGATGATGCTGCGGCGAGTACACTGATAAAGATTATGGAAGAGTCGGAGTACAAACAGGTAACCGGCGAACAGGTAGAGCTGGAACCAGGGCAGGCTCTGGTTTTTCAGGAAAAACAGAAAAATTATGGATATGACACGATTGAACTGGGAAATCAGACGTATGAAGTAAAAAAATGGAATACCGATAAGAAATCGTACGTTCTGGATGAGAAGACGCAAGTGTATGAGACAATGACGGTGGTGACGCGGAACCATGAAGCAAAGGAAGCGTATGCAGCTGTGCAGGGAAAGGAGCCAGAAGGATACAGTTGGGAATATGCTCTGGATCTTATCGGGGATGCCGGCGAACAGATCACTGTTGGAGATGAGATTGAGACGATACTGACGGAGTCATCTTTTAACGGATGGGTGGAAGTGCGCGAAAAAGAGCGCAATACGGTTTACAGTCTGTATGGTTCACTTCTGTTTTTAGGTGTTTTCGTCGGTGCGCTGTTTTTGATGGGTGCCGTTATGATTATCTATTATAAGCAGGTTTCAGAAGGCTTCGATGACCGAAAACGGTTCCAGATTATGCAGAAGGTCGGCATGAGCCGCAAAGAAATCCGTCAGACGATTCAGTCACAGGTGGTAACGGTCTTTTTCCTGCCGCTCGCGGTGGCCGTGGTGCATACAATGGTAGCGTTTCCATTGACCAGGCGTATCATGGCAATGCTGAATTTCCCGGACAGCAATCTGTTCCTGGTTGCAACAGCGATTACGATTGCGGCGTTTGCCGTGGTTTACCTGATCGTCTATGTGCTGACGGCGCGGGCGTATTACAAAATTGTGGAATAAGAAGATGTACTTTTTTTAATACATCGAAGCGTCTTTGAAAAAAACTTAACAAAAAAATAATAAGAAAAAGACATCCGGCGCAGACGGAAAATCTGCGTTGGATGTCTTTTTGGTTGTTCTATTTATAAATGCCGTTGATGGTAACTTTGAAAAGAGCTTCCTTTCCATTGAGTTCGTCTTTTCCATAGTCTTCCGGGAAAGTGACGGTTACATCTACGCTGTCGCCCGGGTGATGGCCGATGAGCTGTTCTTCAAAGTCATCGATGTAAGTGTGGGAGCCGATCACAAGATCAGCGCCGTTTCCTTTTGTGTTTCCACCTTCAAATTCCACGCCGTCAATGGAGCCGACATAGTCGATATTGACGGTATCACCGTCCTCGATGGTAAGGGAAGTGTCGGTCTGCAAAGAGGCAGAAGCCGAAGTGGAGGCTGATGAGGCTGTGGAGGTATCCTCCGAGGCACTTTTGACAGAGAGTCGTTTGGAATCGAGTACGCTGGCGATGATAAGGCCGACGATCACAACGACAATCAGAGCCGGTCCGGCCCAGCTCCAGATCTTTTTGTAATGCGCTACTTTCGCTTCGTGCTCCCGCTCTTTGGCACGCCGTTCTTTGGCAGCTTTTCTGTTTTCTTTGTTCATAAAATGGATCTCCTTTGCGCTTTTTACGACTGCAATCGTATTTTATAATATCAAGTATATTATAAAAATATGGTAAAAGTGTGAAAAAAATAACACGATCCAACATTGTCAATGCTCAAAAATGACGATATAATGAGTGCAAGTGAGCCAAATGAAAATTTATTTTCAGTTGGCGAACGACGAATGTCGCTTACGCGATAGCGTAAGATTGAGTGCAAGTGAGTCAAACGAAAATTTATTTTCAGTTGGCGAACGACGAATGTCGCTTACGCGGCAGCGTAAGATTGAGTGCAAGTGAGAAAACGCGGCGAGTAAGGGAGTGAATAAAATGGATGACTGGAGTAGTTTCAGAACGACGACATCCGAACAGCAGCGCCTCCGGGCTGCACTTTCCGGCTTTTGTGAATCGCAGGATCTTCCGGAAGAACAGCGAGCCGCATATACCGCATACCTGCGGAAACGCATCCGTTCCGCTGTCGAAATGCTGATTCGTGAGGATGATTTTTCAAAGCTGGAAAATATTCTGCAGACCGGATGGCTGTCCGATGCAGACCGAAAACGTTTTCTCAACCTTGCCGCCGACCAGCAGAAATGGCAGGCCTTCCGCATTCTCCTGAACCGGAGCTCACAGGATCCGATGCAGGAGAATACGGAAAGCAGAAAAACAGAAGCTGCGTTTCAAAAAGAAAAGCCCACAAAAGAAAAAGAAGCGCTGGCGCTCCGGCTTTTCGAAGAAGCCCGCAAAAACCTCTGCTGGCTGTACCCGGAACTTGGTGAAGCGATTCTTTTCTTTCAGCATCAGCCATCCGACAGGACAAAAGCCATCACATCCGACGGTCATACGATATATTTTAACTCCGATTTTGTACTCCGCATGTGTGCCGAAAATTCATCGTTCCTCAAGGAAGGCTATCAGCACCTGCTGCTGGAATGCATCCGCCGGTTTGGGAAAGAAACACCGGAGCCGGAAAAAAGAGAACAGCCCCCGGTTTCATGGCTGATGCCGGAAAAAGAAAAACAGTCTCCGGTTTCATGGCTGGTGCCGGGAAAAGAGCCGGAACTTATCGAGTCTTTTCAATCAGTCTGGAAACGTGCTTCCCGCAAGTTGGCGGAAAACTACGGCACCGGCGGCCTGCGGCGAGGCCAGAACCGTGGTGGAAAAAAAGAAACCCTGTCCGAGATCGAAAAAAGAGCGTACAATTACCGCAGCTTTTTAAAACAATTCACCGTCACCCGTGAGGAGATGGAACTGGATCTCGACAGTTTTGACCCAGTCGCCTACCATTACGGCCTGGAGCACTACGGCAGTCTCCCTTTCATCGAGCCGTCGGAGACGCGAGAGGGAAACCGTCTCGAAGAGCTGGTTATCGCGATCGACACATCCGGTTCGTGCAAAAAAGAAATCGTAGCAAAATTTCTCGGTGAGACGCGCAGCATTCTTGAAGAAAAAGAAAACTTCTTTTCCCGATGGAACGTCTGCCTGATCCAGTGCGACAGCTTCGTACAGGATGTCACGATGATCCATTCACCGAAAGAATGGGAAGCTTACCGTGAAACAATTACCATCAAGGGCCGGGGCGGAACCGATTTCCGTCCTGTCTTTCAGAAAGTGGAAGAGTTGCGGAAACAGCATGTATTCCGAAACTTAAAAGCGTTGATCTATTTTACCGACGGAGACGGAATTTATCCCGAACAAAAGCCCGATTACGAGACGGCATTTGTCTTTGTCAGACAGACCGAAAAAATGAATCTTGTCCCAAAATGGGCAAAAAAACTGCTGACAGAAGAATGTACTCTTTGAACATAACTGACAAAAAAGCATATCGCAAAATCAAACACAGAAAGATTTCGAGAGTACATAAAGAGTGCACAAGATAAGAGAGAACATATGAACATACAAGAAGCAAAAGAGACAATTGAAAAAGCCCTGCGCGCATACTTTGCAAGAGACGAAGCCGGTAATCTGCTGGTTCCCCTCCGGCAGCAGCGTCCCATTCTCCTGATCGGCCCGCCGGGCATCGGAAAAACGGCAATTATGGAGCAGATCGCAGAAGAGTGCGGTGTGGGGCTTGTTGCCTACACGATGACACACCATACGCGTCAGAGTGCCATGGGCCTTCCGGAGATCTGCACACGTGAAATCGAAGGGAAAACGGTACATACAACGGAATACACGATGAGCGAGATCATTGCCTCGATCTATGACTGCATGGAGCAGACCGGAAAGAAGCGGGGTATCCTCTTTCTCGATGAAATTAACTGCGTCTCCGAGACCCTCGCTCCGGTAATGCTGCAGCTTTTGCAGGACAAAAAATTCGGCAATCAGCACATCCCGGATGACTGGCTGATCGTGGCCGCCGGAAATCCGCCGGAATATAATAAATCTGTGCGGGAATTTGATGTGGCAACGCTTGACCGTGTGCGGAAGATCGAGGTGCTTCCCGAGCTTTCCGTCTGGCTCCCCTACGCAGAGAAAAATCAGATCCACAGCGCCGTGACAACGTACCTTATGGCACACAGTGACCATTTTTATTCTGTTTCGCAGGAAGCGGATGAGAAGCGTTTTGTGACAGCACGCGGCTGGGAGGATTTGTCGGCCGTGCTGAAAAGTTATGAAATCCTGCATTTTCCGGTCGACGAAGCACTGATCGGACAATATTTGCAGGAAGAAAAGACGGCGGAGGAATTCAGCTCGTACTACCGGATTTACGAAAAATATGGACAGGATTACGGCGTGGAGGAGATTCTGGCCGGTGCACTTTCCGGAAAAATCATGGCAGAAAAACAGCAGATGGCGGTAAATGGTTCCGCAGAAGAGCGATCTGTACTGTTGTCTCTGCTTCATGCGGCACTTCGGAAAGAGGCATCCGCCTGTCAGAAGCAGGAGCGCACGGCAAAGGAGCTTTCCGAGTGCTTGCGCCAGTTTACCGGACTTTGCAGGCAGAAAAAAGAAGAAACGTATCGTTCCTGGCTGCGGCAGAAAGAGCAGGGATTTGCAGTGTGTAAAAAACAGGGACTGCTGAAAAAGGACGAGGAAGAAACGAATGCGCGGATCTTGAAAAAGTTAAAAAAACTCGAGGAGACCGCTAAAAAATGTCGCAAAAACGATCCGGATCAGATGAAAGAGCTTTTTGAAACGGTATGTGAACTGGAACAGGAAAAAGCGGAGAAGGAAGTAAAAGATGTGAAGCTGCAGATCCGCCGTGCCGCTGAATTTTTACAGAACAGCTTTCCGGGCGGAGCAGAAGTGGTGCTGTTTGAAGCAAATCTGGCGCGAAGTCCTGCGCTGCGGGCTTTTTTGATTGAGAAAAGCATGGATGCCGAATGATAAGCGGCCACTTTGGAAAGGAGAAAAAGATGAATTATAAAATGATCCTGCAGTACGACGGCACGCGCTATAACGGCTGGCAGAAGCAGGGAAATACGGACAACACGATTCAGGGCAAGCTCGAAACGCTGTTGTCCAGGATTGCAGGAGAGCCGGTGGAGATTCACGGCGCGGGCAGAACCGATGCCGGCGTCCATGCGGCGGGACAGGTCGCAAATGCAAAGTTCCATACCGATCTATCCGATGAAGAACTTCTGCAGACAATCAACCATTATCTGCCGGAAGACATCGAAGTCACCAGCCTCGCGCGGATGCCGGAGCGCTTCCACAGCCGTCTGAATGCGGCGGACAAAACATACGAATACCGTATCGTGATCGATGGCAGAAAGCATGTTTTCGAGCGGAAATACGTGTATTTTCCGGAAGCACCGCTCGATGTGGAAAAAATGAAAGAAGCATCGAAAGCGTTTATCGGAACGTATGATTTCAGGAGCTTCTGTGCCAACAAACGTATGAAAAAATCGACGGTGCGGACGATTACCGGAATTGATTTCTGCGAGAAAGACGGGATTCTTACCATTTCCTATACCGGAACCGGTTTCCTGTACCACATGGTGCGGATCCTGACAGGAACGCTTGTGGAGGCCGGGATGGGAAAACGGGATATCGCATCAATGACGGAGCTTCTCAAAGCAAAAAATCGCGAAAGTGCGGGTTTTCTTGCACCGGCATGCGGACTCCTGTTAAAAGAAGTCCGATATGAATAACCGAAATAATCAGGGCAATGCACCAGCCTTTTTTGCATAAAAAACCGAAAAAAGGCTGTGAATTGATAAATGCAGCATAGAAAAGAGAAAGGATGAGGTGAAAAGCATGTTTCAGAAGAAAAGAAATACTTTTCATGGCGGCGTTCACCCGTACGAGGGAAAAGAGCTCTCCAAGGACAAACCGATTGTCAAAGCGCAGCCGGGCAACTTATTGTATTACGCAGTGTCACAGCACATCGGAGCGCCTGCTGTGCCGATCGTACAAAAGGGCGACCATGTAAAAGCGGGACAGAAAATCGCAGAAGCGGGAGGATTTGTTTCGGCTCCTGTTTACGCATCGGTTTCCGGCACGGTAAAAGGAATTGAGAAAAAAGTTTCCGCAGCCGGTTCCCCGGTAGACTGTATCGTTGTGGAGAACGACGGGTTGTATGAAAAAGAAACATTTGAGGAGTGCCCGCACTGGGAAAAACTCGACGCAGATACGATCCGGAACAAGATCAAAGAGGCCGGAATCGTGGGAATGGGAGGTGCAGGCTTCCCGACACACGTCAAAGTATCCCCGAAAGATCCATCAGCGATTGACCACATTCTCGTCAATGGAGCAGAGTGTGAGCCGTATCTGACGAGCGACTACCGCAGAATGCTCGAAGATCCGGAAAAGGTGATCGGAGGCTTAAAAATCATGCTGCATATGTTCCCGAAAGCAAAGGGAATCATCTGCATTGAGGACAACAAACCGGACTGTATCGCGAAGTTCCGTGAGCTGGTGCTTCCGGAGGATAACATTGAGGTTCTGGAGCTTAAAACGAAATACCCGCAGGGTGCCGAGCGTATGCTGATCTATGCAGCAACGGGACGAAAGGTAAATTCTTCCATGCTGCCGGCGGACGCGGGCTGTATCGTGGATAACATTGATACTGTGACCGCTATTTACCAGGCAGTCCGCTTCGGCGAACCGCTGATGAGCCGTATCGTTACCGTGACGGGAGATGCAGTACAGAATCCATGCAACTTTGAAGTGCCGGTCGGCATGCTCTTGTCCGAACTTTTAGAGCAGGCAGGCAGTCTGAAACATGAGGCAGCTAAGATCATCTGCGGAGGCCCGATGATGGGAAAAGCATTGTTTACAATGGATGTTCCTGTTACCAAGACAACATCTGCACTGACCTGCCTTACGGAGGATGAAGTATCTGCGCTGGCACCATCTGCCTGCATCAACTGCGGACGCTGCGTTTCCGTCTGTCCGGGTCAGATTCTTCCGGCCCGCCTTTCCGTTTTTGCGGAGCACGGCGAGAAAGAGAAGTTCCTGAAATACGGCGGAATGGAGTGCTGTGAATGTGGCTGTTGTTCCTTTATCTGCCCGGCAAGACGTCCGCTGACGCAGGAAATCAGCTCGATGCGTAAAGTGCTTCTGGCAAAGAGAAAGAAGAAATAGGGGGATCTTACATATGAATGGATTATTACACGTATCATCTTCCCCACACGCGCGGTCCAAGGTGACGACAGACAAAATCATGTTTGCCGTCCTGCTTGCCCTTGCCCCGGCAGCCTGCGTGGGAGTCTGGAATTTCGGCCTTCGGGCACTGCTTTTGATTGCGATTTCGATGGCAGTCTGTCCCCTGACGGAATATCTGTATGAAAAAGGAATGAAGAAACCGGTGACGATTGCCGACGGCAGTGCACTGGTAACCGGCCTTCTGCTGGCCATGAACATGCCGGTGCAGGCGCCTCTTTGGATGCCGGTGATCGGCGGTGTGTTTGCAATTCTCGTCGTAAAACAGCTTTTCGGCGGTCTTGGACAGAACATTATGAACCCGGCGCTTGCAGGAAGATGCTTCCTTTTGATTTCCTTCCCGGGTCATATGACCAATTTCGCCGCTCCGGCAGCCGCACACCTCGTGGATACCGTATCCGGTGCAACACCGCTTGCCGCAGCAAAAGCAGGAGAGCAGGTGAATCTGCTGTCCATGTTCCTTGGAAATACGGCCGGAACGATCGGTGAGACTTCCGCACTGGCCCTTCTGATTGGCGGAATTTTCCTTGTCTGCATCCATGTGATTGACCTCAACATTCCGCTCATTTACATCGGAACCGAGCTTTTATTCGCCCTGATTTTCGGCGGCCACGGCTTTGACATCAATTTTCTTGGTGCGCATCTCTTCGGCGGCGGTCTGATGCTCGGCGCATGGTTCATGGCAACCGATTACGTTACCCGCCCGATCACAAAGAAGGGACAGTATATCTATGCGGTCATTTTAGGTCTTCTGACCGGCGTATTCCGTATCTTTGGAAATTCGGCAGAGGGCGTTTCCTATGCTATCATCTTTACCAACCTTCTGGTTCCGCTCATTGAGCGTGTGACCGTGCCGGTTGGATTCGGAAGAGGAGGCAAGAAAAAAGCATGAACAAAATTATAAAAAACGCACTGATTCTTGCGGCGATCACGCTGATTGCCGGCCTGCTTCTCGGTGCGGCCCACCAGGTAACCTTAGAGCCGATCCAGAAACAGCAGGAAAAAGAAAAACAGGAATCCTGCCAGAACGTATTCCCGGAGGCAGCTTCCTTTGAAGAAGTAACAATGAGCGATGCAGAACAGGCAGAGCTTACGGCAGCACTGATCGGCCACGGTTTTGAAGCGCAGACGATTGACGAACTGCTGCTTGCAAAAGACGCATCCGGCGCGACGATCGGCCTGGTTGAGATCATCTCCACAACCGAAGGCTATGGCGGCGGCATGCAGTTCTCAATGGGAATTGCATCGGACGGAACGACAAAAGGAATCTCTTTCCTGTCACTTTCCGAGACGGCCGGCCTTGGTATGCGTGCCGACACAGACGATTTCAAGAATCAGTTCAAGGATAAAAACGTAGAAGCATTCTCCTACACAAAATCCGGCGCATCCGCGGATGATGAAATCGATGCGCTGAGCGGAGCAACTCTGACAACGAACGCTGTAACAAACGGTGTCAATGCAGGAATCTGCTGTTTTAACTACTGCAACGAATCCGGTCTGCTTTCCGGAGAGGGAGGGAACTCATGAGAAAAGATACGCCGCTGGAACGGCTTTATAATGGTATCATAAAAGAAAACCCGACCTTCGTCATGATGCTGGGTATGTGTCCGACGCTTGCGGTTACCACTTCTGCAAAGAACGGTATCGGCATGGGCCTTGCGACGATGGTCATCCTGACCGCCTCCAACCTGATGATTTCCCTGCTTCGGAAAATCATCCCGGACGGCGTGCGTATGCCAGCATACATCGTTGTTGTGGCATCGTTTGTAACCATCGTGGAATTTTTGATGGAAGGTTTTATTCCGGCACTCTATTCCGCCCTTGGCATCTACATCCCGCTGATCGTTGTAAACTGTATCATCCTGGGACGCGCCGAGGCATATGCTGGAAAACATGGTCCGATCCCGTCTTTATTTGATGGTATCGGCATGGGCCTTGGATTTACCGTCGGCCTGACCCTGATCGGTATGTTCCGTGAGCTGATCGGAGCCGGAACCCTGTTCGGTATCCAGGTAATGCCGAGTGCTTACGAGCCGGTCAACATCTTCATCATGGCGCCGGGTGCATTCCTTGTGCTGGCAATGCTCGTTGCGGTGCAGAACCGCATCAAACGCCAGAAGTCAGAGAAAACCGGAAAACCGGCAGTCCCGGCAGAAGAGACCGGCTGTATGGCATGCGCCAATAAGGCATACTGCCAGGCTGTGAAAGGAAAGGAGGAAGCGAAATGAAAGAACTGATTTTAATTGCGATCGGTGCGGCGCTGGTGAACAACGTTGTCTTAAGCCAGTTCCTCGGCATCTGTGCTTTCCTCGGTGTTTCCAAAAAGATGGATACGGCGGCCGGCATGGGCGGAGCGGTTATTTTTGTCCTCACGATTTCTTCATTTGTGACAAGTCTGATTTACAAATTTATCCTGGCACCGGCAGAACTTGATTATCTGAAAACGATCGTTTTCATTCTTGTCATCGCGGCGCTGGTACAGCTCGTTGAGATGTTTCTGAAAAAGACGATTCCGTCTCTGTACCGAGCGCTCGGCGTTTACCTTCCGCTGATTACAACAAACTGCGCGGTACTCGGTGTGGCACTCATCAACGTACAGAAGGATTACACGATTCTGCAGGGTACGGTTTACGGTCTGGCAACCGCAATCGGCTTTACGATTGCCATGGTGCTGATGGCCGGCCTGCGGGAAAAGATGGAGTACAACGATATCCCGGAGTCATTCAAAGGAATGCCGATCGTTCTTCTTACGGCTATGCTGATGTCAATGGCATTTATGGGATTTTCCGGAATGATCTAGGAGGGATGAAGAGATGAATGGTATTTTAGCAGCCACCCTGATGGTGGGTGGAACCGGCCTTTTGATTGGTATTCTCCTTGGAATTGCCGGAAAGAAGTTTTATGTGGAAGTGGACGAGCGCGAGACGAAGGTCCGTGAAGCGCTGCCGGGCAACAACTGCGGCGGCTGCGGTTACCCGGGCTGTGACGGAGCGGCGGCTGCAGTGGTAAAGGGTGAAGCCCCGATTTCGGTCTGTCCGGTCGGCGGTTCTCCGGTTGCGGCAGCGATCGGTGCCATTATGGGACAGGAAGCCGGAGCACAGGAGCGCAGAAAAGCAGTGGTACGGTGCGCCGGTACGTGTGACGTGGCAAAGAACAAGTATGAATACACGGGTGCAAGGGACTGCTCCTACGCCGGTTTTGTACCGGGCGGCGGTCCGAAGAGCTGCGGAAACGGATGTCTTGGTTTTGGAAACTGCGTGAAGGCATGTAAGTTTGATGCGATCCATATTGAAAACGGCATTGCCGTTGTGGACGGCGAAGCGTGCAAGGCATGCGGTGCCTGCGTGAAGGCCTGTCCGAGAAATCTGATCGACCTGATTCCGTATGAGCAGAAGATCACGGTGAAATGCCGCTCAACCGAGAAGGGCAAGGCGGTGATGGCAGCGTGTGAGATCGGCTGTATCGGATGTAAGAAGTGCGAGAAGAACTGCCCGTCGGATGCAATTCACGTTGTGGACCAGCGCGCGGAGATCGACCCGGCAAAATGTACAGGCTGCGGCCTCTGCGCGGAGAACTGCCCGCGGAAGTGTATTATGATAGAAAAATAAAAATGAGAAATTCCATGCTGTGGGAGGGAACTTCTGCGGCGTGGAATTTTTGCTTTTCGGTGATATCGTGTTAGCCAATGCCGGGGGTGGCTGGCTTGACTTGAATTTGGGAAAATGATAAACTGAAAGTCAGAAAACGAGGGGTGAAAAGCTAAAAAAATATAAAATGGCAGAAAGGACGGGGCAAAAGTATGACAATGACAATGGATGAACTGATGAAAGTGCTCGATATGCAGGAGGATATTCTGCAGTTTACGCATTTTACAAATGCAGACGCATGGGAACTGGGAACGATGATCCTGATGGAGGCAAGACGGCGCGGAGCACAGGTTGGCATCATGATCCGCAGAAGCAACGGGGAAGTTGTATTCCAGTATTGCGATAACGGCATTACGCCGCATAATGTGGAGCTGATGAGACGGAAGAGCAATTCGGTGCTTCTGACGGAGCGGAGTTCGCTGCAGCTTTACATGGCAGCGACGAATGCGCCGGAGAGCGTAAAACAGATGGTACTGGACCCGAAGGAATACGCAATGCTGGGCGGAGGTTTTCCGATCTGCGTGGAAGAAGTCGGCGTTGTGGCAACCGTAGCAGTGTCCGGCATGGGACAGGTTTCGGATCATGATGTGATTGTGAAATGCATCAGCAAATATTTGCATATCGATGAAGTACCGAGAATCAGAACTGTATGAAAATGATGATTGAAACTAAATTTTGTGTATGATACAATGTCACCGGCAAAAAGACATGACAGTTCCATCAGGGACAACAAAACCCCCGTGAGCGGCAACTCACGGGGGTTGGTTTATGTCAGCAGGTTTTGCATATCTTCCGGCAGTGGTGCGTGGAAGTTTAAGGGTTCTCCGGTGATCGGATGGACGAAGGAGAGCGATGCAGAGTGAAGTGCCTGGCGGGGGAAAGTGCCGGGAGTTTTGTTGTAGAGGGTATCGCCGAGCAGCGGATGGCCGATGTAAGCCATGTGGACGCGGATCTGGTGGGTGCGGCCGGTTTCGAGGTTGAGTTCGAGGTGGGAGAAAACGGAGCAGTGCGCGAGGGTGCGGTAATGGGTTACGGAGCGCTCGCCGGAGGCAAAGTCGACGGTGCGCTGGATGAGGGAGCCGTTGAGGCGGGCGATCGGGGCGTCGATGGTGCCGGATGCAGCGGTTTCGCCGAGGGCGAAGGCCTGATACGTGCGGTGGATTTCGCGGGAGCGCATGGCCTGGGAGAGGACGGCGGCGCTTAAGGCGTGCTTGGCAAGCACGATAAGGCCGGTGGTGTCGCGGTCGAGGCGGTTGATACAGCGGTAGACGAAGGGTTCATCTTTCTGTTCAAAATACCATGCAATGCCGTTTGCCAGTGTATTTTCATAATTTCCAATCGACGGATGAATCGGCGTATCAGCGGGTTTATCCACAACGAGGATGTCGTCATCCTCATACACAACCGAAAACGGAACCGGCCGCGGCAGAATTCCGTCGGAGGGTTCTGTTTCGACAAGGTGCGTTTCGATCACATCCCCGGCGTGCACGGCCTGGCTCGTCCAGGCGCGGACGCCGTTTCGGAAAATGCCGTCCTCTGTGCGTTTTAAGCCCGTAATAATATGGCGCGAATATCCATGCCGGCGGAGAAACCATTCCACAGTCAGATTTTCCCGTTCCTCCTCCGGCGAAACCACATATGTAAACCTGTGTCCCATACACAAAACCTCCGTTTCTATAGCTTTTTTATCGAATGAACCCCGTCATTTCGGGGCAAAATTTCAAAAAGAGACTTTCCCAGTCTTTCGCAAGTATAGCCGAAAACAGATGGAAAAGCAAGAAACTTACCTTTTTATAGCGAAAATATAAAAAAGTATAAAAGTTTCATGAAATGTCAGAATTTGATTGATTTTAGCGAAAGAAAAGTTTATGCTACTAAAAAAGAAAGAAAATCAAGAAACAGGAGGGGATACAGATGAAGCAGGTGCAGAAACCGAAAAAACCCATAATTTTTTATTATGTGATTGCGCTGATCGTCATTCTGCTGTTAAATCTTCTGCTTTTCCCGAGACTTCTCGAGCCCAAAGTAACAGAAGTTGATTACGGAAAATTTTTGCAGATGGTAGATAACAACGAAATCAGCGAAGTCCAGATCCAGTCAAATGAGATTATTTTCAGCGACAAATCAAGCCCGGCGAATTATTATAAGACGGGTGTGATGAATGATTACAAGCTGGTAGACCGTTTATATGAGGCAGGTATTACCGAATTTGGAACGCCGATCATAGAGCAGATGTCGCCGCTCATGGAATTTCTTTTAACATGGGTAATACCGATCGTTGTGATGGTTGCGCTCGGACAGTGGCTGATGAAACGCATGACGAGCAAGATGATGGGCGGCATGGGAAATGCGATGAGCTTTGGAAAGAGCAACGCCAAGGTTTATGTACAGTCCGAAACCGGCATTAAATTTGCAGATGTTGCCGGAGAGGATGAGGCAAAAGAAATTTTACAGGAGATTGTTGACTTCCTGCATAATCCCAAAAAATATGAAGAAATTGGTGCAAAAATGCCGAAAGGAGCACTGCTTGTCGGCCCTCCAGGAACCGGTAAAACGCTGCTTGCAAAGGCAGTAGCCGGAGAGGCAAATGTTCCGTTCTTCTCCATTTCCGGTTCTGAGTTTGTCGAGATGTTCGTCGGCATGGGAGCTGCGAAGGTGCGTGACCTGTTCCAGCAGGCAAATGAGAAAGCACCGTGTATCGTCTTTATCGATGAGATCGATACCGTCGGCAAAAAACGTGACGGCGGCGGATTCTCCGGAAACGACGAGCGTGAGCAGACCCTGAACCAGCTGCTTGCCGAGATGGATGGATTCGATGGAAAGAAAGGCGTTGTCATTCTGGCAGCGACGAACCGTCCGGATTCCCTGGACCCGGCACTTCTTCGTCCGGGCCGTTTCGACCGCCGTGTGCCGGTTGAACTGCCTGACTTAAAAGGCCGTGAGGAAATCCTGAAAGTCCATGCGAAAAACATCCGCGTGGGCGACAATGTCGATTACAATGCGATCGCACGTATGGCATCCGGTGCTTCTGGTGCAGAACTTGCCAATATGATCAACGAGGCAGCACTCCGTGCCGTCCGTGATGGAAGAAAATTCGTCACCCAGGCGGATCTGGAGGAGAGCGTTGAGGTTGTCATCGCCGGATACCAGAAGAAGAATAAGATCATGACCGACAAAGAGAAACTGATCGTTTCCTACCACGAGGTCGGCCATGCACTCGTCGCAGCACTGCAGAGCCATTCCGCTCCGGTTACGAAGATCACCATTATCCCGCGTACGTCCGGCGCCCTCGGCTATACGATGCAGGTGGATGAAGATGAGCACAACCTGATGAGCCGCGAAGAGCTGGAAAACAAGATTGCAACGCTGACCGGCGGCCGTGTGGCAGAGGATCTGGTGTTCCATTCCATCACGACAGGTGCTTCGAACGATATCGAGCAGGCAACGAAGGTGGCAAGATCCATGATCACCCGCTTCGGTATGAACGAGGAATTTGGTATGGTTGCATTTGAGACGGTAACGAACCAGTACCTCGGCGGCGACACTTCCCTGGCATGCTCCGAATCGACAGCAGCACAGATTGATGAGAAGGTTGTTGCAGCAGTCAGAAAACAGTACGACAAAGCAGAGCAGCTCTTAAAAGATAACATGCCGAAACTCCACGAGCTGGCAAAATATCTGTATGAGAAAGAGACGATCACAGGTGATGAGTTTATGGAAATCCTGAATTTATCCCCGGATCAGCTTACGACAACGAGAATGGAAACAAATTAAAAAGCGATAAAAGCAGATGAGAATCCCGCGTTACTGTTCACCCAGCAGTGAAACACTTGCTGTTTCACTGCGTAAGAAAGTGATTCAGGTGTGAGCAGCCCTCCTTTTGCGAAGCAAAACTTTCAATGAGGGCTGCGAATGTTACAGTTCGCAGGGAACCTGTGAACTGTAACGAATCCCGCGTTTCAAGGCGACTTCAGCCTTGCGCGGGATTCTTTCTTGTGCTATAATGCTGTAATGCGAAATTATGACACAAAAAGACAGATTTTTTTAGGATAGACCAAGAGAACATAAGGAGAAACGCAATGAAGAAAAAACAGGCATGGAAAGTGATGGGTGCTGTCCTTGCGGGCACACTGGTATTTTCCGATGCAGTTCCGCTCCATGCCAGCGCATCGGCAGGAACGGAAAAAAGCGCAGTACAGAACGAAACTGTCTCCGGAACGGAGAACGGTACAGAGACAAAGACAAAACGGGCAGCCGTTTATGTGAATCTGAAAACCGGCGATGATACGGCAGACGGTACAACGGCAGAGACAGCAGTAAAAACCGTGGAAAAAGCACAGGAGCTTCTTGCAGTTGCAGCGGCAGAACTGCAGGCGGACGGGAAAACAACCGAAAAAAACACTGCTGCAGATACCAGCAAAACGGCAGCGGAGGAAGCAGCAGAAAAATATCTGGTATTCGTCGGCATGGATGAAAAAGAGCTGGAAACGTATCGAAAGAAACAGCAGAAAACAGACTTCTGGGGAAGAGTAACAGATACCGTTTTTGCGGCAGATGAAATCGTGGTGACAGAAGCCGGATATGAGGCTGTTCTGGCAGCAGAAAAAGCAAAAGAAACGGTTTCGGAAACACCAACGCTTGCGCCAGGCGAGTCTCCGGCACCGGATGCGGCAGAAGATACCGTAACACCAACTCCGGGTCCGACGGAAACGCCGGATGCAGAGCCGACCGCAGAACCAACGGTGATCCCGGACGCAGAACCGACGGAAACGCCGGACGCAGAGCCGACCGTAACGCCGGCGGAGGAACCAACGGCAACTCCGACACCGGATGCGGACAACGGAGAAGATACAGGGGATACACCAACGGCAGCTCCGACACCGGATGCGGAACCGACCGTAACGCCGGAAGTAACTCCGACGACAGCACCGGGCGAGAATACCGATGACAGTGAAAATCCGGAGAATCCGGAAACTCCGGCAGAAGATCCAACCGTGACACCTGCCCCGGATGATACAGCAAAAGACGATCCTGCAGCAGATGATACAAACCAGGATAACCAGAACGGAACGGGAAATGATGCATCATCGGACCAGTGGAAACAGGATGAAAATCTGGATGATCTTGTAAAAGATGAAATTCAGAAAGAAAACGAAACCGTAAAAAATTTCGATGAAATTTCCAATCCATCCGGTACGGACAGCACAGAAGAAGGCTATCTGGTCTCCGATGTCTCTCTTTTGATCCAGCCGATGGCAGTAAGTCTGTCCAGAAGCCTTGTATCAGAGGAGCAGACGGAAACAGCAGAAGCTGAGACGGCGGACGAAGGCGAGCATGAACTGCTTGCAGCTGCAGAGCAGAAATCCAACCTGAGTGCCGGTGAAATGACAGCAAGTGCAGCCGATGACGTAAGTACGCTGCGTGCCGCAGGAACGATCCTTGTAGGACCGGACAACTACGGAACGAATAAGACATCTACTCCGGCTCCGACAGCCACACCGTCGAAGAGCAGCAGTAACAACAGCTCTTCCAATTCCAATACCGGAAGCACAAAGATTCCGCAGAAGAAGACACAGACCACTGCAAGCATCCGCAGCATCCCGGTCAACACCGGCGATGAGACGATGGTGCTTCCGCTGGCGATCAGCTCCGCACTTTCTGCAGCCGTTATGTTCTGCATGGCATTCCTTCAGATGCAGGCGAAACGCGCAAAGAGCATGGCCGCATGGCTGGAATTCAAAAAGAATCATCCGTTTGACGAAGAATAAAGAAACAGGCATATCCGAAAAAGCCATTCCATACATTTACAGTATGGGAGGGCTTTTTCTTATGGAAGAAAAGAAAACATGGGCGGTGAGTGCGGGCAGCGGGATCGGCTGGCTGAAGGCTCTTCTCGTTTCCTATCTGATCTCGGTGCTTCTTCTTTTGCTGCTGTCTTTCCTGCTCTGGAAATTTTCCTGGAAGGAAAGCTGGGTGCAGGCGGGCATTGTGGTGATCTATCTGGCATCAAGCTTTTCCGGCGGAAGAATGGCAGGAAACATGGCGGGAAAACGGCGGTTTCTCTGGGGCATCTGCTTTGGAATCGTGTATTTTGCCATTCTGATCATCGTCTCCGCAGTCTTCCTGCCGGGCGGATTTGCCGGAGCCGGAAGACTTCTGTGGGCGGCAGCAGTCTGTGCCGTCGGCGGAATGGCAGGCGGAATGACGGCACACGGCAGATAAAAGCGGACAAAACAGAACATTTTTTCAAAAAACAGACTTTTAAATTTGAAAAACCTATGCTATAATGGGAAGAGCTAATGGCCGAAGACTATAAAAAAGTCGCGCGTCAACTACAATGAAGGAGGAATGTGCCATGAAACACATCAAAACTTTAAATACAAAAAGCTTACAGAACACTGTAAAAAAAGGTGGATGCGGTGAGTGCCAGACATCCTGCCAGTCCGCATGTAAGACTTCTTGCACCGTAGGCAACCAGAGCTGCGAGCATAAGTAAAAGTAATCCATAAGGACGAGTAAAAGGTGTTCCCAGAACCGGTTTCGCCGGATTTGGGAACATTCTTTTTGCCAGGCACATCAAAAAAAGAGAGAGTTATAGAAAGGAATACCACAGTGATACATTTATATAAAAGCAATGGCTTCAACATGGTGCTGGACGTCAACAGCGGCTCCGTCCATGTTGTGGATGACTGCGTATACGATGTCCTTTCCTGCATGAACGAAGGAAAAAATGCAGAAGAGGCAGCAGAGGCGCTTAGCAGTAAATATGCCGAGCAGGACATCACCGAAGCCAGAGAAGAAATTCAGGAACTTACAGACAACGGCATGCTCTTTACAAAAGACATCTACGAAAACGCAATTGATCAGTTTTCCAACCGTCCGACCGTCGTAAAAGCACTCTGCCTCCACATTGCACACGACTGCAACCTTGCCTGTCGTTACTGCTTCGCAGAAGAGGGCGAGTATCACGGAAGACGTGCACTGATGTCCCTGGAAGTCGGCAAAAAAGCGCTTGATTTCCTGATCGCGAACTCCGGCAGCAGAAGAAACCTCGAGGTAGATTTCTTCGGCGGTGAACCGCTGATGAACTGGGATGTTGTAAAACAGCTCGTAGCCTACGGAAGAGAACAGGAGAAGTTACATAACAAGAACTTCCGTTTCACACTGACCACCAACGGTGTTCTCTTAAACGACGAGGTCATGGAGTTCTGCAATAAAGAGATGGGCAACGTCGTGTTAAGTATCGACGGAAGAAAAGAAGTTCACGATCACATGCGTCCGTTCCGCAAAGGTGCCGGAAGCTACGATCTGATCGTGCCGAAATTCCAGAAATTCGCTGAGCTTCGTCATCAGGATAAATACTATGTGCGCGGAACTTTCACGCATTACAACACAGACTTTGCAGCTGATGTTCTCCATCTGGCAGACCTCGGCTTCAAGCAGATCTCGGTTGAGCCTGTTGTAGCGCCTCCGACCGAGGACTATGCGATCCGTGAGGAAGACCTTCCGGTGATCTTCGAACAGTACGACATTCTGGCAAGAGAGATGATCAAGAGGGAAAAAGAGGGAAGAGGCTTCAATTTCTTCCACTTTATGATCGATCTGACCGGCGGACCATGTGTTTATAAACGTCTTTCCGGCTGCGGTTCCGGAACCGAGTACCTTGCGGTAACACCGTGGGGCGATTTCTATCCGTGCCACCAGTTCGTAGGACAGGAAGATTTCTGCCTCGGAAATGTTTACGAAGGCGTGAAAAAGACAGAAACTGTCAACGAATTCAAAAAATGCAACGTTTATTCCAAGAAGGAGTGCAGCCAGTGCTTTGCACGGTTCTACTGCAGCGGCGGATGCGCGGCAAACTCCTACAATTTCACAGGTAAGATCAACGATGTTTACGAGATCGGATGCAAGATGCAGCAGAAACGGATCGAGTGTGCATTGATGATAAAGGCAGCTCTGGCCGAAGATTAAAGAAAAGAGGAAAATCGCGACATGATGAAGAAGAAACAGAGTATCATCGCACTCGTCCTGGCAGCCATTGTAACAGTGCTTCTTGGATGGACGATGATCAAAGGATGGGGTCCTACCGGAACCGGTTCGATGAAGAACATCAACCTGGGTCTGGATCTGTCCGGCGGTGTCAGCATTACCTATCAGGCCGTAAAGGACAACCCGACAGACGAAGAAATGTCAGATACCCGCTACAAGCTGGAACAGCGTGCGCAGCAGTACAGCGAAGAGGCACAGGTATATCTGCAGGGCGACAACCGTATCACCATTGAAATCCCGGGTGCAACCGATGCAACCACCATTCTGGAAGAGATGGGTAAACCGGGAAGCCTGTATTTCATCAAACAGACCAACGATGACGGAACAGAAAACTACACCTACGACAGCTCGACCGGCGAGTACGTTCTGAACGGAAAAACTATCGAAGAGCTCGAGGAGGACGGCTCCGTCGTTCTGACCGGTAAAGATGTGGAGAGCGCAGAAGCCATGCATCAGCAGAACTCCACCACAAAAGCAACCGAGAGCGTCGTTCAGCTGAAAATGACCGACGAAGGAAAACAGAAATTTGCAGACGCAACCCAGGAAGCCTACAGCGCAGGAAAGAGCATCGGTATCTACTATGATGAGAAATTCGTCAGTGTACCGAGTGTAAACGCTGTGATTTCCGATGGTACTGCAGTCATCTCCGGCGGAAACATGGACTGGGATGAAGCAACCAGCCTGGCATCCACCCTCCGTATCGGTTCCCTTTCCCTGAAACTTGAGGAGATCAACTCCAGCGTCGTTGGAGCACAGCTTGGATCTGCAGCTGTTTCCACCAGCGTGAAAGCAGGAGCGATCGGCATTATCCTGATCATCATTTTCCTTGCAGTTGTATACCGCCTGCCTGGTATTGCAGCCGGATGGGCACTGCTCATTTACGTTGAGCTGAACCTGATTTCTTTAAATGCATTTGACCTGACCCTGACTCTGCCTGGTATCGCCGGTGTTATCCTGTCGATCGGTATGGCAGTCGATGCGAACGTTATCATCTACGCCCGTATCGAGGAGGAGATCGGTGCCGGAAAGACAGTTCATGCAGCAATCCGCGACGGATTCAAGAAGGCAACTTCCGCCATCCTGGACGGAAACGTAACGACTCTGATTGCAGCAGCCGTTCTGTATGCACTCGCAAGCGGAAGTGTCCGCGGATTCGCCATGACACTTGCTCTTGGTATTGTTCTTTCCATGTTCAGCGCCATGGTTGTTTCCAGACTGCTGGTCAACAGCCTGTACGGTATGGGACTGAAGGATGCGAAATACTACGGAACCAAGAAAGAACGCAAGGGATTTCCATTTGTGGAAAAGAGAAAGATCTTCTTCACGATCTCCTGCATTCTGCTGCTTGCCGTTCCGGCCAGCATGATTTTCATGCATCAGACAAAGGGAAGCGCACTGAACTTCGGCCTTGACTTCAAGGGCGGTACTTCCATCAACGTTCCGTTCAACGAGGATTACTCCATCGAAGAGCTGGACAAAGAGGTAGAGCCGGTTGTGGAAGGCGTGACAAAAGATTCCAATATTCAGATGACAAAGGTTGTCGGAGGCAACAATGTCATCATCAAAACACGTTCTCTGACTCTGGAAGAGCGTGAGCAGGTTTACCAGGCAATGGCAGACAATTTCGGTGTCGATACTTCTGAAATCACTTTCGACAACATTTCTTCTACTGTAAGTAAAGAGATGAGCCAGAATGCGATGAAAGCAGTTATCATCGCTGTAGTCTGCATGCTGCTGTACATCTGGATCCGTTTCCGCGACATCCGTTTCGCATCGAGTGCCATCCTTGCACTGATGCACGATATCGCCATTGTATTCGGATTCTATGTGGTATCCCGTATTTCGGTCGGCAGCACCTTTATCGCGTGTATGCTGACGATCCTCGGCTATTCCATCAACAGTACGATCGTCATCTTCGACCGTATCCGTGAGAATCTGCCGGAGTTAAAGAGAGAGCCGATTGAGTCCCTGGTTGACCGCTGCATCACGGACACCCTGACCCGAAGCATTTACAGTTCCCTCACCACCTTTATCACCATCTTTGTTCTGTTCGTGATGGGAGTTTCTTCCATCCGCGACTTTGCAGCACCTCTGATGGTTGGTATCGTATGCGGAGCTTACACTTCTGTCTGCATCACAGGTGCCCTGTGGTATGTGATGAAGCACGTTGGAAAAAACAAATATGTGCCGTCCAAAGCAGTACAGAATAAGACAAAAAATAAATAAAAGCAGCAAAACCATAAAAAGAGAAACGCCGGACCGGAAAAGTCCGGCGTTTCCTGCTAACAGGAAAGAGGAGAACATATGAAGAAAGAACGCTGGGTAGTTTCGGCAAAACGCGCCGATTTCCAGGCAATTGCGGACCGGTTCGGCATCGATCCCGTCATCGCCCGCCTGATCCGGAACCGGGATGTGACCGGGGAGAAAGAGATCGAAGAGTATCTCTTCGGTGATCTGGAGCAGCTCCATGATCCGCTGCTGATGAAGGATATGGAGCGCGCGGCAGATCTGATCGCAGAAAAAATCCGGGAGAAAAAGCCGATCCGCATCATCGGGGACTACGACATCGACGGTGTTACGGCAACGTATATTCTGCTGACCGGATTAAAAGATCTCGGTGCCGATGTGGATGTGCGTATCCCGGACCGGATTGCAGACGGATACGGCTTAAATGAGCATCTTGTGCAGTTTGCCGCGGATGAGGGGCGGGACACGATCGTCACCTGTGACAACGGCATCGCGGCGGGCAGTCAGATCCGTCTGGCAAAAGAGCTTGGCATGACGGTTGTTGTGACGGACCACCACGAGGTTCCGTTTGAGGAGGATGAAAACGGAGAACGCCGCTACATCCTGCCGCCGGCGGACGCGGTTGTCAATCCGAAACAGAAAGACTGTTCCTATCCGTTTCCGGGCCTCTGCGGTGCGGCCGTCGCATGGAAACTGATCCAGACGATGGAGGCAAAAGCAGGTATTCCAAAGGAGCACAGCTTCCGCTTTCTGGAATTTGTCGCCATTGCGACGATCGGTGATGTGATGGATCTGCAGGGAGAAAACCGGATTTTTGTAAAAGCCGGCCTTCGGGCGCTCCATAAAACGCAGAACCTCGGCCTGCAGGAGCTGATCCGTGTGCAGGGCATCGAGGCGGAAAACGTGACACCGTATCACATCGGCTTCGTTCTCGGCCCGTGCATCAACGCATCGGGACGGCTTGACACGGCGGAGCATTCGTTAAAACTGCTCTGCGCAAAGACACGTGAGGAGGCCGCAAAGCTTGCCGGGGACTTGAAAGACCTGAATGAAAGCCGCAAAGAGCTGACGCGCCAGGGTGAGGCGAAAGCAATCGAGCTCGTGGAAACCTCCCCGCTGCAGAACGACAAAGTCCTCGTCGTCTATCTGCCGGACTGCCACGAGAGCCTTGCCGGAATCATCGCAGGTCGCCTGCGGGAGCACTTCCACAAACCATCCTTCGTACTCACCAGAAGTGAGGAGGGCGTCAAGGGCTCCGGCCGCTCGATCGAAGCGTATTCGATGTATGAGGAGCTCTGCAAATGCAAAGAACTGATGACGAAATTCGGCGGCCACCCGATGGCTGCGGGCCTTTCCCTCGCAGGAGAGGAGATGATCGAACCGTTCCGCCGGGCACTGAACGATAATTCCACGCTGACGGAAGAGGATTTCGTCGAAAAAGTCGTGATCGATGTGCCGATGCCGATCACCTACATCACCAAAAATCTGATCCGCCAGTTAAGTCTCTTGGAGCCGTTCGGAAAAGGCAACACGAAACCGCTGTTCGCACAGAAAGGACTGACTGTATTAAATTACCGCATTTTTGGAAAGAATAGAAACGTGGTGAAAGTACAGCTTGCCGATGCGGGCGGATACCAGATGGATGGTGTCTATTTCGGCGAGGGAGAAGCGTTCGCCGCATACGTGGATGCACATCCGGCCCTCTCGGTAGCGTACTATCCGTCGATCGATACGTGGAACGGACGCGACAAATTACAGATCAATATCCAGAGTTATTTTTAAAGATGCAGAAAAGCCGCAAATACCTGATTTTTCTGCCCTGTTTTCTATCGGAAACGAAATTGACGCAGAAGAATATTGATGCTATACTGTAAGGTGAATTGTCAAACCTTGACGAAACGGAGGAATATTTTATGAAAAAAGTAGAGGATTACGTAAGAAGTATTCCGGATTTCCCGGAACCGGGTATTATTTTCAGAGATGTAACGAGTATCCTGCAGGACGCAGACGGACTGCAGCTTGCCATAGATGAGATGCAGCATTTTGTAGAAGAAGTAGACTGTGATGTAATCTGCGGAACCGAGTCCCGCGGCTTCATTTTCGGTATGCCGATTGCTTACAATCTGCACAAACCGTTCGTGCCGATCCGTAAAAAAGGAAAACTTCCTCTGGAGACCGTCGAGGAGAGCTATGACCTGGAGTACGGCAGCGCAACGATCGAGATGCACAAAGACTCCATCAAACCGGGCCAGAAGGTAGTCATCATCGACGACCTGATTGCAACCGGCGGTACCGTGGAAGCCTGTGCAAAAATGATCGAGCGCCTCGGCGGCGAAGTAACCAGAATCGTGTTCCTGATGGAGCTTGCCGGCTTAAAAGGACGCGAAAAACTGGCAAAATATGATGTAAAATCTGTCATCCGTTACGATGGCAAATAACGTATCCAACGAAACGCAGGGGTTAATCATGAGAGCGGAGGATACATATGGAAGAAGAGAAAAGAATCAGTGAAGAAGAATTAAAGAAGGATGTGGCGGCGGCAGAAGCCAGAATCCGCAAGACGGACGATTTTACAAGTCCGGAGGAATTATACGGGGAATTGATCGCTTCTGTGAAAAAATATCATCCATCGGACGATATTTCCCTGATCGAAAAAGCATACCGCGTGGCAGCGGATGCACATAAGGACCAGAAAAGAAAGAGCGGGGAACCGTACATCATCCATCCGCTCTGTGTGGCAATTATCCTGGCAGATCTGGAGCTCGACAAGGAGTCGATCGCGGCAGGCCTTCTGCACGACGTTGTCGAAGATACCGTCATGACCGAAGAAGAGCTGACCGAGGAGTTCGGCCCGGAGGTGTCCCTGATTGTAAGCGGTGTCACGAAGCTGGCACAGCTGAAATATTCTGCGGATAAGGTCGAGGAGCAGGCAGAAAACCTGAGAAAGATGTTCCTTGCGATGGCAAAGGATATCCGCGTTATTCTGGTAAAACTGGCGGACCGTCTGCACAACATGCGGACCGCACAGTACTGGTCGCCGGAGACGCAGAAGAAAAAAGCGCGTGAGACGATGGATATCTATGCCCCGATCGCACAGCGCCTCGGTATTTCCAAGATCAAGGTCGAACTCGATGACCTTTCTCTGAAATATCTGGAGCCGGATGCGTACTATGAACTGGTGCAGAAGGTCAGCATGAAGCGGGAGCAGCGGCAGGAGTTTGTCGATGCGATCGTAAAAGAGGTGACCCGTCATATCCACCAGGCCGGCATTGAGGCAGATGTCAACGGACGAATCAAGCACTTTTTCAGCATCTACAAAAAGATGGTCAACCAGCACAAGACGCTGGATCAGATCTATGACCTCTTTGCGGTCCGCATCATCGTGGAATCCGTCAAAGACTGCTATGCAGCGCTCGGTGTCATCCATGAAATGTACACGCCGATCCCGGGCCGTTTCAAAGATTACATTGCGATGCCGAAGCCAAACCGTTACCAGTCCCTGCATACAACCCTGATCGGACCGAACGGACAGCCGTTTGAGATTCAGATCCGTACTTATGAGATGCACCGGATTGCAGAATACGGTATCGCTGCACACTGGAAATACAAAGAGGCCTCCGACGGCAAGAAACCGGGACCGGAGCAGGAAGAGGAAAAACTGACCTGGCTGCGCCAGATTCTGGAGTGGCAGCAGGACATGGCGGACAACCATGAGTTCATGAACCTCTTAAAGAGCGATCTCGACCTGTTTGCCGACAATGTTTACTGTTTCAGCCCGGCGGGCGATGTCAAAACGCTTCCGGTCGGCTCCTGTGCCATCGACTTTGCTTACTCCGTCCACAGTGCGGTCGGCAACAAGATGGTCGGAGCGAGGGTCAACGGAAAACTCGTGCCGATCGAGACGGAACTTCACAACGGAGACCGCGTCGAGATCATCACCTCGCAGAACTCCAAGGGACCGAGCCGCGACTGGCTGAAAATTGCGAAGAGTTCCCAGGCAAAGAGCCGCATCAACCAGTGGTTCCGCCAGCAGAACAAGACGGACAACATCGTCAAAGGCAAGGAAATGCTCACCAACTATGCAAAGCTGAAGGGCAAAAACCTTGGAATCTATACGAAACCGATGTACGAAGAGGCTGTCATGAGAAAGTACGGCTTCCGCGACTGGGATTCCGTTC
Organism: Blautia sp. AM42-2; assembly: GCF_003480245.1. Classification (NCBI taxonomy): domain Bacteria; kingdom Bacillati; phylum Bacillota; class Clostridia; order Lachnospirales; family Lachnospiraceae; genus Blautia; species Blautia sp. AM42-2. The sequence goes on from NZ_QUIM01000002.1 coordinate 357,118, forward strand.
TTGCGGCCATCGGCCACGGCGGCTTAAAAGAGGGCCAGGTCCTCAACAAGCTGATTGAGACGTACGAAAAGCAGCATAAAAAAGAGATCACCGACGAGCAGGTGCTCGAGGCGGCATCCGGAGAGAAAGTTCTGCCGGTTGGAAAGAGCAAGGGCGGCATCGTCGTGCGCGGTATCCACGATGTGGCAGTTCGCTTCTCAAAATGCTGCAATCCGATCCCGGGCGATGAGATCGTGGGCTTTGTCACAAGAGGACGCGGCGTGACCATTCACCGCACCGACTGTGTCAATGTCCTGAATCTGCCGGAATCTGAGCGGGTGCGCCTCATTGATGCTGAATGGCAGGCAGAGGACAACGGCGGCTCTCTCTATACCGTGGAGATCAGCGTTTACGCAAACAACCGTACCGGTCTTCTGGTGGATATCTCCAAGATCTTTACCGAGCGGAAGATCGACCTTGCGGCGATGAACGTGAGAACGAGCAAGCAGGGAACGGCTTCCATCGATGTGACGTTCGACGTGCACAACAACGAAGAGCTGAACAGCATCATCGAGAAGGTGCGCCAGGTGGAGAGCGTGATTGATATTCAGAGATCGAGAGGATAAAAAGGAGAAAAGCGTATGATAAAGGTAAATTACCGGGCACTTGGAATGCTCTCGACAAACTGCTACGTTGTGGAAAATCCGGACAGCCAGAAGGTGCTGATCGTGGACCCGGGCGATTCGCCGCTGGAGATTGAACGCCAGATCGACGAGATCGACGGCGACCCGGAGGCCATTCTGCTGACCCATGGCCATTTCGACCATATGCTGGCAGCGGATGCGCTGCGGAAAAAGTACCATATCCCGGTCTATGTCCATGAAAAAGAGCAGCACCTGCTGGGGGATCCAAAGGAAAATCTTTCCGGGCTCTGGAGCAAACCGTACACGATGCAGGCGGACAAAACCGTAAAAGAGGGCGATGTGCTGCATCTCGCAGATTTTGAAATCCACGTTCTTGCGACACCGGGGCACACGGCAGGCGGTGTCTGCTACTATATTCCGGCAGAGAAAACACTTTTTTCCGGTGATACGCTGTTCTGCGAGTCCTACGGAAGATACGACTTCCCGACATCCTCCGGCAGAGAGCTGACCGCGTCGGTCAAGCGCCTGTTAAAAGAGCTTCCCGGGGATGTGACCGTGTATCCGGGCCACAACGATGAAACTACGATTGAACATGAAAAGAGGTACAATCCCCTTGCTTAATATCAGCCTTTGTTTTAACAGAAAAGATTTTGAATACGATGTGTATTCCCTGATCAAGGCATTCTATCCGGGCTGTGAGATTACCTCATGGTACGAAGAGGATGGGGCGCTGGACGGGAAATTTGCATATTATGATACGATCACATACGAGGCGGATCAGATCTGTTTTTCGATTGCAGACGAGAAACATGAGACGCTCGCTTCGCAGTGTGAGGCGGTGGAATATGAAAAAGACCGCCATGAAACGAAAAATGTCCTGAAACGGATGGTATACCGCACGCTTTCCGAAGTGAGCGGCAAAGAACTTCCATGGGGCGATCTCACCGGCATCCGTCCGACGAAAATTCCGATGAAGATGCTTGAAGAGGGTAAAAAAAATGTAGAGATTGCGAAATACATGCGCGAAACTTACTACACCAGCCCGGAAAAGACGGCACTTGCGATCACGATTGCCAACCGGGAAAAGGACATTTTAAAGACGATCGACTACGAACACGGTTACAGCCTGTACATCGGCATCCCGTTCTGTCCGAGCATCTGCCTGTACTGTTCCTTCGGCTCCCATGTGTTAAGCCGCTGGGAGCATATGGTAGATCCGTATCTCGATGCACTGATCAAAGAACTGATCTTTATCAGTGAGAACATGAAGGGTTACACCCTTGATACGATCTACATCGGAGGCGGTACGCCGACCACGCTGAATGCGGCACAGATGGAGCGCCTGCTCACGAAAGTGACAGAGCTCTTCCCGATGGAGCAGGTGCAGGAGTTCACCGTGGAGGCAGGACGGCCGGATACGATCAATGAGGAGGTCTTAAAGGCCATCCGCAAATTCCCGGTCACCCGTATTTCGATCAATCCACAGACCATGAACCAGGAAACGCTGGATCTGATCGGACGCCACCATACCGTGGAGGAGATCGAGGAGAAGTTCCGTATGGCGCGTTCCCTTGGATTTGACAACATCAACATGGATCTGATTGTCGGTCTGCCGGGCGAGGACAAGGAAAAAGTGGCGCATACGTTGGAAAAAGTGGAAGCGCTGAATCCGGATTCCCTGACCGTCCATTCCCTTGCGTTAAAGCGTGCAACGAGACTCAACCTGTTCAAAGACAAATATCAGGAAATCTCGTTTGAAAACTCTGCCGAGATCATGAAAATGACGATGGACAGCGCACATCGCATGGAGATGGGACCGTATTACATGTACCGCCAGAAAAATATGGCGGGTAACTTTGAGAATGTCGGCTACTCCCGCGAAGGAAAAGCAGGTATCTACAACATCCTCATTATGGAGGAAAAACAGTCCATTCTGGCCGCGGGAGCCGGAGCGTCCACGAAATTCGTGTTTGAACACGGAGAGCGCATTGAGCGGGTGGAGAACGTGAAGGATCTGAAAAACTACGTGGAGCGTATCGATGAAATGATCGAGAGAAAACGTATCGGAATGGAGAAGTATCTGCCAAAATGAAAGAAAATTCCAGTCAGCAGCTTCACATGCTGCGCTATACCCTGACCGAGCAGCTCATCCATGGCATGGAAGTGAGCAATTTAGCTTACGATCTTGCGCGGGAACTTGGGTATGAGAAAGAAATCTGCTATGAGCTTGCAAAAGCGGGCGTTCTCCACGATATCGGAAAGATTGTACTGGAGAATTACGTAGAAGAACAGGATACGCTCGTCGTTGAGGAGATGCGCTTTGTGCGGACCCATTCCACACTGGGCTATGAACTCCTGCAGGGACGCGGCTACTCCGATTTTGTGCTGGAGAGTATTCTGTATCACCATGAAAATTATGACGGAACCGGGTATCCGGCCAATCTGGCGGGAGAAAAGATTCCGTTTGGGGCGCGTATCTTACGCATCTGTGATGTGTACTGCGCGCTGACCTCCGACCGCCCGTACCGGAGTGCGTTTACGCGGGAACAGGCGATGGAGCTTATGACAGAAGAAGTCAAAAATTTCGATCTGAAAATGTTCCTGGCATTTCAGAGAGTGATCCACAGCGGCAGCCGGAAAGCGATCGAGCTTTCTGATGTCGATGAATTGATACGGGAAATCATAAAGGAGAAAACAGAAAATGGCATTAAAAAAGAAACCGGTTACCGGAATGAAAGATATTTTACCGAAAGAAATGGCAATCCGTGACTACGTGATCCGTCTGATCAAGGAAACTTACGGAACCTTCGGCTTTACCTCCATGGAGACCCCATGCGTGGAGCACATCGAAAACCTGAACAGCAAACAGGGCGGCGAGAATGAGAAACTGATTTTCAAGATCTTAAAAAGAGGAGAGAAGCTGAAACTCGAGACCGCTGAGAAAGAAAACGATCTCGTAGACAGCGGCCTGCGTTATGACCTGACCGTTCCGCTCTGCCGTTACTATTCCAACAACGCAAACGAGCTTCCGTCCCCGTTCAAAGCACTTCAGATGGGAAATGTATGGCGTGCAGACCGTCCGCAGAGAGGAAGATACCGCCAGTTCATGCAGTGCGATATCGATATCCTCGGCGAGCCGACCAACCTCGCAGAGATTGAGCTGATCCTTGCTACCACCACACTGCTTGGAAAACTGGACTTCAAGAACTTTACGATCCGTATCAATGACCGCCGTATCTTAAAAGCAATGGCAGCCTACAGCGGATTCCCGGAGGAGTCCTATGACACCGTATTTATTATCCTCGATAAGATGGATAAAATCGGTTTTGAGGGCGTTGCCAAAGAGCTCGAGGAAGCCGGCTTTGCAAAAGAGTCCGTAGAGAAATACCTGAAAATGTTCGAGGAAATCACCCCGGATACCGCAGGCGTAGAGTACTGCCGTGAGAAACTCGAGGGATTCCTTGACAAAGAGTACGCAGACGGCCTGAAGACCATCATCGACAGTGTCAATGCCGTGAAGACCGCAGAATTCAAGATCGCTTTCGATCCGACTCTGGTGCGCGGAATGTCCTACTACACCGGACCGATCTTCGAGATCGCTATGGATGAGTACGGCGGATCTGTCGGAGGCGGCGGACGCTACGATGAAATGATCGGAAAATTCACCGGAAACCAGACCTGCGCATGCGGATTCTCCATCGGATTTGAGCGTATCGTTATGCTTCTGCTTGAGAGAGATTACCAGATCCCGGGCGCACAGAAGAAAAAAGCGTACCTGATCGAGAAAAACATGCCGGCAGAGGGAATGCAGAAGATCATTCAGCAGGCGACAAAAGAGAGAAGTGAAGGCACGGCCATCAACATCGCCGTGATGAAGAAGAACAAGAAATTCCAGAAAGAGCAGCTTGCCAGCGAGGGCTACACTGAGATCGAAGAATTTTTTGTTGACAAAATGTAAGGAATATCCAATAATAGTAATCGCATGAAAAAACGATGTGCTGCGGATGCAGATTCTTTGTGTCCGCAGTTCCAAATAGGAGGAACAAGAAAATGGCTGAATCCATGAAAGGCCTGAAGAGAACCTGCCGCTGTGCGGAAGTCACAAAAGCAGATATCGGAAAAAAAGTAACCCTGATGGGCTGGGTACAGAAGAGCCGTAATAAAGGCGGAATTATTTTCGTCGATCTGCGCGACAGAAGCGGTATTATGCAGATCATCTTTGAGAACGGCCCGATCAGTGAGGAAGGTTTTGAAAAAGCAGCAAAACTGCGCAGCGAGTTTGTGATCGCCGTAGAAGGCGAAGTCATGGCCCGCTCCGGTGCGGTAAACGAGAATCTGGCAACAGGAGAACTTGAAGTAAAGGCTGAGTCCTTACGCATCCTTTCCGAGGCAGAAACCCCGCCGTTCCCGATCGAGGAGGATTCTAAGACGAGAGAAGAGCTCCGTCTGAAATACCGTTACCTGGATCTGCGCCGCCCGGATATCCAGAGAAACCTGATTATGAGAAGCAAGGTGGCAATGCTCACCCGTGAGTTCATGTCAAAAGAAGGTTTCCTTGAGATCGAAACCCCGATGCTGACCAAATCCACACCGGAAGGCGCCAGAGACTATCTGGTACCGAGCCGTGTTCATCCGGGCAGCTTCTATGCACTGCCGCAGTCTCCGCAGCTGTTCAAACAGCTTCTGATGTGCTCCGGCTATGACCGCTATATCCAGATTGTAAAATGTTTCCGTGACGAGGACCTGCGTGCTGACCGTCAGCCGGAGTTCACCCAGATCGATATGGAGCTTGCTTTCGTTGATGTAGATGATGTTATCGATGTCAATGAGAGACTGCTGGCACACCTGTTCAAAGAGGTGCTCGGCGTTGAGGTACAGCTCCCGATCCAGAGAATGACCTGGAAAGAGGCTATGAACCGTTTCGGTTCCGACAAACCGGATCTGCGTTTCGGTATGGAGCTGGTTGATGTTTCCGAGACCGTAAAAGATACCGAGTTCGTTGTATTTAAGGGCGCACTTGAAAACGGCGGTTCTGTCCGCGGTATTAACGCAAAGGGACAGGGCGCAATGCCGAGAAAGAAAATCGACAAGCTCGTTGAGTTTGCGAAAGGTTACGGTGCAAAAGGTCTTGCATACATTGCAATCCATGAGGATGGAAGCTGGAAATCTTCCTTCTCCAAATTTATGACAGAGGAGCAGATGGAAGCCCTCATCAAAGCCATGGACGGACAGGCTGGAGACCTTCTTCTCTTCGCAGCAGACCGCAACAAGATTGTTTGGAACGTTCTTGGCGCACTTCGTCTGGAACTGGCAGAGCAGATGGGACTTCTCGACAAGAACGAATACCGTTTCGTATGGATTACCGAGTTCCCGCTTCTGGAGTGGTCCGATGAGGAGAACCGTTTCACCGCAATGCATCACCCGTTCACCATGCCGATGGACGAGGATCTGCCGCTTCTGGATACCGATCCGGGCGCAGTTCGTGCAAAAGCTTACGATATCGTCCTGAACGGCACTGAGATCGGAGGAGGAAGCGTTCGTATTCACCAGAACGATGTGCAGGAGAAGATGTTTGAGATGCTTGGTTTCACAAAGGAACAGGCACATGAGCGATTTGGTTTCCTTCTGGATGCTTTCAAATACGGAGTTCCGCCTCACGCCGGACTGGCTTACGGACTGGACCGTCTCGTTATGCTGATGGCAAAAGAGGACAGCATCCGCGACGTCATCGCATTCCCGAAGGTAAAAGATGCTTCCTGTCTGATGACCGAGGCTCCGTCACCGGTTGACGCAGCACAGCTGGAAGAGCTTGGTCTTGAGGTTGAGCCGCAGGCTGAGGAAGAGACAACAGAAGAGTAAAGAAAATTTTGTAATTTACAGGACAGACAATTTTGCAGAAGTGCAGCGTTGTCTGTCCTTTTTTAGGTTTCACTCGATCGGTGTAAAGAAAAACTTAAGAAATTCTTCCACGTCTTCCCCGTTGTTTTGCTGGAAAAAAGTGCTACAATATGGTTTGTAAGAAAGATACGGAAACATCCACAGCAAGTGGAACACATAGAGAAAAGGACAAGGAGGAATCACGATGTTAGTTACATTAGTCATGCTGGCAACCTGTTTTGGTCTGCTCTGCGGAATTGGAATTCTATTTGGGATCGTTGGACTGCTGCTGAAATTTGGAGGAAAAGTCCTCGGCGCATGCGCCACTATTCTTCTCCCGATCGGCGTGATCTGGCTTGGATTTAAAATCGTGTTCGCCGTCGTTCCGCTTCTGTTCAAACTGGTCTGTGCAGCGCTGGTCTGTTATCTCGTATACCGCATTCTGCGGGAGATGAAACTTGTAGCATAAAAAATAAAATCTAACAGATTCGAAAGAAAACCTGCTTTCCGTCATAAACACGGAGGCAGGTTTTTAATGACAAAAACAAAAATCTATTTTCAGAAAAAGCCAGTATTTGCTAAAAAAAGAGTAAGGAAAAAGTAAGAAAACAAAAAACAAAATGTGATACGATAGAACTAACTTGGGAAAGCAGAAAATTAATTTGTAAAATAGAAAAGTGGGAGGAAGCATATGAAGAAAAAAGTAATCGCGATTGTGTGTGCAGTCGCAGTGCTGGCGGCAGCCGGAGGGGGAGTGACATGGCATTTCCTTGGAAACGGTACAAAAGAGGACGATAACGTCGTCTATGTCAATACTGTAAAAGCCCTGACCAATCTGGGAACCGGAAATGGAATGGAAAACCGCTATGCCGGTGTTGTGGAGTCGGAAAATACCTGGAAGGTAGAGAAAAACAGCGAGAAAAAGGTAAAGGAAGTTTATGTGGAAGTCGGTCAGGAGGTTCAGGTCGGAACACCGCTGTTCTCCTACGATACCGAGAAATTCCAGAGTGACCTCGAGCAGGCGCAGCTGGATCTGGAACGTATAAACAATGAACTTTCAAGTATGAATACCAATATCGACCAGCTTTACAAAGACAAAAAGCAGGCATCAAAAGACCAGCAGGCAAGCATCACACTGGAAATTCAGGAAGCGGAGCTGGATTTAAAGAAAAAAGAATATGAAGGAAAATCAAAACAGGCGGAGATTGATAAATTAAACGATAACATCACCAATGCGACCGTGATCAGCGAAATCGCAGGTGTTGTAAAATCAATCAACAACGATGACAGCAGCGCCGGCGCTTACTCCGGTGACAACTCCGACAATTCCTTCCTGACCGTTCTTGCAACGGGAGATTTCCGTGTAAAAGGCCAGATCAATGAACAGAATATGAGCGACGGTTCGATTACCGAAGGAAGCCAGGTGATCGTGCATTCTCGTGTAGATGAGAATCAGACCTGGACCGGAACCGTGACAAAGATTGATCGGGAAAATGCACGGACAGGAAGCAATAACGTTTACAGCAGTTCGGGAGACGGTATGACGCAGTCAAGCAACTATCCGTTTTATGTACAGCTCGATGGAACAAATGGCCTGATGCTCGGTCAGCACGTTTACGTAGAGCCGGATGTCGGCCAGCAGGAAGTCAAAACAGGAATCTGGCTGTCTGACTCCTTTATCAACGATGTCGACAGCAATCCTTACGTCTGGGCCGATAATGGAAAAGGCAAACTGGAAAAACGAAGCGTAACCCTTGGAACACACGATGAAAATATGATGGAATATCAGATCACCGACGGCCTTGCAGAAGATGATGCAATCACCTTCCCGGAGGACGGTCTGGAAGAAGGGATGAAGACCGTAGTCAGCACCGACGGATCACTGGGACAGAGCAATCCGGCCGGCGGCGAGGATGACGGAATGGTGGATGACGGTATGCTTGACAACGACGATGGAATGGTCGACGACGGTATGACGCAGGATGAAAACGGCATGGTTGACAATACCATGGACGGCGCAGAGTACAGCGGTGAGGAAGATACAACGAACGTGATCGGCGGCGCCGACAATGGTAAGGCAGAACCGGCAGACACACAGGAAGCCGGATCAGCAGATGACGGGGAGGTGCAGCCGTGATTCTGGAATTAGAGAATATCTGTAAAGAATATATGCAGGGCAAAATCCCGGTTCCGGTTCTGAAAAACATCAACTTCTCCATGGAAGAAGGCGAGTACGTTGCGATCATGGGTCCTTCCGGTTCCGGAAAAACAACACTGATGAATATTGTCGGCTGTCTCGACCAGGCGACGAGCGGACGGCTGATCCTCGACGGACAGGACATCAGCAAATGCAGTGACAATCAGATGTCGGACATCCGCCTGCAGAAAATCGGCTTTGTCTTCCAGAACTTCCAACTCCTTGCAAGACAGAGCGCAATGGAAAATGTATGCCTGCCGTTGACGTACGCGGGCGTGCCGAAAAAAGAGAGAAGAGAGCGGGCAGCGATTGCCCTCGAGCGGGTGGGGCTCGGCGACCGTATGAGTTTCAAACCGACCCAGCTCTCCGGCGGACAGAAACAGCGTGTGGCGATTGCAAGAGCGATCGTCAACCATCCGAAAATTCTGCTGGCTGATGAGCCGACCGGAGCGCTCGACTCCCATTCCGGCGAGCAGGTCATGGAGCTGTTCCAGAGCCTGAACGACGAGGGAGTCAGCATCTTGATGATTACGCATGACGCGGAGATCGCATCGATGGCACAGCGCACCGTGGAGATCCGCGACGGAATGATGAAATCGAAGGAGGTGGCCGAAGCATGAAAAAAGGAAAAGCCGCAAAGAAAGCAGCGATTGCAGTCGTGACAGCGGTTGCCGTGGGTGGCGTAAGTGTCGGCGGCTATTATGGGATTCGCCAGGCGCAGAAGACAACCGTAAAAGTGTATCCGGTCAGTGACTTTACGAGTGGATACTGGGGAGACAGCATGAACATGGAAGGCCAGATCACCTCGACGGCTTCCCAGAACATCTATCTTTCCGACAGCCAGACCATTTCCCAGGTTCTCGTCAAAGAGGGCGATGTGGTAAATGCCGGAGACACGCTGATGACATACGATACCAGCATGATTGAGCTGGATCTGGAAACGCAGCAGTTACAGCTTGCACAGACAAAGCTGAAAATCCAGCAGAGTGAAAAAGAACTGGAAAAGCTGAAAAAGACAAAACCGGTATCGGATACGCCGCTGAATCCGGTGGAGCCGGATTTCCCGGATTTCCCGGATTTTCCAGATGAACCCATCGATCCGGATTTCCCGGACGAACCGATTCCGACCCCAGAACCGGAGCCGACGTACGAGGATGCTGTTCTGTATAGCAGTACGAATAAGCTTGTATTTGGTTCCAAACCATACAAAGGAGAAGGAACGCAGGAAGACCCATACACCTATCTCTGCGCACCGGGAACAGTCCTGACAGGCGGATTCCTGAATCAGATGGCAGGATACGCGGATGAAAAGGGAACGAAAAAAGAAGAGGACAGCGAAGGATACTGGTTTCGCCTGGAGATTCATGAGGAAAACAAAGCCGCAGAGGCGCTGGAAACCGTGTGGGAGCAGGATGGAACGAAAATTGCGAAAGCATACGAGACTTCGTATGAAGCAGTCCTGAGTCTGAAAGAATCCGAATCGGCGGATGCACCGGAAATAAAAATCACCACGCCGCTTGCCAACACAGAGGTGGCAGAGGGCGGCGAGCTGAAGCTGAAAATCGGAATCAATGAGAAGAAAGATACCGAAGAGAAGCCGGATGAGAAAGCCGACGATAAAACGGATGATAGAACCGAGAGTCCGTCCGAGGACGATGTGACACAGCCGGGTGAAGCCGGAAATGGAAGCGGTGAGGCAGACGATTCCACGGAAAACACCGAAACGGATGTCACTTACACATACGTCTGGAAACACAACGGAAAGACAATCGACGGAGATTTTAAGGATACTTACACAAAAGAAAACATCACAAAAGAGGATGCCGGAATCTATACAGTAGAAGTGACAGCGAAAAATGACAAGGGTACTTCCATGGCAGTCAGCACTGCAAATGTGGCGGTAAAAGAAGGAACGATTACCCCGACACCAAGTGTAACTCCGACCCCGAGCGTTACGCCGGGACCGAGTGTAACTCCAGAGCCGACCGTCAGCCCGGAACCAAGTACAACACCGATTCCGACCACAGAGCCGGTTCCAACAGAAATTCCGGTGCCGAGCGAGACCCCAGTTCCGACGGAAACGCCGACGCCAACCGAAGCCCCGGCAGAACCGGAAGCGGAACCGCAGAGCGAAGATGTGCCGGAAGCAGTGCAGACGACAGCAAAAACCGTATTCTACGGTGAAAAAGCATCGGTACAGTCCCTCTTTACATCATCCACAGGAAGCAGCGCAAATAACAATACTTCTTCCGGTGATGATACCCAGATGACCTACACAAAAGATGAGTTGAAAAAAGCCATCAGCGAAAAAGAAAGCCAGATCCGTAATCTGAAGCTGGATCAGAAGGAAGAGGAACTCAAAGTCAAAAATACGCAGAAATCCCTGGATTCCCAGACCGTAAAAGCGACGATCAGCGGTGTGGTAAAGAAGGTTGGAAATGCAGAAAACCCGTCCAACGACGGAAGCGCCTTTATCCAGGTCAGTGGAAACGAAGGTCTGTACGTGCGCGGCTACTTAAGCGAGACGTATCTCGATCAGGTAAAAGTCGGCGATGAACTCAACGTGACTTCTTGGTCTTCGGGTGCTTTTGCAGCGGCAACCGTAACCGAGATTTCTCCGTACCCGACAACAAGCTACATGTCGTACAGCGAGACACCAGCCTCCTTCTATCCGTTCACAGCCGTTATCCCGGAAGGCGGAGAAGGTTTTGAAAACGGTGACTGGATCGAGATTGCAATCACTGTCGGAAACGATGTAGAAAACGGCAACGGCCTGTACGTCAGCAAAGAATTCATCCGCGAGGAAAACGGACAGAAATTCGTTTATATCCGGGATGAAAATGATAAATTAAAGAAACAGAATGTGGTAACCGGAAAACTTCTGTGGGGCAGTTATTACGAAGTGAAGAGCGGTCTTTCCGAAGAGGATTACATTGCATTTCCGTACGGCAAAACCGTGGTGGAAGGCGCAGACACGAAGGAATCCAGTTCATCGGATTATTACAACAGTTAAGGAGGCGCATTATGTTAGAAAATGTAAGACTTTCCTTTCAGGGAATCTGGTCACACAAAATGCGTTCCTTCCTGACGATGCTGGGCATTATCATCGGAATTGCGTCGATCATCTCAATTGTCTCCACGATCAAGGGAACGAATGAGCAGATCAAACAGAACCTGATCGGAGCCGGAAACAACAACGTGACCGTCAGTTTAAAGCAGGGCGACGGCGATTACTGGATGGACAACGGACTGCCAAGCGGCGTGTCGAAACTGTCCGATGATCAGAAAAAGCGGATCCGTGAGCAGGATCAGGTGGAAAATGCATCGTTTTACACCGAAAGAACGTATGTGAGCGGCATCGCAAAAGGAAACACAACACTGGACAGTGCGAAGGCGCTTGGCGTGGATGAAAATTATCTGTCGACGTGCGGATATCAGATTTATCAGGGACGCGGCTTTGTGGAGAGCGATTTCTCGAAGATCCACAAAGTTGTCCTCCTCGACGATACCGCAGTGCTGACACTCTTCCCGGATGAGTCGCCGGTCGGCAAAACGATCGAGATCATGGGAGAGCCGTTCACGGTGATCGGCGTGATCAAAAAAGCCGATTCGTTCCAGCCGGTCATCAATTCCAGAGATGACTACTATACGTACAATCAGGAATCCTATCCGCTGGTGCTGATGCCGGATGTCTGCTGGCCGATCGTATTCCAGTATGATGAACCGGAAAATGCCGTTGTGATGGCAAAAACGACCGAGGATATGAGCACGGTGGGAAAGACAACAGCGGATATCATGAACGAATCCGTGACCAATACAACTGATTCTCTTTCCTATCAGGCAGAGGATCTGCTGGAGAAAGCAAAGAGTCTGCAGGAGTTAGGCCAGAGCACGAACCAGCAGCTGATCTGGATCGCGAGCATTTCGCTTCTGGTCGGCGGTATCGGTGTTATGAATATTATGCTGGTATCTGTAACGGAACGTACAAGCGAGATCGGCCTGAAAAAGGCGATCGGAGCAAGAAAACGCAGAATTCTGTTCCAGTTCCTGACCGAGGCGGCAGTGCTTACCAGCATCGGCGGACTGCTCGGTGTACTGGGCGGCATCATCATGGCGCAGGTGATCTCGAGAGTATCACAGACGCCTGTGGCAATCAGCATTCCGGCGATCATCTTCTCCGTGGTATTCTCCATGGTGATCGGTATCGTATTCGGACTGCTGCCGTCGGTAAAAGCAGCAAATCTGAATCCGATCGATGCGCTGCGAAGAGAATAGAACAAAAAAGAGTTGAAAAATCCGTGCGGGCACAGCGTAGGTGCTGGATCCGTGCGGATTTTTTGTGCGGCGTGTGCGGATGAAACTTAAGATCTTTACTTTTTGCGGAAAGTCGGTTATACTGGAAAATAAGCGCAATTTGCGGCACAGCAAAGAGGCATTCGAGTTTCGGATTCGGTATGTTTATGAAAATATAAGAAAGATTCAAAGACATTTCACATTCGTTTATGGTATAATCAAACAAGAGTATGACCAACGAAAAGGAGTATACGCGAATGAATATTTTGTTTTTTATCACACCGAAAAGTGAAACGGCTTATCTGTATGACGACTGCTCACTTCGGCAGGCCATCGAGAAGATCGAATATCATAAATACACGGCGGTTCCGGTACTGAACAAAAAGGGCTGCTATGTGGGAACACTGACGGAAGGAGATCTGCTCCGCATCATAAAAGAACGGTATCTGCTGAATTACCATGAAGCAGAGGATATCCCGCTCTGGCAGGTTCCGAAACGGTGGAATTATGAGTCCGTCAACATCAACAGCAACATCGAGGACCTGATCGAGATGTCCATGCGGCAGAATTTTGTTCCAGTTGTGGATGACGAGGGAATCTTCATCGGCATCATCCGAAGAAGAGATATCATCCAGTACTGTTATCAGAAAAGCGGCATCAAAGAAGAGGAAGAAGCCCGGCGCAGCGCGCGGAAACAAAACGCAGAACAGATGATTCTGCAGTAAAGAAGAAAATGAGGGAAACATTATGAAAAAACTGATCGATCTTATCCAGGAAGAGCTGGTAAAAGCCTTTACCGCTGCGGAGATGGACCCGTCCTATGCAAGGGTTTCCGTTTCCAACCGCCCGGATCTGTGCGAATACCAGTGCAACGGCGCAATGGCAGCTGCAAAAGCATACCACAAAGCACCGATCCAGCTGGCTGAAGCAGTTGTAGAAAAAGTGACCGATCACAGCGTGATCGGTGAAATTGAAGCCGTAAAACCGGGATTCATCAACCTGAAAATCAACCCGGAATTTCTGGCAGATTATCTTTCCAAAATGCAGAACGATGAAGAGCTTTCTGTAGAGAAAGCAAAAAATCCGAAAACCATCATTGTAGATTACGGCGGAGCAAACGTGGCAAAACCGCTTCACGTCGGCCATCTCCGTTCCGCGATCATCGGCGAGAGCATCAAGCGTATGGGACGCTTCATGGGCCACAACATGATCGGTGACGTTCATCTTGGAGACTGGGGTCTGCAGATGGGACTGATCATCACCGAGCTGCAGGAGCGCCATCCGGAGCTTGTTTATTTTGATGAGTCCTTTACGGGAGAGTACCCGGAGGAAGCACCGTTTACGATCAGCGAGCTCGAGGAGATTTATCCTTGCGCAAGCGGCAAATCGAAAGAGGACGAGGACTATAAGAAACGTGCACTCGAGGCAACGAGAGAGCTGCAGCAGGGCAGAAGAGGATATCGTGCGATCTGGAAACACATTATGAACGTTTCTGTTGCCGATCTGAAAAAGAACTATGGAAACCTCGACGTTCATTTCGATCTGTGGATGGGTGAGTCCGATGCACAGGAGTACATTCCGGACATGGTAGATTACCTGAAAGACAATGGTTATGCACATTATGACCAGGGCGCACTCGTTGTTGATGTCAAAGAAGAGACAGACACAAAAGAGATCCCGCCGTGCATGATCTTAAAATCCGATGGAGCAGCTCTGTATGATACGACAGACCTGGCAACCATCATCCAGCGTATGAAACTGTACAAGCCGGACGAGATCTGCTATCTGGCAGACAAACGTCAGGAGCTTCACTTCGTACAGTGTTTCCGCTGTGCAAGAAAAGCAAAACTGGTGAATGATGATACCGTTCTTTCCTTTATCGGCTTTGGTACCATGAACGGAAAAGACGGAAAACCGTTCAAGACCCGTGAGGGCGGCGTTATGCGTCTGGAGCGTCTGATCGGCGAGATCAACGATGAGATGTATCAGAAGATCGTGGAGAACCGCAGCGTAAAAGATACGGATGCAAGAGGAACGGCACAGATTGTCGGACTGTCTGCTATTAAATACGGTGACCTGTCCAACCAGGCATCGAAAGATTATGTATTCGATGTTGAGAGATTTACTTCCTTCGAGGGAAACACCGGTCCGTACATCCTGTACACGATCGTTCGTACAAAATCCATCCTCGGAAAATATAAAGAAGAGGGAAATGAACTGAAGAAAGGCGCACTTCTGGCACCGAAGAGCGACAGCGAGAAAGCTCTGATGCTTTCCGTATCCCGTTTCAACGGCGTTGTGGAGAACGCATTCGAGGAGAAAGCACCGCATAAGATCTGTGCTTATATCTACGAGCTTGCAAACGAGTTCAATCACTTCTACCACGAGACCAAGATCTTAAGTGAGCAGGATGAGGCAAGAAAAGCATCTTACCTGGCACTGCTGGATCTTGTCCGCGAGGTACTTGAGACCTGCATCGACCTGCTGGGATTCTCGGCACCGGAACGGATGTAAAACGCCAGGGGATCAAACTTAAAAGTCCGACGCAAGCTTGCTTGCAGGAGGATTTTTGAGCTTGAGACCCGAAAAAATATGAGTAAGTAGCCATTTTTCGAAGAAAAATGAGCGGATTACGAATATTTTTGAAGATTGCGGGAGCACGAAGTGCGGAGCAATCTGGCGTTGCGCGGAGTCAAGAGGGAAAAAATAGATAAAAAACAGGCGATTTTTTTGGCAGCCGTCGGCTTCTGTAGTTCTTGCGGAAACGGCGGCTGTTGTGTTATACTTACATCACGATTTTTCATCCGCTTGGACATTCGTCCTGAAAAATCGATTCTATATTACTCTATCGAAGAGCCATTCGGCTCAATTTATATCCATGTACAAAAACAGAATATCGGACTGACAAACACTTTGACGTAAAAAGAGGAGGCGGGATCATTGGAAAAGTAGAACTTCCGGGAGGGAAGTATCGCCTGCTGTCAGTGCTCGGAAGAGGGGCAACGTCTGTCGTTTATCTTGCAGAGAAAACTGGATCCGGAAAGCGGTATGCAGTCAAGGTAAGTATATGTGACAGGGAAAAACTGCGCCGGGAAGCGTTTCTTTTACAGAAGTTTTCATATCCCGGGATTCCCTGTGCGGTGGAACTTCTGGAAAGTGGGACAAAAAGCTTTCTGGTGATGGAAGCTGTAAACGGAAAATCTATCGGACAGCGTATGCGTAAGGGAGAACGGTTTTCCAGCCGGGAAATTCTGAAAACGGGAATTGCCCTGAGCGGGATTCTCTGTTATCTCCATGCACAGAACCCGCCGGTTTTCTACCGGGATCTGAAGCCGGACAACGTGATGATAACAGAGCGTGGTGAAATATACCTTGTGGATTTCGGTGCAGCCGGAACAGAAGAAACGGGTGTGGAAGTCCGTTATGGAACCCGCGGTTATGCAGCGCCGGAGCAGTATGACGGGAAGTGTGACGCCCGTTCCGATCTTTATGCACTCGGCGCACTGCTTGCGGCAATGGCGAAGCATGCGAAAAAGCGGCAGAAAAGAGGACTCTGGCGGGTGATGGAAAAATGTATGCAGAAAAAGCCGGAGGAGCGGTATGCGTCTGCCGGAGAAGTCAAAAAGGCACTGCGGCGGCTGGAAAGAAAGCAAAAAGGCAGGAAGACTCTGCGGATCTTTGCAGTTTTTGCTTTTCTGACAGGAGGAGCGGCTGCAGTTGCCAGCAGGATGCCATGGGGGCAGTTTCCGGCGGCAGACGAATGGGAGGAGCAGGGAGATCTCTGGTTCTGCGGAAATCCGGTGGAAGAAGGCAGTCTGCCGAACTACCAGAAAGCGCGGGAAGCGTTCTTAAAGGCAGACCATCTCAGTCAGGCGGGGCGTGTGGAGCAGGAACTTGTGGAATACTGTCTGGCGGATGATGCGGCAAGGGAAAAAATGCAGATGGAGCCATTGCTGGCTGAATTTTATGATGACACGCAGCAGGAGCCGGAAAAAGAAAAACGCTGCCGCAGATATCTTGCTGTTGCAGGAATGTATTTCAGTTTTTCCGAAGAACTGGCGCGTGAAAATGACACAGACGCCATGCGGAAAGGAATCGAAGTGCTGGAAAAGGCCGCAGGCGAGAATATGGAGGGGCAGTGGGAGGCGGTTATCTGGCAGAGACTGGCGGATGCGTGCTATCTTGGCGGAAAATCCGGGGATGGGGAAAGAGAACAGGACTGGTGCCAGGAGAGCTTTCTCTATTACGAACGGCTTCTGTGCAGCAGACAGGATGGAAACCGGCGGAAAAATCTGCTCAGGGCTGCAGAGCTGGCACTTCAGTTCGACATGCAGGAAAAAGCAGAACAGTACCTCAACGAGGCAGCAGAAATTCTGGGAATGGAGGAGGACATTTTTTATCAGCAGATCAGAAAAAGATGGGAGGAAGCAGGATGAGAAAAAAGACCATATGCGCAATGATGACAGGATTCCTGGCCGTCCAGGGAATCGAAGTCCACGCGGAGACACAGCAGACGACAGGCGAGGCCGCAAGTGCGGTGGAAAGCGTGGAATTAGAAGCTGAAATCATCGAGAACAGTGATGTGACAGATGCAGACGGGAAAGCCGGACCGGAGGAACTGCTGCCGGACGAAAAGTCAGAAGAAGAACCGCCTATAGAAGAGAAACCAGAGAAGGAACCAGAGCCGCCGGAAGAGAAAACAGATTCGGCAGAGACCGGAAAGAAAGAGAAAGAAGGAGAAGAAAAAATGCTTCCCCCGACGGTAATTCCGGATCCGGAGAAAGAACCAGCGGAAAGGTGGGAAGAAGAGGAGGAAGAAATTTCGGAAGATTCAGAATCGGGGAAGCCAGAAGAATTGCCGGAGGCAGGAGATATGGGTTCCGGGGAATCGGAATCAGAGGAAGGATGTGAAGAAACAGATACAAAAGAATCAGAGACAGAAGAGTCAGATTCGGAGAGAACGGATTTTGGAGAAATGGACACAGAAAAACCAGATTATGAAGATACAGGTTCAGAAAAATCCAGAACGGAAAATTTGATGCCAGAAGATCCGGAACCGGAAAAGCCTGATATGGAAGAAACGAAGCAGGAATCTCCGTCAACCGAAAAAGAGTCAGAAAATCAAACCTCGGAAACAAAAGCACCAGAAAAAGAGGAGCCTACCGTAATGCCGGATGTCGGAAAGTCAAACACAGAAAAGCAGGAACAAACGGAGCCCGGGCAATCGTCTCCGGAGAAAGAAGAACTCAAAACAGACGAACAGCTGCCCGTTGCTGCAGCCACGCCCGAGGAGGTGACCCAAGATCCAGATGATATTCCGCTACAAACAGAAGAAAGCAGTCCTCCGCCTGTCGAAACTCCATCTGAGAGTGCTGGGGAGGAGCCATCTCAAATACCGCCGCAGATCATCGCCGATTTCATATTATCACAGATAGCAGACGAAGATTTCGAAGCGCCGAACCCCCTGATTATCCGCCCGGCCGACACCAGCGTCGAAATAGATTCCGGTTATACCCCGGAAATTCTGCTCGAGGGAGCCGCCGACACGGCTGAAATTCTTTCCTGCATGGTAAATGGCTCCGAAGCCGAATATGAATGGAAAGAAAACAAAATCTGTCTGAAAGCCGAGAGTCTTTCCGAAGGCTACAACCGTATCACTGTAAAAGTGCGTGGCGCAGACGGCATTGTTCGAACCATGAAACCGTGGGAAGTCAACGTGAAACCAAAAACTTCCACACTTGTCAGCCAAAGAACCAGCCAGAAACCAAAAGGAACCCGCCTCTGGCAGTCCTTAAGGCGCCTCTGGAGCCTGATTCGTGCCATTGCCGAAATTCAGAATCAGACCACCCGCTATCTGCGTGCACTCTGCAGAAAATAGCCTGATCCGGTTTTGTTTGTATTTCTAATTTCGATATGCTAGAATAAAAGACATGTCATACGATAAAAAAAGTAAAAGAGGAAATAAGAGTATGTCAGATATGATATTATTTGATCTGGACGGAACCCTGACCGATTCCGGTCCTGGAATTACAAGATGTGTACAGTATGCGCTGGCATCCTTTGGCATCGAAGAGCCGGATCTGGAAAAACTGAACTGTTACGTGGGGCCGCCGCTTCTGGAATCTTTCATGAATTTTGCAGGCCTTGGCTGCGAAGAAGCACAGCAGGCCATCACAAAATACCGGGAGCGGTACGAGGCAGAGGGCATTTTTGAAAATGAAGTATACGAGGGAATCCCGGAGGTTCTGGCGTATCTGAAAGAGAAGGGAAAAATTCTGGCGGTAGCATCGTCCAAACCGGAAAAATACGTGGAGCAGATCCTGGAGCATTTCGAAATCAGAAAGTATTTTACCGTAGTAACCGGTTCAGAAATGAACGAAACCAGAACCGACAAAGGAGAAGTCATCGCAGAGACGCTGCGCCGACTCGGAGCAGAAGACAGCCGTTCCGACGTGGTGATGGTTGGTGACAGAAGCTATGACGTAATCGGGGCAAGAGAAAACGGACTGCTCTGTGTCGGCGTATCGTATGGGTACGGCGGAAGAGAAGAACTCGAGGCAGCAGGTGCCGCAAAGGTATGTGATACACCGGAAGAACTGAAACTGCTGGCGGAGGATCCGAAAGAAGAGAAGAAAAGACGCGACCGCATCAAAAAAATGAAGCCGGAGCGTATCCCGTGGCTGACAAGAGGAGAAAGTGGAACAGGAATCTTTGCGCCGAAAGAGAAAAAAGCAGAGAATATAAAAGAAAAAAGGACAGCGAAAACAGAGCCAAAAACGGAGGAAATCGTAATTCCTATCCAGCGGAAGCTATGGCGTCTTTTAAAACCGCTTCTGACGTACGAACTGTTTCTGATCGGAGCAACCGTACTTCTGGCGCTGATCCTGATGACGTTTACGACCGGCGGTTATCTGGAAGAGCGTATGCACGCGACATCCGTTCTTGCATCAGCAATCGGCAGTCTGGCGGCGATCCCGGTTCTCTGGAAACAGTACAAAAAAGATGAAGGCATGTTCCCGAAACCGGAAAAACGGTGGAGTGCGGCAGAGGCAGCCGCCTGTATTCTGCTGGTTATGACCTTCGGCCATCTCCTGAATACTGTCATGAACGTGACCGGCTTTACCAGAATCTTTTCCGGCTATCAGGACATGGCATCAAAGATTTATGAAGGACAGAACCCGCTGCTTCTGATCCTGTCCGTGGGTGTGCTGAGCGCGGCCGCAGAGGAAATTGTTTTCCGCGGCATGATTTACCGCAGGGCAAAAGATTTCTGGGGAACCGGCTGGGGCATCGCAGCATCATGTCTGCTGTTCGGTGCATATCACGGCAATGTGACGCAGTTTGTCTATGCAGCCGTGGTAAGTGTGCTTCTGATCCTTATTTATGAGCGGTGCGGAACACTCCTTGCCCCGGTTCTTGCGCACATGGCAGAAAATATCTGGGGACTTTACCGGAGCCAGTTCGTATCCTGGATGACCCAAAAAGCGCCGGCAGGTGCATGGATGTTCATCTTTTTGGAAGCGGTAATCTGCGCCGGAACGTTCTGGTATCTGTTTTTAAAGGATAAACAGGGAAAAACACAAAAATAACAGAAAAAAACCGCAGAATCCGCGAAAAAAATGCTTGTCATGAAAAAAACTCTGTGATACAATCTTACTGTTGCACAATAAGCACCCATGCGGTACCAAGGATGGTGCCTGTTTTTTGAAAAACAGGTTCCAAGGTGAAAAAACATGGGGAAGAATAAAACCATAAGGAGATAAAACAATGAGCGTAATTTCAATGAAACAGTTACTGGAAGCCGGTGTTCATTTCGGACATCAGACAAGAAGATGGAATCCTAAAATGGCTCCGTACATCTACACAGAGCGTAATGGTATCTACATCATCGACCTGCAGAAATCTGTAGGAATGGTAGATGACGCATACAAAGCTGTTGCAGACATCGCAGCAGACGGCGGCACAATCCTTTTCGTAGGAACCAAAAAACAGGCTCAGGACGCTATCGCTGTTGAGGCAGAGCGCTGCGGAATGTACTATGTAAACGAGAGATGGCTCGGCGGTATGCTGACCAACTTCAAAACCATCCAGAGCCGTATTGCAAGACTGAAAGCAATCGAGACCATGGAGCAGGATGGCACCTTCGAAGTTCTTCCGAAAAAAGAAGTCATTGAGTTAAAGAAAGAGCTTGCAAAACTGCAGAAAAACCTTGGCGGTATCAAAGAAATGAAGAGACTGCCGGACGCTATCTTCGTAGTAGATCCGAAAAAAGAGAGAATCTGCGTACAGGAAGCTCATACACTGGGAATTCCGCTGATCGGTATCTGCGATACCAACTGCGATCCGGAAGAGCTTGACTATGTAATTCCGGGTAATGACGACGCTATCCGTGCCGTAAAACTGATCGTTTCCAAAATGGCAGACGCAGTTATCGAGGCAAAACAGGGCGAGGCTGAGGAAGCTGCATACGAAGAAGCAGCAGAGACAGACGCTGAATAATTTACGCGAAGTAATGAACTGGGGGGAACTTGAAATTCAGGTTCCCTTCGGCGAATCTCACAATAGCAGACCGGCATGAAGATGCAGTCTGCTGAATCACGTATACGGAGGAATAAAACAATGGCTATTACAGCAGCAATGGTAAAAGAGTTAAGAGAAGTAAGCGGTGCTGGTATGATGGACTGCAAGAAAGCTCTTACAGCTACCGAAGGTGATATGGACAAAGCAATGGAGTTCCTGAGAGAAAAAGGACTTGCTACTGCTCAGAAAAAAGCTGGCAGAATCGCAGCTGAGGGTATCGTTATGCTGAACGTATCCGAGGATGGAAAGAAAGCTGTCGCTGTAGAAGTAAACGCTGAGACAGACTTCGTTGCAAAGAACGAGAAATTCCGTGGCTATGTAGCACAGGTTGCAGAGCAGGCTATGGATACAACTGCAGCAGACGTAGAAGGATTCCTGGCAGAGCCTTGGAAATTCGATACCAACGAGACCGTTGGCGAAGAGCTGGCTCATCAGATCGCTACCATCGGCGAGAACATGAACATCCGTCGTTTCCAGCAGGTAAAAGAGGAGAACGGTTTCGTTGCTTCTTATACTCATATGGGCGGTAAAATCGGTGTTCTGGTTGACGTTGAGACAGATGTTGTAAACGATGACCTCAAAGAGATGGCTAAAAACGTTGCAATGCAGATTGCAGCTCTTCGTCCGCAGTACACAAACCGCGACGAAGTAAGCGCTGATTACATCGCACATGAGAAAGAAATCCTCATGGCTCAGATTCAGAACGACCCGAAAGAGTCCCAGAAACCGGAAAAAGTTATCCAGGGAATGATCCAGGGCCGTATCAACAAAGAGCTCAAAGAGATCTGCCTGCTTGACCAGGTATACGTAAAAGCAGAAGACGGAAAACAGTCCGTAGCTCAGTACGTAGCACAGGTTGCTAAAGCAAACAACGCAACCGTAGCAGTAAAAGGCTTCGTTCGTTTCGAGACCGGTGAAGGAATCGAGAAGAAAGAAGAGAACTTTGCTGAGGAAGTTGCTAAACAGATGAACGCATAATTCAACTGTGAATTTGTAAAAATAACGCAAAAATATAAAACCCTCATAAATGTGCAGAAAATACACGATTTATGAGGGTTTTTTACTGTCACAGGCAGTATCCATCGGAAATGCAGTAAGTGCCTTGAAGGATACCGTCCCCGGAGATTTCCCGGCAATGAATCTTTCGGAGATTTGTGAATTAATCCAGGAACATAAATCGAATGGTCCGGTAATGGAGATGAAACGTTAAACATAAGAAAAGAGGAACAAATTTGAAAAAACAAGACAAAAGAAACTGGCCGAAAGCAGTGATTCAGATCCTTTCTTTCCTGCTGATTCCGGGCTTGTTTGAGGCGCAGTTTTCTGCGGTTGGGACGATTATTTCCACAGTTTATCAGGGGACGGTTTCGTGGGAACGGATCAGATATTCGGTATGGATGCTGCTGGCGACGGTTCCGGCGGTGATTATTGTGGGACGGTTTTTCTGCGGATATTTCTGCAGCTTCGGGGCTGTGCAGGATTTTCTGTGGTTTGCAGGAAATAAGCTGAAAAAGCAGTTTCGAAAAGCAGGTGCGAAAAACCTGCATTCAAATTCAAAGAAGAGTGGAAGAAATGTTCCAACAGGCTGGATCAAATATGGTGTGCTCCTGTTCTGGGCAGTCTTCGTATGGAGCGGTATGATAAAATGGAACATCGCAGGGCCGTGGCAGGTATTTGGACAGTACAGTTCCATCGGACACTGGCCGGGTGTGAAGCCGATGTTTTCGATTGGCGGTGCGCTGATTCTGGTGATTTTCGTCGGATCCATCTTAATCCAGCGCTTTTTCTGCCGGTATCTCTGTCCCATGGGAGCCATCTACAGCCTGATTTCCAGATGTACGCTGTTAAAAATTGTAAAACCGCGGAGCAAATGCGGAAGCTGCCGTCTCTGTACTGCAAAATGTACCATGGGAATTGATCTGACAGAAAAAGAGCAGACGGCAGGCGGCGAGTGTATTGGATGCGGGGTATGTATAAACGGATGTCTGAAGAACAATGCACACTGGAAGTACCGATACAGCGTGTGGATCGGTGTCGGGGTGACCTGCCTTACGATTGCAGCGTCACAGTTCCTGATCCGGAGCGAGAGCGGTTCCGTTGGTAAGACAGCAGGTGATGCGGCCATTGATACGGCAGAACAGAATCTGGACAGCAGATTCCAGGACGGCACTTATTCCGGAAGTGGAGAAGGCTACCGCGGAACCGTGACCGTTTCCGTAAAAGTGGAACAGGGAACGATAACCGGACTGACGATAGAGAACGCCGAGGATGATCAGACATATCTGGACAGAGCAAAGTCAGGAATCTTTTCGGAAATCATGAAAAAACAGAGTGCCGAGGAGATAGATACCGTTTCCGGCGCCACCTACAGCAGTAAAGGGTTGATTGAGGCCACTCAAAATGCGTTAAAAGAAGCCGCCGGAGATGAGAATACTGTACAGGAAAATACAGCATCTGAATCGACGGATACAACGGAAGAAAAACAGGCATTCCTGGACGCCGGCCGTTTCCACGACCTGAAAGACGGCATCTGCACGGGTACCGCCGATGCCTTCCGCGGGGATGTCGAAGTGCAGGTAACGGTAGAAAACCAGAAAGTGACCGACATCTCCATCCTTTCCTACTGCGACACCGAGGAATACTTTTTCCGTGCAGCGCCTTACGTGATAGGGCAGATGAAAGAAGAACAGAGCCTTAACATCGACGCCTTGAGCGGTGCCACCTACAGCAGCAACGGTATCATTCACGCCACCGCCAATGCACTCGAAATCCCGGAAGACGAATATGCACCGCGTCCTGGCCGGGATCTGGCACATAAGCAGAAAGAGCACGGTCATATTGTAAAACATACGATCGAGAGCCAGGAGCAGTATGAAGAAAAAGTAAAAGAATACGAAGACGCACAGAATTAAAAAACAAAAATAATCTCAAAATAAGCACTGTAAATACATCCATCTGTATTTGCAGTGCTTTTCTGCTGTAACAGAACCCCGCCTGACTGCATCAAAAATATAAAAAATTTAACAATCATTTGATATAGACCTTATAGGAACAGGATAGCAGTTAAAATACAAATGTGCTACGATCGTGATTGTAGTAAAAAATATTCTGAAAGAAATGGCAGGAACAGCAAAAATACAGCGGTTAGGCTGGAGTCTGGAATGGATGCAGTCAAAAGATTGCAGTCTGAAAAAGAGGAGAACGAACGATTGACATACAAGGAAATTATAAAAAACGAAGAAATTAACGCATATCTGAAAAAAGGAAACGAAAACCTGGGACAGCTGGGATATACGGATCATTCGCAGAAACACTGTATGCAGGTTGCCCATCAGGCAGAGTACGGTGCACTTCTTGCAAATGAACTTTTAAAAGAAACGGATATGACGTTGGAAGACAGAGTAACCATCGTTCCTTGGTTCTGCAGTTATTGCAGCTGTAAAACTGGCAGGCGGAACGATCAACGTGGCGGTTGCATGCCTGGCGATTTTATCTGCACTGGGATTTGTTTTCCTGAAAATTGCAGATCGGCAGCCGATGGCGGGGGAGAGATAAAACAGAACATAGCATAAAAAATCTCAAAGCAGAAGAAAAAGCCGCTTTGAGATTTTTTGCGTTTCACTCCGGGGTTCCGCAATGAGAGGTTTTGTGGTACAATAAGCAGTGAGTCGGGCCGCAGGGGATGAGGGGGCCTGAAAAATATGAATCATACAGACAGGATGAAACAAAATGGAAAAAACCAAAAAACTGGCGGTAGGCATTTTAGCGCATGTCGATGCGGGAAAGACGACGCTGGCAGAGGGAGTTTTATATAAAACAGGCCAGATCCGGAAAGCCGGAAGAGTGGATCACAAGGACGCCTTTCTGGACACGGAGGAACTGGAAAAAGCAAGGGGCATCACGATCTTTTCCAAACAGGCCGTGCTGAAGCTGAACGAGACGGAGGTCACACTCCTTGACACGCCGGGCCATGTGGATTTCTCGGCGGAGATGGAGCGCACTTTACAGGTCATGGACTATGCGGTTCTTCTGATCAGCGGTGCGGACGGCGTGCAGGGGCATGTGGAAACCCTGTGGCGGCTGCTCGCGCGGTATGAGATCCCGGTCTTTCTCTTTATCAACAAGATGGATCAGCCAGGCACGGATGCGGAAAAACTGCTGGAAGAACTGCAGAGCCGTCTCTCAGAGCACTGCCTGAATTTCTCGCAGGATCTCCAGAACGCAGAATTGCTGGAAGAACTCGCCATGTGTGATGAGGACGTGCTGGAGCAGTATCTGGAAACGGGAAGCGTGGAAGAAGACCAGATCCGCACGATGATCGCAGAGCGGAAGGTTTTTCCGTGCTGCTTTGGCTCTGCACTCAAGATGGAGGGCGTGACGGAATTTCTGAAAATTCTGGACCGGTTTACAAAAACGCCGGAGTACGGCGGGGATTTTGGCGCGCGCGTTTTTAAGATTTCAAGGGACACGGCAGGAAACCGTCTGACGCATCTGAAAATCACGGGCGGCGTGCTGAAGGTGAAGCAGATGCTCGGCGAAGAAAAGGCAGACCAGATCCGTATTTATTCCGGTGCGGGCTATACGATGGTACAGGAAGCACCGGCGGGGACGATCTGTGCCGTAACGGGACTGAACAGCACTTTCTCCGGTCAGGGCATCGGCAACGAAACCGAGGCGGAAAAACCGGTGTTGGAGCCGGTGCTGACGTACCGCATCGAGCTTCCGCCGGACTGCGATGTCCATCAGATGCTTGGAAAACTGCGCCAGTTAGAAGAAGAAATCCCGGAGCTCCACATTGTCTGGAATGAGCGCCTCGCGGAAATCCATGCGCAGGTCATGGGTGAGGTGCAGATCGAGATCTTAAAGAGTCTGATCCACGAGCGTTTCGGCGAATGGGTGGAATTCGGAGCCGGAAATATTGTATACAAAGAGACGATCCGCAGTACCGTGGAGGGTGTCGGCCATTTCGAGCCGCTGCGCCATTATGCGGAAGTTCATTTGCTGCTGGAGCCGGCAGAACCGGGCAGCGGACTGCAGATTGGAACCGTCTGCAGCGAGGACACCCTGGACCGCAACTGGCAGCGTCTGATCCTCACACATCTGCTGGAGCGGAAGCATCCCGGCGTGCTGACCGGGTCGGAGATTACCGATATGAAAATCACGCTGGTCAAGGGCCGTGCGCACATTAAGCACACCGAGGGCGGCGACTTCCGCCAGGCGACGTACCGTGCGGTGCGGCAGGGACTGAAAAAAGCAGAATCCGTTCTGCTGGAGCCGGTCTATGCGTTCCGTCTGGAAATTCCGTCGGAATCGACGGGACGGGCGCTGAACGATATCCAGCGGATGTACGGCAGCTTTGAACCGCCGGAAATGGAAGGCGATATGACAGTGATCACCGGAACCGCACCGGTTGTGACGATGCGGGATTATCAGAAAGAAGTGACTGCTTACAGCCGGGGACGCGGAAGAGTGTTCTGTACCTTAAAAGGATATGAGCCGTGTCACAACGCGGAGGAAGTGATTGCCTCCATCGGCTACGATTCCGAGGCGGATGTGGAAAATCCGACGGGTTCTGTGTTCTGTGCCCACGGGGCAGGCTTTGTCGTTCCATGGAATGAAGTGGAAGACCATATGCATCTGGAATACACGCTGGAAAATCCGGAAGAAGAAAGCGATTCAGCCGAATCTGCGGCAGACCGGAGCGGCGGAGCATCCTCTGTGCAGAAAGCAAAAAAAGCATCCGACCGCGTGCCGATGGCAGCTTCCCTGCAGGAGGCAAAGGAGCTGGAAGAAATCTTTACGAGGACATACGGCAAAGTGGAGCGGAAGCGCGCCGGTTTCGAGCGGCGGACACGTCCGGTCACCTCGTCATCCGGCATCGGGGATCCCAAATATGCAAAATCAAACCGCCCGAAGGAGCCGCAGGAGGAATATCTGCTGGTGGACGGCTATAACATTATTTTTGCATGGGATGATTTAAATGAGCTGGCGAGGTATAATATTGAGAGCGCCAGAGGAAAGCTGATGGACATCCTGTCAAATTATCAGGGATATAAAAAAATGACGCTGATTCTTGTCTTTGATGCCTACAAAGTAAAAGGCAACCAGGGTGAGGTCGGCATGTACCATAATATTCATGTCGTTTATACGAAAGAGGCGGAGACGGCTGACCAGTACATCGAGAAAACGGTTCACAGGATCGGCCACAACGGCAACGTAACGGTGGCTTCCTCGGACGGTCTCGAGCAGATCATCATTATGGGAGCGGGCGCGCATCGTCTCTCCGCACGGGATCTGCGCACCGAGATTGAACATACAAACGGCCAGATCCGGGAAAACTATCTGGAGAAAGAACAGAAAACGAAGTCGTACCTGCTGGAGAACGCCTCCGGAGAACTGGGAGACTTTTTAAAAGAGCTGGAAGAAGAGCGAAAAAAAGAGAGTAAAAAGAGCAAAGGAAAGGCTTAAGATGAATTACGCAATCATACTATCGGGGGGAATCGGAACGAGAATGCAGATGGGGAATTTTCCGAAGCAGTATTTGGAAGTGGAAAAGAAACCGATTCTGCTGTATACGCTGGAGCAGTTTCAGAAAAGCAGTGCCGTTGAGAAAATCGTCATCGTGGCGGCAGATGCCTGGAGAGAGAAGATCCGCGGATGGATGGAAGAAGACGGGATTACGAAATTTCTCGCCTTTGCGGATGCCGGGGATACGCGGCAGGAATCCATTCATAATGGCCTTACCGTCTGCGTGGAGGATTCCGTATCGGAGAACGACGGTGTGATCATCCACGACGGCGTGCGGCCTCTGGTGAGCGAACAGCTGATTGGCGACTGCCTTGCGGCGCTTGCCGATCATGAGGGCTGTATGCCGGTGCTGCCGATGAAGGACACGATCTATCAGAGCAGCGACGGAACGAAAATTGACCATCTGCTGGAGCGCAGCACGCTGTTTGCCGGTCAGGCGCCGGAAGCCTTCCGGCTGCATCCGTACGCGAAGATCAACCGGGAAGCATCGAAAGAGGAGCTGTCCCTCACAAGGGGAACGAGTGAAATTGCCTACCGCCATGGAATGGATGTGGCGATGATCCCAGGGGATGAGCGGAACTTTAAGATTACAACAAGGAGCGACCTGGAGCGTTTCTGTACGATTGTGGAAGGAGAAACGAAATGAGAGCATACGAGCTGCATGGAGTCAATGATTTAAGAAGGGAAGACATCGAAAAACCGGAAATCCCATCCGGCTGGGTTCTGGTGCAGGTAAAGGCATCAGGAATCTGCAGCTCCGATATTCCGCGGATTTTCACAAACGGAACATACCATTTTCCAACGATTCCGGGTCACGAGTTTTCAGGCGTGGTTGCCGCATACGGCGAGGGTGTGCCGGAAGAGCGAGTTGGAAAACGGGTCGGCATTTTCCCGCTGATCCCATGCCGCACCTGCCCGCAGTGCCGGCAGAAAAAATATGAGATGTGCGAACACTACGATTACCTCGGCTCGCGCCGGGACGGCGGCTTTGCGGAATACGTGGCCGTGCCGGACTGGAACCTGATGGAGCTGCCGGAAAACGTCAGCTTCCGCGAGGCAGCAATGCTGGAGCCGCTCTCTGTGGCGCTTCATGCGGTGAAACGAAGCGGTGTGAAGCCGGGCGATACCGCAGCAGTGATCGGAACGGGCATGATCGGTTTTGCAGCGGCAGCGTGGGCGAAAGCGCTCGGCGCCGAAACCGTTTTTGTGATTGGACGGGGCGAAGCAAAACGTGCGATCGCAGAACAGATCCCGGGCATCTCATATGTGACGGAAGAGGAGAGTAAAGCGATTCAGGCGGATGTTGTAGTAGAAGCGGTCGGAACGCCGCAGGCCGTTTCCAGTGCAGTTCTTCTTGCAAGACCGGGCGGAAGCATCGTGCTGATGGGAAATCCATCGGGCGATCTTGCGATGGAAAAGAACGTGTACTGGCGCATCCTGCGCAAACAGCTGAACCTGATGGGAACGTGGAATTCTTCTTATGAAAAAGATGAAGCCTGCGACTGGACGGAGGCACTCGATGCGCTTTCGAAGAAGAAAATCCCGGCACAGGCGCTGATCACGCACTGTTTCCCGTCCGAAAAGCTGATGGACGGACTGGAACTGATGAAAAATCATAAAGAGCCATACTGCAAAGTAATGGTTTCATGGGAGTAGAAAAATATGAGAAAAAGTCAGATATCGGCATCCATGATGTGCTCAAACCTTGTGGATCTGCAGGCGGCGATCGATGTATTTGAAAAAGAAAAAGTCGAATATCTCCATATCGATGTGATGGACGGCGAGTTCGTTCCGAACTTCGGCCTTGGCGTCGACTACATCCGCGGACTGCGGGAACTGACGAGTATTCCGCTCGATCTTCATCTGATGATTAAAGACCCGGAGTACAAGCTGCCGTGGATCGGCATTCACAAAGAGGACATCGTGACGATTCATTATGAGAGCACTTTCCAGGTGCAGCGCGCGCTCGATTACCTCGTGCCGTACGGCTGCAAGCGGTTCCTCGCGATCAACCCGGCGACACCGATCGGGCAGATCGAGGAAGTGCTTGATTATATCGACGGCGTCAATCTTCTGATGGTGAATCCGGGCTTTGCCGGACAGAAAATTGTGCCGAGTACGCTGCGCAAGGCGGAAAAGCTGCAGAAATTTCTGCAGGAGATGCACCGGGAGGACATCATTTTAGAAGTGGACGGAAACATTACGAAGGAGCACGGCGCGACGCTGCGTTCCTGTGGAGCCAGCATTTTTGTGGCGGGAACTTCGAGCATTTTCTGCACCGATGTATCGCACTTCGGAGAAAAAATCCGGGAATTCCGGAAAGCAGTGGAATAAGAAAAAGAACTGCCTTCCCGGGATGCACGGTTTGAAAAACAGACGAATACTGTAAAGTGAGAAATGACGGAGCGTGTCATATGGTAGAATTGCTTCTGCTTGCTGCGGCGCTCTCAGCCGATAACTTTGCAGTAAGCATCGGATATGGAAGCAGCAATACGAGAATTTCACCCGGCATGACGGCGCTGCTGAATCTGTTTTGCAGTGCTGCCCTGGTTGCTTCCGCGCAGTTTGGAAAAAGATTTCTGCAGTCCGCAGGACCGGAATGGGGAACCAGAGTGGGTGCGGGCTGCTTTTTTCTTATGGGAACGCTGAAAATTTTCGAGGAACTGAGAAAACGCAGAAGAAAAAAGCAGGGAAAACCAGAAGCAAGACTGGAACATCTAGAAAAACAGCTCCACCCACTGGAATTTGGCCTGCTGGCGGTTTCGATGTCGGTGGATGGAATTGTCTCCGGCGTCTTTGCCGCGGATCTTCCGGTGACAGGAGGAGAGATCTTTTTTGCCTCCTTCGCGGTCGGAATGGCGGCGATGTATGCCGGAACTGCCATCGGAAAAAAGACGGGGCAGAAAAACGGCGGAAACGGAGCACTGTTCGGAGGAATTCTGTTCTATTTACTGGCGTTTTTAAAGCTCACATAGAATTACATGTAAGAAAGAAAAACCAGCAGATCCCGGCGTAAAATTGACAAGCCCGTGCAGATATGCTATAAAAGTAGGAGGTTTGCTGCTGGAAAATTTAAAAAACAGATGCAGCAGACAAAGTAAGAGAGGAAAATACATGATTTCAGTAGTAATCCCTTCGTACAACGGTGCAGAAACACTGTTTCAGGCAATCGACTCAGTCCTTTGCCAGACAACAAAAACCCCGCTGGAAATCCTGGTGATCGACGACAATTCCACGGACAATACGATGGAAAAGATGGGGCGTTACGGAGAAAATGACCGGGTACGGTATATCCGGAATGAGACAAACAAAGGAGCGTCCGCATCCAGAAACCGCGGTGTACAGCTCGCAAAGGGCGATTACATTGCCTTTCTGGACGCGGATGATTACTGGGATCCCGAAAAACTGGAAAAGCAGGAAAAAGCCCTTGCAAAGACCGGTGATGTGCTCTGCTGCACGGGTCGGGAGCTGATTTACGATCAGGAACCGGAAAAGCAGAAGATCTTTTCTGTCCCGGAGCGGATCACCTACAAAATGCTTCTGCGCGGCAACGTGATCGGCTGCTCGTCGGTACTGGCCAAAAGAAGCGTTCTGCTGGAATTCCCGATGGAAAAGGACGAGTGCCACGAGGATTATCTGGACTGGCTGCGGATCCTGAAAAAATACGGGACAGCCTGCGGTGTGGATAAGCCTTTGCTGAAATACCGGCTGTCCAGCACAGGAAAATCGGGGAATAAACTGCATTCTGCAGGAATGACTTACCGTGTTTACCGCGAGCTTGGAATGGGAACGTTCCGCTCCCTGTACTGTTTTGCGTGCTATGCCGTAAACGGTGTGCGGAAGTATTACGGTAAGGGCAAAAAGAGAGGAAGAGATTGATGAACTATAAAAACAGGGAACAGTACAAACATCTGATGCGTGTCCTGGCGGTCGCGGCGATTGTGCTTCTGGAATGCGCTGTTTTTTCTGTGTTCTGGGACAGATACTATGCGAGCCACCTGTGGCTGGAGCCGTTCTGGGATAAGGGAAATCAGATTATCGTCGTGATCTACGGCATTTTTCTTCTGGTTTTCATGTACATTTACGGCGGCATGAAGATCGGCTACATGAAGGGAAGCAGCATCATCTATTCCCAGATGATGACGGCATTCTGTGCCAATGCGCTGATGTATCTGCAGATTATCCTGCTGTGGCGCCACCTGCCGTACATTCTGCCGATGGTCGGCATGACACTCGTGGACTTTGCGCTGGCAGGCATTGTATCCTGGCTTTTTGAGAAGACGTTTGCGCGTCTCTTTCCGCCAAGAGAGGTGCTTCTGATTTACGGTGAATACCCGATGGAAAGCCTGGAGCTGAAGATGAACCAGCGGCCGGACAAGTATATTGTAGCACATAAGGTGAGCGTGGAAGTGGGAGAGAAAGAGCTCTGCCGCCAGATTGACGCATACGGTCAGGAGGGCGTGATCCTGGGCGATCTTCATTCGGAGCTGCGCAACCGTCTGCTGAAATATTGCTATGCGAAAGAAATCCGTGTCTATCTGACGCCGAAGCTGTCGGATATTATGGTACGGAAAGCGGAAGCGCTCCATATTTTCGATACACCGCTTCTGCTCGCGCGAAACAGTGGTCTTTCGTTTGATCAGAGATTCTGCAAGCGCCTGCTGGATCTGCTCGTATCGACGATTCTTCTTGTGATCACGTCGCCGATTATGCTGATCGCAGCGCTCTGCATCAAGCTGTATGACCATGGCCCGGTGTTCTTTAAACAGAAACGTCTCACGATCGGCGGAAAAGAATTCTATGTCTACAAATTCCGAAGCATGATCGTGGATGCCGAAAAAGACGGCGTAGCCCGCCTGGCAACGAAGAACGACAGCCGCATTACGCCGGTCGGGAAGGTGATCCGCGCGACGAGAATTGATGAGCTGCCGCAGCTTCTGAACATTTTCAAGGGCGATATGAGCGTCGTCGGACCGCGCCCGGAGCGGCCGGAGATTGCAAAGGAATATGAGGAATCGATTCCGGAGTTTGCTTACCGTCTGAAAGTAAAGGCAGGCCTTACCGGCTACGCCCAGATTTACGGAAAGTACAACACGACCGCATACGACAAGTTGAAGCTGGATCTGATGTACATAGAGAGCTATTCGATTTTAGAGGATCTGAAGCTGATTCTTGCAACCTTTAAGATTGTCTTCACAAAGGAGAGCACAGAAGGGCTCGAGGAAGGACAGACGATCAGCCTGAACGCAAAGGAAGAGGAGAAAAAAGATGTTTAATACCGAGGACGAAATTCTGCGCCGGCTGCAGGAAAAAAATCTGGAAATGGCCGTTATGTTTTACCACTGGTGCCAGAGAAATCATCTGACCTGTTATCTCTGCGGCGGCGGCTGTATCGGTGCAATCCGCCACGGCGGCTTTATTCCGTGGGACGATGATCTCGACTTTTTCATGCCGCGGAAAGATTACGAGAAGTTCCTGAAAATCTGGGATACGCAGGAGGAGAGTAAAATCTACAAGCTCGAGTACCCGAAAGAGGGCTTTTGCAATGCGCACACGTTTGCGAACATTCGCGACAGCCGCACCACGCAGGTGAAAAAGGAGCAGGTCGATATGGATCTCTGCCACGGCGTTGCACTTGATATTCTCCCGATCGAGGGCTATGCACCGGGAAACCTTGCGCGGAAATGGCAAGTGATCGAGGGAAAGATTTTCCAGCTCTTCTGCACGCAGGTTATTCCGACCAAAGAACGCCACGGCGCGTTTATGCATTACCTGGGAACGATTCTGCTGGCGCTGGCTCCGACGCAGAAGATGCGGTACCGGATCTGGAAGCAGGCAGAGAACTATATTACAAAATTTGATATCGACAGCCCACGGGTGGACGGCATCACCGAGATGTGCGCACCGCAGGCGATTCTCCGGAAATATCCGAAAAAGATTTTTGCATCGGCGATGGAGGTTCCGTTCGAGAATGAGCGCCTGCCGATTCCGGTCGGATATGACACATATCTGCGCATGGCGTTCGGCGATTATATGAAACTGCCGCCGAAAGAACAGCAGAAAGGGCACCACGATGCGGCGTTTCTGGATCTCGATCATCCGTATGAGCAGTATAAGGGGATACACTACTGCTGTAAGAAATAAAGAAAGAGGATAAAACAATGCCGGAAATTTCAATCATTACCCCGGTGTATCAGGCAGAAAAATTTTTAAAAAAATGTGTGGATTCCATTCTCTCCCAGTCTTTTACGGACTGGGAGCTGCTTCTTGTAGATGATGGAAGCACCGACAAGAGCAGTGAAATCTGCCGGACATACGCAGAACAGGATGCGCGGATCCGTTATCACCAAAAAGAGAACGGCGGCGTCAGTTCGGCGCGGAATGCGGGCGTTGCGCTTGCAGAGGGGCGTTATATCACGTTTGTGGACAGCGACGATTTCGCAGCGGAGGATCTTCTGGAAACACTGTATCGTCTGGCGGAAAAATATGATGCCGAAATGAGTATCTGCCGCGGATACGATCTCTATGAAGGAAGGCCGGTGCCGGATCTGAAACAGGAGGGAATCGAATCTGTGACTGACAGCGAGGAGGGACTGCGCCAGGTGATGAAGGCGCGCGTGTTCGGCGTGATGCCGTGGGGCAAGCTGTATCGGAGAGAGATTTTCGAGGGCGTTGTCTATCCGGAGAAAACAATCGCCGAGGATGCATACGTCATCGTTCCGTTAATGGAGCACTGCCGGAAGGTGGCCTTTTCCACAGCACAGAAATACTATTATGTGCACCGGCGCGAAAGCCTCACGACAAGCGGTTTTCGCTGGTCAGATCTGGGTTCGGTGGAAGTATGGGACCATAATCAGAATGTCGTGGAAGAACGCCACCCGGCGCTGAAAAAAGAAGCAGGTGTGCGCTGCTGCTGGGCGCGGTTTTTCGTGCTGGACAAGCTGATGCTGTTGGAAACCATGGACGCGGAGAAAAAGGCGCTTGCGAAGAGGCTGGCAAAAGAGCTTAAAAAGCATCCGCTTCTGGTACTGGAAGGCGATCACTTCACGAATGGGCGGAAAATCGCCTATCTGACCCTGTTTCTGGGAACCGGAATTTACCGGCAGTGCGTTCGTGCACTGTTCCGGAAAAGAAATTTATAAAAAATGCGGCAGAAACGAATGAGATTTTCGTTTCTGCCGCATTTTTATATGGATTTTTCTAGCTTTCTTTTTCGGAAAGCAGAACACCGTTTTTATCAAACACATACGTTGTTCCGTCAATTTTTTTCGTCCCGGTGACGCATCCGCCCCAGCTCTGGAAATAATATGTTTTTCCGTCAATTTCTGCCCAGCCGGTCTGCATGGAAGCATCATCGTTGAAGTAATACCAGTTGTTTTTATAATAGAACCACTGCGATTTTCTCGCACCGCCCCAGCTGTAGGTAAAGTACCAGACACCTTCCCGGATCACCCATTGGTTTGCCGGCATGACGCCGTTTTCATCAACAAAATAAAGATTGTTATCATACGTAAAGGCTTCATCCGTTTTCCGTGTACAGTCCTCATTAATATAATAGTATTTATTCTGAAGCAGCAGCCAGCCTTCGTGTGCGGCACCGCCCCAGCTTCTGAGATAATAATAGTTTCCATCCCATTTCAGCCACTGGTTCTGATACATTTTTCCGCTCTTATTTACAAAGTAGAGATTGTTGTCATACAGGAAACTTTCGTTCTGCTTTAGGGAACCGTCCGCATTCATAAAATACCAGGCGCCATCGATCTGATACCAGCCATTGGTTACGCAGGAATATTTCTGTACATAATACCAGGCACCGTCATGGTACAGCCAGGTGCTGCCGGAAATACCGCCCCAGGAAAGAAATTTGACGCGGTAACCGTTTAAGGTAAGTGTCGTATTGCGTGCGGCACCTCCCCATGTGTAAAAATAGTACATCGTTTTGGTCTCTGGATCAGCGTGCCATCCGGACGAATACATAATACCGGTATCCTTGGCGAGATAGTACCAGTTGTTGCTGATAAACTGCCATCCGGTCTGCATCTCACCGCTGCCGGAAAAATAATAGTAATCTCCATCAAGCAGAAGCCAGCCTGTTGCCATAACGCCGTCCGCGCCGAGGTAATACGTTTTGTGGTCGAGGGTGAGCCAGCCGGTATACGGTGTTTCATCATCGTTGTAGTAATACCATTTTCCATCCCGTTTTACCCAGCCGATGACGTGGCGTTCGTTTGTGATCACGCCGTTTTCATCGGAGGTATATTCGATGCCCGTTTCTGTGTCGCGCCAGGAAGTGGAGCATACGAGAAGATGGCTGCTGTCTGCATAATATTTCTGTCCGCCGCGGGTGAAAAATCCGCTGTACGGGATGCCGTCATGATAAGCAACGAGCTTGGAAGAACGGCCGCGGTAAATTTCATAGGTATCATCCACGTTGGAAGTGACCGCGGAACCGGAAAAGTCAGCAATGACTGCCGGAAGATCGCCGGAATATTCTGTCGTGGAAAATACGCGCAGCCCCAGAGAGGTCAGGGTCTCGACGGTATCGTTATCCATAATACGGAAGTCACCGGTCTGGATAAAAT
This sequence comes from Blautia sp. AM42-2, assembly GCF_003480245.1. Lineage (NCBI taxonomy): Bacteria > Bacillati > Bacillota > Clostridia > Lachnospirales > Lachnospiraceae > Blautia > Blautia sp. AM42-2. The sequence continues at coordinate 393,798 of NZ_QUIM01000002.1, forward strand.
ATTCCGGGTTGACGGCAGCAAGATAGTCTGCATCGACAGCATTCGGATATCCGTGATGATTGGAAGTCATCAGATCAATGCTGTACAGCCCGTAGTTCGAAACAATCCGGCTGGCATCGCCCTCGACGTCGTCGATATCGCTCGTCAGAAAAGCGCGGTGGTCGTTTGCGGAGGCAATTACACCAAGACAGAACTGGTTGGCGTCCTCTTTTGGACTTGTGAGATAATCTTCCTCGTAGTTGACAATCTGGATCTGGAAATTTCCAAAAGCAAAATCAGGAGATCCTTCTTCTGCGGAGGCGGCACCGGGATTCAGATGCTGGATCAGGGTCACACCTTCAGTCTCTTCTACAGCAGTAAGAAGCTGGTCGTAGACATAAAGATTGTCCCAGAGACGCGCAGTATTATAGATATAACTGTCATCATACGGGAGCAGATAAACCCGGTCGGGGGAATACAGCCGCACGATGGTATCGCCGGTTCCAATATGGTCGCTGTGCGGATGTGTTGCAACATAAAACTGCAGATTATCGGAGGTGACACCGAGGGAGTCCAGGTAGGAGAGTACCTCATCGTCGTAGCCGGTCGACGTTGTGATGCCGCTGCGCAGCGGATAACGCGGATCAGATCCGTCAGGGTAATCCCAGTCCTCGCCGGAGTCTACCATGCCGAAAATTTTCTGGCCATTATCGTCTACACTTTCCAGAACGATGGCATTGGAGCCGCTGCCGAGTGTCAGAATGTGAATTTTTGCTGTAGTATCAGCCGCATGTGTGTTTTCCGGGGTGAGAAAAAGAAAAGCAGCGGCAAGGGATGCCGCGCCGATGGAAAACACGGATCTGCGGGTATGCCGGGAAAAAGGCATATCAATGGCTCCTTTCGTAACATATATCATTAAAACAAAAAGTAAAACAGCCGGGTGGAAAATAAGCGCTCAACATCACAATTATACAAAATTTCAGGGAAAAGTCAATGTTTATTAGAATTTCGATTACTTGACGCAGACAGGGCATCATGTTAGAATGAGTGGGATTGGGAATGTAAGGAAAAGAAAGGAACCAAACATGATTACCTTATTAAAAATGCCGGCACTGTTTCTGGGAATGCTCGCAGTGTTCTGCTGCCTGGGTTCTTTTTTTATCAGAGAAAACAGGTATGAGAGCGGACATCTGGGTGAAACTGTGCTGTTTGGCTTTATTGCATATTACTTCTTATTTGAACTGATTTCTGTGCCGATGATGGTGCTCGGTGCAAAGCTGCATCTGCTCGCATGGGTATGGGCTGCTGTTGTGGCTGTCCTTGTAATTGCTTCCATCTGTCTTCATCTGGGAATGTGGAGAGAGTGGGGAAAAAGAAGCGGCGGTTTCTGGAGAGGAAAGACGGCGGCTTTTTATGTGATGCTGGTGCTGATTGGAATCCAGCTGTATTTTGTTGCTGCACTGCAGGAAAACGGCAGTGCGGATGCAGCGTATTATGTGGGAAGTGTGACAACGAACCTTGCGACAGATTCCATCAGCAGCTTTGACCCATATACAGGAAAAGCACTGGATTTTTTTAACATCCGTTATGTGTTCAGCATGTATCCGGCAGCAAATGCAGTACTGTGCCGTTTAACGGGTCTTCATCCGCTCGTAGTGACGAAGGTGATTCTCTGTATGATGACGGTAGTTTTAAGTTATCTCGTCTATGCACAGATCGGAAAGGCGCTGTTAAAAGAAAAACAGATGGTATGGGTGCTCCTGTGCTTTATTAGTGTTGTGAATCTGAATTTTCATACGATCTTTTCGAATGCGTCGTTCCTGCTGACGAGGGGATACGAGGGAAAGGCCGTATTGTGCAATATCATCCTCCCGTTTCTGTTTTATCTTGGCCTGCGCATGTATCAGGAGAAAAACGGAAAGAGAGTCTGGCTGCTGTTTTTCATGACAGGCGTCGCTGCAATTGACCTTACGATGTCATCCATGATGACCGTACCGGTGGCCATGAGTGCTGTGATTCTGCCGAATCTTGTGCGGAAAAAACGCTGGGGACAGAGCGGGCTCTATCTGCTTGCTGTGCTGCCGTGTGTGCTGGTGCTTGGGGTCTATCTCCTTGGTGTGCGCGGTATCCTGCAGATTCCGGTTGTGCGGTAGAAAGGAGAAAATGTGGGCGGAATAAATCTGAATGAGAGCGGCCTCGATTTTGTGAGACAGGTCTTTGTGACGTTTGGAGGAAACACAACCGTACTGACGCTGTTTCTGCTGTCGGTGCTGTATCTCGCTTTAAAAGGAAAAAAGGAAGAGCGGTATGTGTTCGTAACAACCGCTGTTTTTCTGGCCTTTACGGTATACAATCCATTTGCGGTGAAATATATCCTGGGAAAACTTGGAATGGTCAATGTCTATTACCGGTTTTTCTGGATTCTGCCGATGGTACTGACCATCGGATATGCCTGCACGAAAGTTGTGGGCGGGCAGAAAAAAGGCTGGAGACGGTATCTGACCGCGGCTGTGCTGGCAGCGGTCATCTGTTTTGGCGGAAATTCCGTACTGGCTGGCGGACTGCCGAAGCTGCCGGATAACCAGTACAAGATGCCAGATGATCTTCTGGCTGTCTGTACGGTGCTGCACGAAGAAGCGGGAGAGGGAACCGTAAGAGTTGTCTTTGAACCGGATTTCAACCTGATCGTGCGGCAGTATGATGCTTCGTTTGAACTGGTTCTGGACCGCGATATGGTTCTGACCTATCAGGGCTCCAATACGGTATCAACTGATGCACTGACCGAGCAGGAAATTGAAGACGAAACAAAGATCCTTCAGATTATCACACAGATGGATCTGTCGCTGGATCAGAAAGAATTTTACAGAAGTCTTAGGGAAATGAATGCAGAGTATATTGTACTTTCGAGCAGTTCAGCGGCAGTATCCTATGTGGAAACAGCGGGGTGCATCCCGGTAAGAGAAGTAGAAGGGCATATCATTTTCCGCGTGGAAGAAAAGTAAAAAGGAGGACTTGTTTTTGAATAAGGCAAAAGATTATATTCAGCTGCACCTGAATATCCTGCTGTTTTCTCTGACGAGTGTGTTCTCGAAAGCAGCATCGGTTCAGCTGAACCGGGGAGGAATCAAAAATCCTCTATTATATGTATTTTTATTTCTGATGGTTGCAAACTGTGGCATTTACGCTATTGCATGGCAGAAGGTAATCAAAAAATTCTCTTTGTCAACCGCATATGCAAACCGCAGCGTCTATCTGATCTGGTCCCAGATCTGGGCCGTGATCATTTTCCATGAAAATCTGACGGTAAAAAATATCATCGGCCTTCTGATTGTGCTGGTGGGAGTTATGGTGGTGCAGCGATATGAATAAATATATGATTTTAATGCTGATCTGTACAATGTTTTCCGCAGTATCACAGATTCTGCTGAAACAGAGCGCCAACGAGGAGCATGCATCTGCACTTCGTGAGTATCTGAACTGGCGCGTGATTGTGGCGTATCTGATTTTTGGCAGTGTACTTCTTTTAAATACGTATGCCTACACACAGGTAGATTTGAAATACGGTCCGGTGTTGGATACCTTTACGTACGTCTTTGTCCTGCTGCTTTCCTTTGGCGTTTTGAAAGAAAAGGTATCAAAAGGAAAGCTGATTGGGAATCTGATTATTATCCTGGGGGTACTGGTGTATACATTGCCGTAAAACGTTCCGATGATGGAAAGAAAGCGATATCAGCTAAGCAGTCCTTGTCCTTTGAAATAGGGGGTCTGCGTACAACAAACGAACGGCTTTTGATTATGAATAAGAAAAAAATAGATTATCGTTTTAAGATATTATATGCTGTGGCGATTCTGATGGTTGTTGCGGGACATTGTGATGGTGGTGGAATTTCTTTGGACTTTGCGCAATGGTTTCCGTATGAGGGAATCCATCTGGCGCTGTTTACTTTTTGTTCAGGATATTTTTTTAAAGATGCAGCACTGAAACGACCGGGGAGATATGTCTGTAAAAAGCTTCGTACCCTGATACTTCCAATGTATGGGTATACGATTGCGTATGGGCTGCTTGTCAGGTTATTACATCGGTGGGGCTTTCAAATCAGTGGAAAATTTAATTTGCACAATATTCTGATTTCACCTTTAAACGATGGGCATCAGTTTGTCCTTAATATGGCCGGCTGGTATATTGTGCCCTTGTTTATGGTAGAAATATTAAATTGTATGATTCGGGCATTTTTTAAGCGAAAAGGATGGCAGATACCGGAATGGATATTTTTTGCAGGGGCAGTACTTATTGGAATGGGCGGCAATTTTTTGGCGATTATGGAATATCGCACCAGCTGGTGGCTGACAGTGGTCAGAATTCTGTATTTTGCTCCGTTTTATGCAATGGGTATTTTTTATAAAAAGATACTGGAGAAATATGTGGACAGGATTCCATCTGTAGTGTATTTTGCGATTGTGTTTGCTGCAAAACTTATGATTTTTCTTCATTATAAAACTAGGTTGGCTTATACGCCAGCGTGGTGCAATGACTTTAATCAAGGACCGGTCATGCCAATTATTATTGGTTTTTTGGGAATTGCACTTTGGATGCGGATTGCAACGATAATGGAACCAGTATTTGGAAGAAAAAAGTGGATTAATCTTCTTGCAGACAACACATTTTCGATTATGGAAAATCAGTTTTTGGGTTTTTTACTTGTAAAAGTTGCTTTCGGAACAATTGCGAATGGCACAAAGCTGTTTTTGAAGTTTGACTGGTCAAGATGTAAAAGTGATATTTGGTGGTATTATATGCCGAAGGACGTAGAACAGACAAAAATTCTGTATTTATTAGCAGCGATTTTTGTTGCCTTACTGATCCAGTGGATCCTTACACAGGTGAAAAAAATGGGAAAAAACATATTTTTGTACGTAAGACAATAGTTAAGCGTATACTGCTTTAAATATTTTGCAAAATAAAAATCCCGCAGAAAAAGAAATGAAAACTTTTTCTGCGGAATTTTATTTTATATTGCATAGATCTGAATCGTTATCAAATTTTTATTGATAATCGATAGGAGACAGGTTGTGAGGATCATCTTCCGCAGAAGAGCCTAGATGTCTGATGGTTTTGGAATTATCCTCATTTTCAGAGAAATCGTCCTCATCTATTCCAGAAGAAGAACTTTCGACTGTGGAATCCAAATCGTTTTCTGTAAAAGAAGAAGCGGAGGAAATGTCACTTACCGAAGTGGAGTCGGGTGTTTCCTCTTCCAATTCAGGATTTGTATCGCAAGGACCCTCGATGAGATGGTAATCCGACTCGGAAAAATGATACCATTTCCCATCCTCAAGCTTTTGCCAGCCGGAAACCGCGTGGCCGTCCTTATCAATAAAATAAGACTGCTTACCGTCAGCCCAGAGCTGATGTGGATTGTAAGTTACCCATTCGTTATTGGCAAATCGATCTTCTTCCTTAATATAAAATTTCTGATATTCGCCATCGCCGACCCAGACGGGGGTAAGATCAGCATCAAGTTCATCGAAGAATCGGGAGCCCATAGAGAGCTGGCGATTCAGTTCATCGAAGCCAAGTTCTTCGGCAAGTGTAGGCTTGTCTGAAAAAAGATTCGTACCAAGTCCAAGACGGTCACCGTCAATGACAGCTCCAAGGCTTGCGAGAGTAGTTGGGAACATATCCATCGTGGTGAAAATCCGATTTTTTTCATGAACCGGAAGAATGGGTGAATTTAAAATAGCGTTATAAGTAGAACGTTGATAATCTTCATCGATGTTTTCACAAAAATCAGAGTCCATGGTCAGATGATCACCGGAAAGAATTATAGTCGTGTTTTCATAAAAAGGCTGCTCCTTGATCCAGTCTATAAACTCACTGACACGGGAACTGGAGCAGTCAATCACCATACCGTAGTGGTCATCTCCGTACTGCTTTTCATCACACTCGTCACATTTGTAGCCGTCCTCGAAGTGGGTGGCAACAGTCAGCATACTGAAGTTGAACGGTTCGTCATTCTTGGAAATCTCCGTCAGTTTATCTTTTGCATACTCAAACAGTTTGGCATCTTCATAGCCCCACCACTGGTAGTAGCCTTCCGGGATCAGTCCCTCGCTGATCGCCCAGTAGTAATCGTCAATTTCATAATCACCGTGCGAAGTGAAGTAATTCTTCCGTCCGCCGAATGCGGCATCGGAACCCATCATAAAGTACTGTTTGTAGCCGGCTTCATTGAGAACGTCGCCAAGTGTTGAAAGCTGCGGAAAAAAGCTGTCCTGATAAGCCATCTCATTGCCTTGAATCGAAAGCTTCAGCGGAAGACCGGAAGTCTGTGCAAAGAGACCGCCCATGGTCCAGGTGGTTCCGGTTGTCGGATAAGCGCCGCCCAGCTTGTCGGAGTTGGAAAAATTGATATTGTCCAGGGCAAGATTAGTCAGGGCGGGAATAAAATTGTGGTCGTAAGCACCGCCGTCTTTTTTATCAGAATAGGTGCTTTCCATTGATTCCAGATAAATATAGATCAGATTCCGTTTCTTTTCCGGGAATGTAATCGTTGTCTGGGACGGATTGACGTAATTATCTTCGATCAAAGTGCTGTAGCTGTTCTGAATGTGCAGGTAAGTATCGATATCCAGCGTCGTCCAGACATTATAAAGAGAATAGGAAGAAAGAGCGATTCCCAGGGCAATGCAGATGCAACCGAGAATGATTTCCACTTTCTTCCGATGGCGCAGGATAATAAAAAGCGCGATCAGAATAGCAAGAACGGCAAAAGAGATCATGCCGCAGGACCAGACGTAACTCCAGAGCACATCCTTGCTGGTACCCTCAAGGGGTGCCTTTAAGTGATAAACAAGTTCTTCCATATCAAGATGCGCCCAGGTCGCGAGCATCCAGCGGGAAGACGTAAAAAGAAGGATCCCAAGGAATCCTAACAGAACGGAAAGAATGGAAAAAAGTATCTTTCCAACATGCTGTACTTTTTTGCGAGACACAGTAAATAACCTCCAGTTTTCTTTAGTGTTTTATAATAGGTAACAAACAGGTAGCGTTAGGTATAAAATATAATTGGGAACTTACAATATTATAACAGAAACTTTACGAAAAAAATAGTATTTTGTTAAAAAATACGAGTGGAAAAATGAAAATCCGGGAATTTACATAAAAAGCGGCGGGGCGGGCGTGAAAATGGGTTCTTGAGTTTCTCAGAAAAGAATGGTATAATAGCAAAGATTGTAGACACAAAAGAGGTCAAAAAAAGATCTGTTCACATTTTTGTGGAGAAGAGAAAGGAAAGAAAAATGGGAAAAATTAAAGTAGAATCTTGTGAAATTGAAGGATTAAAAGTAATTACCCCGACCGTATTCGGCGATGAGCGCGGATATTTTATGGAGACATACAATTACAATGATTTTAAAGAAGCCGGCATTGATGTCCAGTTCGTACAGGATAACCAGTCTGCATCCAAAAAAGGTGTCCTGCGCGGACTTCACTTCCAGATCAATTACCCGCAGGACAAACTGGTACGCGTGGTAAACGGAGAAGTATTCGATGTTGCGGTTGACCTTCGCGAGGGATCCAAAACCTACGGAAAATGGTTCGGCGTCCTGCTTTCCGCAGAAAATAAGAAACAGTTCTTTATTCCGAAGAACTTTGCACACGGATTTATCGTACTCTCTGATTATGCAGAGTTTGCTTATAAATGTACCGATTTCTATCATCCAAACGATGAGGGCGGTCTGTACTTTGACGATCCGGAGATCGGCGTGGAGTGGCCGATGCCGGAAGGAATGACAAAAGAAGATCTGATTATTTCGGAAAAAGATCATAAATGGGGCGGAATTAAGGATTTAAAGAAATAAGGAGTAAAAAACATTTATGAACGTATTCAAAGAACTTTATCAGAACCGGAAACTGATCTGGAAACTGTCAAAAAATGATTTCCGCAATAAATTCGCCGGAGCGTATTTTGGCATTATCTGGGCATTTATCCAGCCGATGGTGACGGTTGCTGTTTACTTTGTCGTATTCCAGCTCGGACTGCGCGTGCAGCCGGCTGCCACCGGATATCCGTATATCTGCTGGCTGGTTTCCGGTATCATTCCGTGGTTCTTCTTTTCCGATGCGCTGCCAAGTGCATCAAACTGTCTGCTGGAATACAGTTATCTGGTAAAGAAGGTTGTATTTAAAATCAGTGTACTTCCGATTGTAAAGGTGATTTCTTCCCTGTTTGTACATCTGTTCTTTATTGTGTTTGCTATTTTGATTTTTGCACTGATGGGAAAACTTCCGCCGGTTCAGATTATCCAGATCGGGTACTATACCTTTGCAGTGATCTGTCTCGTCGTTGTGCTTTCCTATCTGACCTGTTCCATCACACCGTTTTTCCGCGATTTCGGCCAGATTATCAACGTAATTCTGAATGTCGGCATGTGGGCAACCCCGATTCTGTGGGATACCACAACGATTCCGAATATTCCGAACTGGCTGAACAGCCTTCTGAAGCTGAATCCTCTGTACTATATTGTTCAGGGATATCGTGACAGCTTTATGAATGGACTCTGGTTCTTCGAGCATCCATGGCACACCCTTTATTTCTGGGCTTTTGTGCTTATGGCAGGACTGATCAGTTCCAAGGTGTTCAAGCGCCTCCGGGTTCATTTCTCAGATGTATTATAGGAGGATGGAATGAGCACAGAAAATACAGAAGCAGTAATTTCAATTAACCATGTCAGCAAGGTCTACAAGCTGTTTGAAAAGCCGATGGACCGTCTGAAAGAATCGCTTTCACTGACACATAAAAACTATCACACCGATCATTTTGCGCTGGAGGATATCTCGCTCGAGGTGCACAAAGGCGAGTGTGTCGGTATCATTGGAACGAACGGTTCCGGAAAATCCACACTGCTGAAAATCGTCACAGGTGTCTTAAACCCGACGAGCGGAAACGTGGAGTTAAAGGGAAGAGTCAGTGCCATTCTGGAACTGGGTGCAGGCTTTAACATGGAGTATACCGGTATTGAGAACATTTTCCTGAACGGAACGATGCTTGGCTATACTGAGGAGGAGATGAAGGCAAAGCTCGACGATATCATTGCGTTTGCAGAGATCGGTGACTTTATCAATCAGCCGGTTAAGACGTATTCCAGCGGTATGTTTGCCCGCCTTGCCTTCGCGGTTGCGATCAATGTGGATCCGGATATTCTGATTGTCGATGAGGCCTTAAGCGTCGGAGACATTTTCTTCCAGTCCAAGTGTTACCGGAAATTTAACGATCTGAAAGAAGCAGGAAAAACGATCCTTTTCGTTTCCCACGATATGGGCAGCGTCATCAAGTACTGTGAGAGATGTCTTCTGATTAACAAAGGAAAACAGGTGATGGTTGGAAAATCGTCGGAGGCAGTCGATGTCTACAAGAAGATTCTTGCCAACCAGTACGATGACGAGACAAAAGAAGAGGAAGAGACCGAAGAGAGTGCAGAACAGACCGAAGAGAGAACCGAAGCAGATGCATCCGGTGCCATATCGGCAGAAAAGCCGAAAAAAGGCCTCTGGAGAGAACGCCTGATTGCGAATGCGCAGCTGGTAGAGTATGGAGACAAGGCTGCGGAGATCGTGGACTTTGCGATTATCGACCACAAAGGTATGATTACATCTTCTGTGGATAAAAACCAGAGATTCCGCATCAAGATGAAAATCAAGTTCCATGAAACGATGGAGCATCCGATTTTTGCCTTTTCGATCAAAGACCGGAAGGGAACGGAGATTACCGGAACGAATACGGCGCTGGAGGATTACACAAAAGACGTGGTGGAAGCAGGAAAGACCGTCACGGTATGCTTTGACCAGATCATGCCGCTGCAGAGCGGACAGTATCTGATGTCGTTTGGATGTACCAGCTACCATCTGGAAGAGCTGGTGATCCACCACAGACTGTACGATGCTTGCTTCCTGGAAGTCTTCTCCATGAAAGACACCGTAGGATTTTTTGATATGAACTCTACCGTGACCTACGAGTAGGATGCGGAGGATAAACGACGGGGGTTATATGAAAGAAACAATAGGAAATGTTCTTTTGAACCTGGATTATTATGACGGCGAAGATGCTTACAGCGACGGCAGCATTGAGGACCGGCTGCTGGAGATCGTCAAGACGACGCCGAAAGAGGATTACCAGAAGGTAATCCTCACAGAAAAAAGCTGGCCGATTTTTTATCATCTCTCTCCGGAACGGGAAAATATTCTGGACTGGTATGAGTGGAAAGACGATGCTTCCGTATTTGAAGTCGGAGCCGGCTGCGGAGCCATTTCCGGCGTGCTCTGCAGAAATGCAAAGCGGGTAGTGGCAAACGATCTGTCGAAGCGGCGCAGTACGATCAATGCCTACAAAAATCAGGATGCGTCCAACCTGGAGATTATGGTTGGAAACTTTAATGTTGTTGCAGAAAAAATGGAAGAACGCTTCGATTACGTGACACTGATCGGTGTTCTGGAGTATGCAAAAAGCTATATTGGAAAGGATAATCCGTATCCGGAATATCTGGAAAAGATCAATCGTCTCTTAAAACCGGGCGGAAAAATCCTGATTGCGATTGAGAACCGTCTGGGACTGAAGTATTTTGCCGGCTGCAGGGAAGACCATGTGGGCCGGGAATTTGTCGGAATTGAAGGATATCCGGGGATCGATTTTGTCGAGACATTCAGCAAACCGGAGCTGGAGCAGATGCTGCAGGAAAACGGTTTTTCGAAGTTTAAGTTTTATTATCCTTATCCGGATTACAAATTTCCGGCGGTCATTTATTCGGATGAATATCTGCCGAAGCCGGGTGAATTGAGAAAAAATCAGCGGAATTTTGATGCTGACAGGATCACACTTTTTGACGAAGGCAAAGCATTTGACGGAATCCTGAAGTCCGGTCTGTTTCCGGTTTTTTCCAATTCCTTTCTGATTGAAGTGGAGAAAAAGGAGTAAACGTATGAGGAAAGTTCTGTATACGAAATTTTCGAGAGAACGTCGGAACGAATTTCAGATTATGACCCGGATTACAGAAGAGGATGGGATCCGGCGTGTGTGGAAGCTTCCGCTGCAGAAAGAGGGAGAACTCCACATCCGGCATATCTATGAAAACTATAGAAAGCTGGAGCATCTGTACGCCTATGCGGACGTACAGATCTGCCCATGCGAACTGGATGAAGAAAAATGCGCGCTTGCATTTCCTTTTGTAGAAGGGGAAAGTCTGGAAACGCGCATTTCCCGTCATGGAAAAGAAAAAGATTTTGCATCGCTGAAAAAGGATTATGAACTGCTGTATCAGATCATTGCATCGGCAAAAGGGCAGAAATCCTTTGTGGAAACCGATGCGTTCTGTGAGGTGTTCGGCCATCCGGCATTGAAAGAAGGACTTGCCGCAGCGGAGATTTCCAATATTGACATGATTCCGGGCAACCTTCTTCTGGATGGAGAAAAGGTCTGGGTGGCAGACTACGAGTGGGTATTCCCGTTTGCCGTACCGATTGCATTTATCTATGCGCGGAGCGTCTTTTTACAGGAGGCGGCGAGTGCACTGACGAAGGAAGAGCAGGAAGAACTGTACGCCATTGGCGGTATTTCCATGGAAGAGATTCCGGTATACTACCATATGGAAGAGTGCTTCCAGGAATTCGCGGCCGGAAAGGGTGAGCCAAATGCGCTCGCCACGTTCTATGGAAAACTGCACCGGCACAATTATCCGCTTTCCATCTGGGAAAAAGAAAAAATGATGTACCCGGTTGTGCTCACCGAAACAGCACCGGAGGAGAGAGAACTCTATTATGAGGACTGCTTCGGCTTGGATGAGCAGAAGGTGATGATGCTTGAAAAGGCAGACGCGGACGGAGAGCTTTCCCTTCAGCTGATGCAAGAGGGGGCTGTCATTAAAATCCGTTCTCTCGCGGGCGTATGCAGCGATGGAAAGACGGAATGTATCGCTTTTTCGCACAACGCCGAGCTTGAGATTATCGACGACTATTATTTCCTTGGAACGCCGGTTCTGAAATTCCGGAATGCCGGTTATGAACAGATCCGGATTGATTACCGGATTTACTACAAAGGCGATGGCGTTACGTCCCAGTTTATTCAATATATCCGTCAGAATAAAGATCTGAGGGATGAACTGAACGGGGAGATTTATCGGAAAGGCCAGCTGCAGGCAGAAATCGAAGCAGAAAAAGCGGCACTTGCACACAGGGAAGAAGAACTCCAGGAAACGAGAAAACAGAAGCAGTTTCTGGAGGAAGAGTTGGAGCGGATGCGCCAGCGTAAGGTTGTGCGTATGGCAGATAAAGTGCAGCATGTGATAAAAAGGAGTAAATAACTATGGATGTATCCATTGTCATTCCTACCAAAAATGGTGGGCATCTGTTTGAAAAAGTGCTGGATGCCGTTTTCAAACAGAAGACAGAGTATGAATATGAAGTAATTTGCGTGGATTCCGGGTCAAAGGACGGAACGCTCGATGTGATCCGCAAATATCCATGCCGTTTGTTTCAGATTGAGCCGTCCGAATTTGGACATGGAAAAACGAGAAACTATGGTGCTTCCAAAGGAAACGGAACGTATATCATCTTTATTACGCAGGATGCGCTTCCGGCGACCGATACCTGGCTGCAGAATTTCATTGATGCCATGAAGATGGACCCGGAAATCGTGGGAGGATTCGGGATTCATTATCCGTATCCGGACTGCAATCTGCTTGACAAGCGTGATCTGGATGGCCATTTTAAAGGATTTGGAGAAACTAATACGATTTTCCACCTTGATGATCCGGAACGCTACGAAAGAGAAGAAGGATATCGTCATTATCTGGCGTTTTTCTCCGACAATAACTCCTGTATCCGAAGAGATATTTTTGAAAAATATCCGTATGAGGATGTCAACTTTGCCGAGGATCAGATCTGGGCGAGAAAGATGATTGAACTCGGATTCAAAAAAGTATACTGCCCGTATGCGCCAGTATATCATTCCCACAATTTCAAACTCAGAACGTATTTCAAACGGTATTATGATGAGCAGAAGGGATTATATGAAGTTCATCAGTATATGATTGCACAGAAATGGACGCAGCTTCCGGGCATGCTGTACCGGCAGGTGAGAGGGGACTGTGTGTATATCCGTCAGCAGCCGCTCAGTAAAAAAGAGAAAATCCACTGGGCATTTTATTCCCTGTTTCGCAATTTTGACCGCTTTGTGGGCGGCTATCTCGGCGGAAAATACCATCTGTATTCCAAACGGAAACAACAGTTCCTGGATCGTCACATTTCGCAGCAGTACGATCAGAGACATGCATAGAAGAAAGGAAAAAGAAACGTGAAAAAACCAAATGTAGCATACCGTGCGTTACGGTATCTGAAGAATCATGGATTAAAAGAAACGATTGAGCGCGCAAAACAGGGCAATGAGCCGGCTGTACCGCCGAAGAACAACGTCATCGGATTTTACAGATTTGTCGTAGACAACGATCCGATCCCGTTCAATCAAAAAGAGTATGAGAAACATAAAAACGACAAGAAAAAGATCCTGAATTGGGTTGTACCGGAAATGGGACCTGGTTCCGGCGGTCATACCACCATTTTCCGTTTTATTTCCAACCTGGAGCGCCTCGGTTTCCACAGTAGAGTTTATCTTTACATGTCCCCGAATTTTCAGGATAATGCGTCCATCCGCAAATTCCTAAAAGAGTACTTCCCGCTTCTTGTGCCGGAAGTAGAAGTTTACTGCGATGTATCCCAGATGAAATTTGCACATGCAACCGTAGCAACCTCCTGGACCACCGCTTACTACGTAAGAAAATTCCAGAATACGATTTCGAAGTTTTACTTCGTACAGGATTTCGAGCCGCATTTCTATGCACACGGTTCCGAGTATGAATTTGCTGAGAACACCTATAAGATGGGATTCCGCGGAATCACTGCAGGTGATTGGTTAAGAGACATCATGAGAAATGAGTACGGCATGCAGGCAGACAGCTTCCATTTCTCCTACGATGACAAAGTATATCAGCCGAAAGAAAAACCGGACAACGAAAAGAGAGTCTTTTTCTATGCGCGCCCGGTTACCCCGAGACGTGATTTTGAGCTCGGTATGCTGGCACTCAATGAGCTGTGCCGCAGAATGCCAGAGATCGAGGTTGTTTTCGCGGGATGGGATGTCAGCGGCTATGAGATTCCGTTCAAACACAGAAATTTAGGTATCGTAACACCGCAGGTGCTGGCAGATTCCTATGCGATCTGTGATATGTGCCTTGTTATTTCGAATACCAACCTTTCCCTCGTACCGTTCGAGGTTATGGCCTGCAACTCGGTCGCTGTCTGCTCCAAGGGTGCAAACAGCAGCTGGATGGTAAATGAGGAAAACTCCATTCTGGTTGACTATGATCCGATCCAGATCGCAGACAGAATGGAATATTACTTCAACCACCCGGATGAGCTGGCTACAATCCGCAAAAAGGGAATGGATTTCGTAAAGGGAACCTCCTGGTACAAAGAAGCAGAAAAAGTTTATGCAAGCATGTTAAAGGGAATTGAGGAAGATGAGAAAAAACTGCAGTAAGGATGTGAGCAGAGAACACAGAATAGAAATTCTGTTTGTGTTCGGTGTATTCCTGTTTTACTTTTTATGGTCCTGTACGCAGCGATACAATTTTTCGGCGGATGAATCAATGCGCTATCAGATTGCACAGTTTATCTATGAACACGGAAGTCTTCCGCGCGGGGATGATCCGCTGATCCGGAATGAGGACTGGGGAACCTCCTATGCGTTTAATCCCATCCTTTCTTACATGGCATCAGCCGTTCTGATGAAAGGCATGAGTCTTTTTACAACGAATGAATGGATGCTGCTGCTTTCCGCCCGGTTTGTTAATGTACTGCTTGGAGCGTTGATGGCATGGGTTGTGTTGAAGGCAGCAAAATTGTTGTTTCCGAGGCGGTATGCATGGATGTTTACCGCACTGGTTGTCTTTCTGCCGGGAAATGTGATTCTGTATTCTTACGTCAACTGCGATGCGCTCGCCATGTGTTCAACGGCTATTATTTTTTATTCCTGGGTCAAGGCGTATAAGGAAGGATGGAACTGGACAACTTGTGCAGTGTCTGCCATTGGAATGGGCCTTTGTTTCCTGTCGTATTACAATGCGTATGGATTTATCCTGACGACATTTTTCTTCTTTGTGGGAACGATGCTGACCGATCAGGAAAAGGCACCAAAAGAGCGTTGGAAAGAGATGATCCAGAAAGGTCTTTTTATTCTTGTGATCGTCTGTGTCATTGCTTTGTGGTGGTTTATTCGAAATGCAATTCTCTATCACGGGGATTTTCTGGGAAGAGAGACATCGAGTGCGTGTGCGGAACTGTATGCGAGAGCTAAGTACAAGCCATCGAACAGCAAAACATTCCAGAAAAAAGGCGACTCCATGCTATGTATGATCTTCTACAGACCAGTTTATCTGGAACATGACTGGCTGGTAACAGTGCTGTACAGCTTTGTCGGCGCGTTTGGCTATAATAGGATTTATCTTTCCAAAATGATTATTGTTCCATACCTCTGCTGTCTTGGCATCGGCCTCATTCTGATGCGGAACTGTTGCCAGAGAGACTTTTTCTTCTGGAATGCCGATGGCACACAGACGGCGATTGCTGGTAAAACAAAGAGAAAATGGAGTAAAACAGGATGGTTTACCTGGGCAAATGTGTTTGCACTGCTGATTCCAAACTATCTGAATGCATATTACTCCTACAGTTCTGATTTTCAGCCGCAGGGACGATACAGCATGCCGATGCTGATTCCGCTGATGTATTTCGTGACGAAGGGTGTGCAGGCGTTCCTGAAACGGGAGAAAAAACTACAGAAGTATGAAAAATTGTTCTGTATTCTGGTCTGTGTGGCGGCAGCGGCATTAGCGGCATTCACTTGGGCGAGAATCATCTATCCGATGTACTTGCAGAACTACTACGGATTGCGGTAAGCGGAACAGAGAAAGAAAGCGGTGAAACGTTTGGAAAAAATTTCAGTGCTGACAGCAAAATTAAAAAAAGCTGTTGCAGAAGAAGGAATCGGCGGTCTGGCTGGGCGTACGAAAGGGTACCTTGCGCGGGCAAAAAAAGAAAAAGAGTTTCAGAGAGAAAAATCCCGGGTCTACCGGGATATTCTCTTTATCAGTGGCTGCAATGAACAGCTGCCGCATCCACACCGGTACCGCGTGGTGCATCAGATGGAGCAGCTGGAGGCAGGCGGATATACGTGTGATACGGTTTATTTTCAGGAGCTGAAGCCCTGGATGGTACGTTGCTACGGCGCGTTCGTGATTTTCCGCTGCCCGATGACGGACACCCTGCGGGAATTTGCCACAATGGCAAAGCAGATGAACAAGCCTCTGTGGTACGATGTGGATGATCTTGTGATCGATACGAAATACACCGATCAGATTCCGTTTCTCGACCGGATGCAGCCGGAAGAACGGCAGGCATACGATCAGAATGTCCGAAACATGGGCGAGCTGCTTTCCCTCTGTGATGCGGCGGTTACGACGACAGCGGCGCTGGCAGAAGAACTGAAGCAGTACGTACCGGAGGTGCTGATCAACCGCAACTGTGCGTCAGATGAGATGCTGCTACTGTCCGAGGCGGTGTTAAAAGAAAAACAGAAAAAGAACGAAGCAGATAGAACGGCGAAAAAAGTACGCCTTGGCTATTTCAGCGGCAGTGCGACGCATCTGGACGACATCGAGATGATCGTTCCGGTGCTGAAACAGCTGCTTGGCAAAAATCCGAACCTGGAACTCCTCATCGTGGGAATTCTGGAACTCCCGGTGGAGCTGAAACTGTTTGCTTCCCAGATCCAGATGGAGGGATTTGTTGATTACCAAAAACTGCCGGAGCGGATTGCGTCGGTGGATATCAACTTGGCTCCGCTTACCGATACAATTTTTAACCGTGCGAAATCGGAAAATAAATGGGTGGAAGCGGCTCTGGTGCAGACCGTGACAGCAGCCAGCAATCTCGGCGCTTTTGCTGAGATGGTACAGGATGGAGAAGACGGCGTACTCTGCCGAGACGAAGCGGAGTGGTTGGAAAAACTGCAGTGGCTGATCGACGACGAACCGGCACGAAAAGCCATTGCCGGACGGGCATATGGCCGGTGCAGCCGCGAGTGTGTCACAATCTTTCATGCCACCGGGATTTGCGAGTGGGTGGAGCGCCACTGGAATCTACGCTGTGCCTTTGTGCTTCCAGCGATGGAGATCAGCGGAGGCATCCGCGTTGCACTTCTTCATGCGGAAATGCTGGTAAAAGCAGGAGCGCAGGTCAGCCTCTTTACTCTGGAAGGGGAGACGGAGTGGTATCATGAGGGTGATTTCCATTTTCCGGTGCTGTCGGCTGAGCGAGAGAAACTGCAGGGAACGCTGGATCTTGCGGTAGCGACGATGTGGAATACCGCAGAGTTCGTCGAACAGTCCAGTAAGATCCGAAAGAAAAAATATCTGGTGCAGAATTTTGAAGTTGGATTTTATCCGCCGGGAAGCCCGTACCGGATCGCAGCTTCGGCGACTTACCGGATGAGGAGCCCGATGGAGTACGTAACTATTTCCAAATGGTGTCAGAACTGGCTGCGGGAGGAATACCATACCGAAGCAGTCTATCTTCCGAACGGCATCGATCCGTGCTTCTATCCGAAACGGGGGCGGGATCTGCAGGGAAAAATTCGGATTCTGATCGAGGGAGACTGCAGCGCGGAGCATAAAAACGTGGACGAGAGCTTCCGTATCGTGGAACAGCTGGATCTGGAAAAATTCGAGATCTGGTACATGTCCTACAATGGAAATCCGAAATCCTGGTACCGCGTGAACCGCTTTTTATACCGGGTTCCGTATGAAAAAACACCGGAAGTCTATGCGGCGTGTGATATCCTGCTGAAAACAAGCCTGCTGGAGAGCTTTTCCTATCCGCCGCTTGAGATGATGGCGTCCGGCGGCTACGTCGTTGCTGTGCCGAACGGTGGCAATCTGGAATACCTGAAAGATGGGGAAAACTGTATTCTCTATCCGCAGGGAAATCTCGCGGAGGCAAAAGCGGCGATTGAGCGTATTCTGACAGATGCGGAACTGAGGAAAAAACTGGATACGGGAGCAGAAGAGACGGTAAAGGAAAGAAACTGGAAAAGAATCGAACCACAGATTTTAGAACAGTATCTTGGAAAATAAATAAGCAACAAAAAGGGCTGTCGCACTAGCAAATATTTCTGGCGGTAGCTCTGCTTTATACCCAAATGGCATCGAAATCGGTTGCGTTTTCGATGCCATTCTTTACTTCTTATAGGAAAGTTCGACTTCCGTCGAACTCTTGAATCAGGATCACCCGTTGGACGGGAGGTCCTGATTGCTTATAAATTAGAAGATCAGTGCCGTTTGTTTCGGTTATTGCGGCGTCTGTTTCTGCGTTTCCGTCTCTTTCTCGCGTTGTTGATCACGACAATGATCAGAATTAGAAAAGCGACACCGTTCAGGCCAAGCAGAATATAGAGCAGTGTGGAGAGAAAAGAAATTTTCTTGGTTTCTTCCGGTGTTGGAATATCTGTGCTGTCGGTTTCTTCTGATGAATTGGAGGAAACCGAAGAACTGTCGGAAACAGTACCTGGAGCGGAAACCTCGGCTGTTCCGATGAAGTGATCATCGAAAAAATACTGGCGGGTGTACGGTTCCTCAACGGAAGCGCCGTCCGGATCGGTGTAGGTTGCAGTTTCAATTTTCGCATTCTTTGGAAGCGTTACCACACCGGAAAGACTTTCCTTTTTTGCGTTCTTCAGGGTATAATGTGTAAAATTATCATAACCGAAATCAAGTACGGTACGGGTATCGTTGATATAATCGAGGTTATCACAGGTTAAAACAACGCAGACCAGCGTCATATTGCCTCGCTTGGCAGCGGTAACGAGTGTGTTGTGTGCCTCATCGGTATAACCGGTCTTTCCGGCGAAAGCACCCTTGTATCCCCACTGACCGTCCTGGAACAGCAATGCGTGGTGGTTCTGAAGATCACGCGGTGTCGAGGTCATATTGGTCGGCTGAATTGTGTAGGTCAGATCGGACTCGATGCGGCAGAAGGTCTCGTTTTTGATGCACTCCTGCATAATGAGTGCCATATCGTGTGCACTGGTGTAGTGGTTCGGATCTGGCAGACCGTTTGCATTGACAAAATGGGTATTCGTGCAACCAAGTGCAGCGGCGCGTTCGTTCATCATGGCGGCGAAACCTTCCTCGCTTCCGGCAATGTCGATGGCAAGCTGTGTGCAGACCTCATTTGCCGAGGCAAGAAGAATCGCGTGAAGAGCATCCTCCACTGTGATCGTTTCGCCAAGCTGAACGTTGATGCGGGCATTTCCCGGAATGGATTCGCTGACAGCATGTTCGCCGAAGGTAACGGTGTCGGTCATCTGCTTGTTTTCAATGATCAGCAGAGCCGTCAGAATCTTGGTGATGCTGGCAGGATAGCGCTGCTCGTCCATGTTTTTATCGTATAAAACAGCACCAGTATCGGCATCGAGTAAACAGACAGCGCCGGAATTGTTTTCCGGTCCTTCGGGCCAGGTGGTGACTGTTTTTTTATCGGTTGTGGCAAAAATCGTCTGCGGGAGGCAGGACGCGGTAAAAACAAAAGCAAGCAACAGGCATAAAAATGTGCGGACTGCAGAATTCTTTCTAATCATAACTCACTCCTTCTGATCCAGCGGGTACAGCTGCATAAGACTGTCCGGGCAACGGATCTCTCTAAAATGTATTAGACATACTTTTATTATTATAACATAAAGCGAACAGGGAAGAAACACATAATTTCTTAATATTTTCAGTCGGGATTTGCAAAATGCAGTAAAATAGAGTATAATGCGAACGAGTTCATACGGAAAAAACAAAAAACCTGAAAAACAAAAACCCCAAGGAGTTAAAAAAAGTGTCAGATATGAAATGGCTCCGTTTTATACGGAAATTGAAACCTTACAACATACAGAAGGGACTGCGTTACCTGAAACATTATGGCCCAAAGGAATTCCTGATCCGTCTTTCGGAGCGGATGGAGCCGGAGGAGGTTCCGTACGGACCGTGGCGGGAGCAGTACTGCGCAAAAGAGGAGGACCTGGCGTGTCAGAAAAATCATAAATTTTCTTATTGTCCGAAGATCAGCGTTGTTGTTCCGGCTTACCGTACGCCGGAAATTTTTCTGCGTCAGATGATCGAATCCTTGGAAAAACAGAGTTATGAAAACTGGGAACTGGTGATCGGAAATGCCAGCCCGGAGGATGAGACGATGGCGCGCATCCTGAAAGAGTATACCGGAAAAGATCCGCGCGTAAAGAACGTTCCGATTCCGGAAAATATCGGCATTGCAGAGAATACAAATGCAGCGCTTGCCGCAGCAGCGGGAAATTTCGTCGGTTTTATGGATCACGACGACCTGCTTGCGCCGGATGCACTCTTTGAAATTGCCATCCGTCTGGAAAAAGATCCGTCCATCGATGCTTTTTATACCGATGAGGACAAGGTACGGACCGATCTGTCCGAGTATTTCCAGCCGCATTTCAAACCGGATTTCAATCTGGATCTGCTGCGGTCAAACAATTATATCTGCCATTTCTTCGTTGTACGGCGGGAGATTGCGGAGAAAACCGGCGGCCTTCGTCCGGAATACAATGGGGCGCAGGATTATGATTATATCTTCCGCTGCACGGAAATGGCGGGAAAAATTGTACACATTCCGAGAGTTTTATATCACTGGAGGGTCCACAGCGCTTCCACCGCAGACAATCCGGCAAGCAAGCTGTACGCGTATGAGGCCGGAAAAAAGGCAATTGAGGGAAACCTTGCGCGCTGCGGCGAAGAGGGAACCGTCACACTGCGTTCGGATTATGGCTTCTACGATGTAGATTATAAACTGCGGGGAACGCCTCTGGTTTCGATTCTGATCCCGAACAAGGATCAGGCCGATACGTTACGCACCTGTCTGGAATCCATTAAGAAGAAGTGCATGTATCCATCCTATGAGATTCTGATTATTGAGAACAACAGCACTGAGGAAGCAACGTTTTCCTATTACCAAGAACTCGAAGCACAGGGCATCCGTGTCCTGAAGTATCCAAAACAGGGCTTTAACTATTCTGCGATCAATAATTTCGGCGTCAAAGAGGCAAAGGGAGAGTATCTTCTGTTTCTCAATAACGATATGGAAATCATCACACCCGATTTTATGGAAAAAATGGTGTCCAATCTGCAAAGACCGCAGATCGGGGCGGTCGGCGCGAAGCTGTATTACCCGGACAACACGGTGCAGCATGCGGGTATCATCATCGGTATCGGCGGCATTGCGGGCCACGCCTTTTTAGGACTGGCGCGCGGAAGAAGCGGCTACCTGCATAAGGCATCGCTCCAGATGAATGTGAGTGCGGTGACAGCAGCGTGCATGATGATGAAAAAAGAGGTTTTTGAGGAGGTCGGCGGCTTTGAAGAAGAACTGTCCGTCGCTTTCAATGATGTTGATCTGTGCCTGCGCATTGGAAAAGCAGGTTATAAAATCGTATACAATCCGCACGTGGAGCTGTACCATTATGAATCGAAATCCAGGGGAGCAGAGGATGACGAGAAGAAGGTGCGCCGCTTTCAGTCGGAAATCGAATTTATGCGCAGCCGCTGGATTGGGCTGTTAAAGGCAGGAGATCCCTGCTACAATCCAAATTTAACGCTGGCATCGTGGAACTATGGACTGCGTGCCGACGGCAGGGGAGTAAAACCATGGACAAAGTAGCAGTTGTAATACCAAATTATAATGGATACCGGTATCTGGAGACGTGCTTTGCAGCGCTTGCAAAGCAGACCTTTACGGAATTTACCACATATTTCGTGGACAATGGTTCACAGGATGAGAGCTGTGCGTTTCTGCGGGAACACTACCCGGAGACGAAAATCATCCAGCTCGATGATAACTATGGCTTCAGCCGTGCGGTCAACGAAGGCATCCGCCAGTCGAAGGAGCCGTATGTGATCCTTTTAAACAACGACACCGAAGTGTTCCAGGACTTTGTCGAGCGCCTTTATGAGGGAATCTGTAAAAGAAAGAATGCGTTTGCATGCAGCGCAAAGCTGATTTCCTATCAGGAGCGTGATAAAATCGACGATGCGGGAAATTACTATAATATGCTGGGATGGGCATTCGCAAGAGGAAAAGGAAAACCGGTCAGTGAATTTGAAACGTCCGACCGGATTTTTGCGGCCTGCGCCGGAGCAGCGATCTACCGCCGGGAATTTCTGGAAAAGACCGGACTTTTTGACGAAGAACATTTCGCTTATCTGGAAGATACCGACATCGGCTATCGTGCGCGGCTTTTGGGCTACGAGAACTGGTATGAGCCGTCCGCGAAGGTTTACCACGTCGGAAGCGGAACGAGCGGCTCCCGGTATAACCTCTTTAAAATCCGTTATTCTTCCAGGAACAATATTTATCTGATCTATAAAAATATGCCGGTTTTACAGATTTTGCTTAACCTGCCGGCCTTTATCCTCGGCTTTTCGGCAAAACTGGTCTTTTTTGCATCGAAGGGATATGGAAAAGAATATCTGGCAGGAATCAAGAATGGTTTTTTCATCTGCCGGAAGCCGGAAAACAGAGCAAAAAAGATCCGTTTTGAGTGGAAGCGCCTCGGCACGTATTTTGTCATCGAATGGGAGCTTTTTATCAATGTGTTCCGGAGATTTCTGGAGAGGGCATAAGGATTCTTTCAAAAGATTACGAAAAAGTTAAAAAGTTTACGGAAATAAGAAGAATGTTAGAAAAATATGATTGCTCTTTTTTGGAACTTATTGTATAGTTAGGGGTAGGGAATTTTTAAATCCCGAAAAAAACAGATAAGGTGAACGAATTTGATCAACGATAATCAGAAATATTTTGACCGGATGCACGTTCTGATCGATGCCCTGGTGCTCGCACTTTCCTATGTACTGTCCTGGTACTGCTATGTGCGGCTGGGCGTTATGAATAATCATCCGGAGAGGGGAATTCTGCCGCCGGCGACGTATATGATGACACTGCTCTATATCGTGCCCGGCTATCTGCTGCTTTACTATGCATTTAATCTCTATGCATCCAAGCGTTTTCAGGGAAGACGTCTGGAATTTGCCAATATCTTAAAAGCGAATACGGTTGGATTTCTGGTCTGGCTGGCCAGCCTTTACATGGTGCGCCAGGTTCACTTTTCCCGTGGTATGCTCTGCATCTTCTTTGTGCTGAATGTGACACTGGAAACGATCGTAAGAAATCTGATCCACTATATCTTAAGCAATATGTGGAAACACGGCCGCAACCAGAAGCAGATTCTGATGGTCGGCTACAGCCGTGCGACCGAGGAATATATTGACCGGATCATTGCAAACCCGGAGTGGGGCTATCTCGTCCGCGGAATCCTCGATGACCATGTCAAAGCGGGAACGATGTACCGCGGTGTCAAGGTTCTTGGAAGAATCAACAATCTTTCAGTCATTCTGCCGGAAAACAAACTGGATGAAATTGCCATTACCCTTGGCCTGAACGAATACTTCCGCCTGGAGGAGATCGTTGCCATGTGTGAAAAATCCGGCGTACATACCCAGTTTGTGCCGGATTACCACAACATCATTCCGACAAAGCCGTACACAGAAGACCTGCAGGGACTTCCTGTCATCAATATCCGCTATGTGCCGCTTTCCAACACGTTCAACGCGATGCTGAAACGGATTGTGGATATTTTCGGCGCGTTCGTGGCGATCATTCTGTTCTCACCGGTGATGCTGTTTTCCTGCATCATGATCAAGCTGACCTCACCGGGTCCGCTGATCTACCGTCAGACACGCGTCGGACTGCACAACAAACCGTTTGAAATGTACAAGTTCCGTTCGATGGAAGTTCAGACGGAGGAGAAAGAAAAGAAGGCATGGACCGTGAAGAATGACCCGCGTGTGACGGGATTTGGAAAATTCATGCGCCATACCAGCATTGATGAGCTTCCACAGCTCTTTAACATCTTAAAAGGAGATATGAGCCTGGTCGGACCGCGGCCGGAGCGACCTTTCTTTGTGGAAAAATTCCGGGAGGAAATCCCGCGTTATATGGTAAAACATCAGGTGCGTCCCGGTCTTACGGGGTGGGCACAGGTGAATGGATACCGGGGGGATACTTCCATCCGAAAGCGTATTGACTGTGATCTGTATTATATTGAAAACTGGACGCTGGGACTTGATTTTAAAATTCTGTTCCTGACCTTTTTCAAAGGATTTGTGAATAAAAACGCTTACTAAAAGATAAGGGGAAAAGAGATGTCGAAGAAGAATTACAAAAAGAGCAGAAAATACAAAAAAATGCGCCGCAGAAAAATAATTTTCGGAATTGAAATCACCGTTCTGCTGATTCTTTCCGGAATTCTGTTCGTCTACGCATGGATCAACCGTTCGATGGATAAGATGAATCAGGATACGCTGGACAGATCCCAGATTCAGATCAACAGTGAAGTAAAGGCAAATACCGATCTCTCACAGATGTCCGGTACACAGGTCATCGCGCTGGTCGGCGTGGATGCCAGAGGTGTGAAAGGCTCCGAGCTGGCAGAAAGCATGAACAGTGACACTATTATTCTCTGTTGTATTGATCACGACAAGCAGGAAATCCGTATGGTGTCGATTATGCGTGACACCTGGATGAATATGGCGAAATATACCGATGAATATTATGAGTTTGACAAAGCCAATTCCGCATACAACCGCGGCGGCCCGGAGAGTATGCTCTCCATGCTGAATACAAACCTTGACCTTGCACTGACCGATTACGTTACCGTAAACTTCAAGGCACTCGCCGATGCGATTGATGTCTTGGGCGGTCTCGACATCGAGATGACAAATGCAGAGTGTGTTCATGCAAACAACTACAACAGAGAGGTATCGGAAGCACAGGGCGTAGAGTATGAAGCTATTCCGTATGATGAGGACCTTGGGGATGATTACAGCGAAGTACGTCATGTCAGCGGTGCACTTGCAACCTCCTATGCGCGGATCCGTTACGGCGGCGGCGACGATGCGAAACGTACGAGCCGTCAGCGAATCGTCATCAATCTCATGGTACAGAAGATTAAACAGAATCCGACCAAGATTCCGGAGATTCTGGATAAAGTGATGGGAAATGTCAGCACCAGTCTTACCAAAAACGAAATTCTGGAGCTTGGCATGCATGCGGTAACGTACAAAATGGGAACATCTTATGCATATCCGTTCCAGCTGTGTTATGGAGAAAATGTAGAAAGCGCACTTGGTGTTGATGTCGTAATTCCGGTTACACTGGAACACAATGTAAAGGAACTGCACGCTTATCTGTATCCGACGATGAGCTATGATCCATCTGCAGCCGTGATAGAGTACAGTGACTATATTGCAAGAAAGAGCGGCTACGATGATGATATGATTGAGTATGTACTGAATCAGGGACCGGGCGCTGCAACAGATTCTGTGGTAGCAGGAGATTAAAATACAGGGAGAATACGACAAGATGAGTCAATATACCGTTGATGTCATGATACCAACGTATAAACCAGGGCAGGAGTTCGCAGAACTTCTGCCCCGCCTTTTAAAACAGACTTACCCGATCCGTTCGATCCGGGTCGTGAATACGGGGAAAAAGTTCTGGAATCCGGCGTGGGAGCAGCTTTCAGACAAGATTATGGTGGAGCATATTCAGCCGAGCGAGTTCGACCACGGCGGAACCAGAAGGGCAATGGCGGAGAGCTCCGATGCGGACCTTCTGCTTTTTATGACCCAGGATGCCATGCCGTACGATAACGAGTGCGTGGAACATCTGGTGGAAAAATTTTCGCTGCCGCATGTGAAAGCGGCGTATGCACGGCAGCTTCCGCGGGATGACTGCCGTACACTGGAACGGTTTACGAGAGGCTTTAACTATCCGGACGAGAGTGATATCAAGGATGCCGGTGATCTGCCAAAACTTGGTGTTAAGACTTTTTTCTGTTCCAATGTCTGTGCAATGTATGACCGCAGGACATATGAAGAGCTGGGTGGATTTGTAGAAAGCACCTTGTTTAACGAAGATATGATCTATGCCGGGCATCTTGTGCAGGCGGGCTATGCGATTGCCTATGCGGCAGATGCGAAGGTGGTACATTCCCACAATTACGGTTGTCTGGCACAGCTTCACCGCAATTTCGACCTCGGTGTATCCCAGGCACAGCATCCGGAGATCTTTGATGCGTATCCGTCTGAGAGTGAGGGAATCCGTATGGTGAAAAAATCGGCATCCTACGTCTGCAAAATTCATAAGCCGTGGCTGCTCGTCACTTTATTCTTTCAAAGCGGATTCAAATATGTGGGCTACTTCCTCGGAAAACGATACAAAAGCCTTCCGGACAGTGTAATCCGCTGGTGTACCTCAAACAAAACATGGTGGGAATATCACGGAAAGATACGAAAAAAACGAAATAGAAGATAAGTGAAAGTAAAAAACAAAAATAAAAAGATCTTGTAAGTAAATACGAAATGCTCCATAAGGTTGACAGAGAACGGAGCAGAGTGGTAAAAAAGTAAAGAACAAGAAATTAGAAGGCGGCATAACCTGAAAACAGAACAAGGGTGCCGCCTTTTACTGTTAGGAGGAAAAAATCTATGTGTGGAATTGTTGGATATATTGGAACCTGCCAGGCTGCCCCGGTGCTGCTGGACGGATTGTCAAAGCTGGAGTACCGCGGATACGATTCGGCCGGAATTGCTGTATACGATGGAAACAAAATTCAGAT
The DNA here is from genome assembly GCF_003480245.1 of Blautia sp. AM42-2. Classification (NCBI taxonomy): domain Bacteria; kingdom Bacillati; phylum Bacillota; class Clostridia; order Lachnospirales; family Lachnospiraceae; genus Blautia; species Blautia sp. AM42-2. The sequence continues at coordinate 420,617 of NZ_QUIM01000002.1, forward strand.
GCAGAAAGCAATGGGCCGTCTGAAGGTGCTTGAGGAAATGACACAAAATGGAGCGACACTTCCGGGTACCGTAGGAATCGGACATACGAGATGGGCAACGCATGGGGCACCTTCCGATCTGAATGCACATCCGCATTTCAATAAAGACCACTCGATTGTCGTTGTACACAATGGAATTATTGAGAATTATCTGAAATTAAAGAAAAAACTGATGTCCAAAGGATATGAGTTCCTTTCGGAGACAGATACCGAGGTAATTGCCCATATGCTGGATTACTATTATAACGGCGATCCGCTTGCAACGATCACAAAGGTTATGCACCGCATGGAGGGATCGTATGCACTGGGTATCCTGTTCTGCGACCATCCGGATGAGGTGTATGCGGTCCGTAAAGACAGCCCGCTGATCGTTGGTACAAGTAAGAGCGGAAACCTGATTGCATCCGACGTTCCGGCTGTACTGAAATATACAAGAGATGTCTATTTTCTGGAAAATGAGGAGATTGTCAAGCTGACCCGAGACGGCCTTCATTTTTACAATATCGATGAGGAGGAGCTGCAAAAGGAGCCTACGCACATCGAATGGGATATGAATGCGGCAGAAAAAGGCGGCTATGAGCATTTCATGCTGAAAGAGATGCATGAGCAGCCAAAAGCCGTAAAAGATACCCTGACGCCGCGTATTAAGAACGGTGATGTTGTGATCGAAGAACTCGGCATGACCGATGAGGAGATCCGCGCGATCCGCAAAATCTTTATCGTTGCCTGCGGTTCCGCATACCACACCGGTGTAACCGCAAAATACGTCTTCGAAAAGCTGGCAAGAATTCCGGTTGAGGTAGATCTGGCAAGCGAATTCCGCTACCGTGATCCGATTCTGCCGGAAAATACGCTCGTGGTCATCGTCAGCCAGTCGGGTGAGACGGCCGATACCCTCGCGGCTCTCCGCCTTGCAAAAGAAAAGGGCGTGCGAACCCTTGGCATCGTAAACGTAGTTGGAAGTTCGATTGCAAGAGAGGCAGACAATGTCATGTACACCTGGGCCGGTCCGGAGATCGCTGTTGCGACAACGAAAGCGTACAGCACACAGCTTATCGCGCAGTACCTTCTGGCGATGAAGTTTGCCAAAGTACGCGGAACCGTTTCACAGAATGACTTCGATGCGATGATCCAGAGCCTTGAGCGCCTGCCGGAGCAGATTTCCCTGCTGCTGTCCCACAAGGAGAACGTACAGCGTTTTGCCAACCGTTATCTTGCGGCAGAACACGTCTTTTTCATCGGACGCGGCATCGACTATGCAATCTCGATGGAGGGCTCCCTGAAGCTGAAAGAGATTTCCTACATCCACTCCGAGGCGTATGCAGCCGGTGAGCTGAAACACGGAACCATTTCCCTGATTGAGGACGGACGCCTTGTCGTAGCCGTGCTGACCCAGCCGGAGCTCTACAAGAAAACGATCAGCAATATTCAGGAAGTGAAGACACGAGGCGCGTTTGTCATGGCGGTAACGACCGTTGGCAATACAGAAGTGGAAAAAGTAGCCGACTACGTAGTTTACCTGCCGGAGACAAATCCGGTTTTTGCAAATTCCCTGGCAATCATTCCACTGCAGCTCTTTGGCTACTACGTATCGATCGGCAGAGGCCTCGATGTGGATAAACCGAGAAACTTGGCGAAATCCGTTACGGTAGAATAAAAACCGCAGCATAAAATTCCTCTTTTTTCAAAATTATCACAGTTTCAACACAATTCTAACGTACAATAGGCAGTAGAAAATGAAGAAAGAAATAAGAGCACTGTGTATTGGTGCCTGAGATAGAAAAGAGAAAGAGGGATCAGCCATGAGTGAAGAATTCAAAAAAGAAGAAATAAATGGTGAGGCAGCAGAGGAAACCAAAGCTGCAGAGCATACAGAAGAAGTAAAAGCAGAAACGACAGCAGAGCAGAGTGCGGCAGAGACGGAAAAACCGCAGGAAACCGCAGAAGCGCCGAAGGCGGAAGAAAAGAAAACGACAACCTACAGCTGGGTGAATCCGAAAATCAGCGGAAAGACCGGCGAGGAGAATAACAGCGCTTCCTACACCGGAAAACCGGACCCGTCGGAGGCAAAGGCAGAGCAGACATCTTCTGCAAAGACAGAACATTATCAGTACCAGTCACAGACACAGAGTGCTCCGAAGCAGGAAAAACCACAGTTTTCTGCCGTTCCGCAGCCGCAGGATCACAAAAAGAAAGCGAAAAAACCAATGTCAGCCGCAAAAAAATGGGGCATGACACTTGCCATGGCAGCGTGCTTCGGACTCGTGGCAGGCGGTGTTTTCATTGGGACTGCAGCAGTCGGTACGAAAGTGATCGGTACAGCAACAGAGCAGAAGCAGGAAGTTACAATTCCGACGACCACCACAACAACGGCAGCAGACAGCAGTGATACCTCCGATACCGTAAAAGCAACCGGCGAGATGTCCGTGAAAGATGTTGCATCGAGTGCGATGCCGTCTCTGGTAGCAATTTCTACGACAACGGTGGAAGAAGTTGAGACATTCTTCGGAACCACAAGCCAGGAAGTTCCTGCAAGCGGAACCGGAGTTATTGTCGGACAGAACGACGATGAGCTCCTGATTGCGACAAACAACCACGTTGTCAGCGGTGCAACGTCTCTTTCCGTCAGCTTTATCGACGATGAGACGGTAGAAGGCCAGATCAAAGGTACCGATGCGGACAATGACCTTGCTGTTGTTGCAGTAAAACTTTCCGACATCAAGGACGAGACAAAGAGCCAGATCAAAATTGCCGTGATGGGAAATTCCGATGACCTTGAGGTCGGTGATCAGGTTGTGGCAATCGGAAATGCACTGGGAACCGGCCAGTCCCTGACGAGCGGATATATCAGTGCAAAAGACCGTACGATCTCCAGTCAGGATGAGAGTACCGGCGAGACGATTACTTCTGAGGGACTGATCCAGACCGATGCAGCCATCAACCCTGGAAACAGCGGCGGCGCCCTTCTGAACATGAACGGTGAGCTGATCGGCATTAACGAAGCAAAATACAGCTCCACACAGGTCGAGGGCATGGGCTTTGCGATCCCGATTTCGAAAGCGGAGCCGATTCTGCAGAACCTGATGAACCTGACAACAAGATACAAAGTCAGCGATGATGAGGCTGCTTATATCGGAATCAACATGGCAGATGTCAGCGCAGATGTTTCCCAGAACTACGGTATTCCGACCGGTGTCTGCATCATGAGCGTTGTGGACGGCAGCCCGGCAGCCGATGCGGGCTTCAAGAAAGGCGATGTTATCACCACGTTTGATGGAAGAAGCATCTCGAACGCCAAAGGCTTAAAAGAGACACTGACCTATTATGCGGCAGGCGAGACTGTAGATGTCACCGTACAGCGCGCGGATAACGGTGAGTACAAAGAAGTAACACTGACGCTGACCCTTGGCTCTGCAGCAGATATGCCGCAGACGAGCGGAAGCAGCAACGGAACCACAAACGATGGAACCGGAAGCTCCGATCAGAATGACCAGGGTATTCAGAATCCGTTTGGCAACAGATAAAAACTCGAAATAACTATTTCCTAAGAGAAAAAAGACGGACAGCACAGGAATATGAACGCCTGGCTGTCCGCCTTTTTCTGCATTTTTTGATATAATTTTTTGAATTCGTAAAATTCTTAAAAAAGTTGGTAATTTTTAAGAAAGTTTTTACTTGTGACCCTATGGCTTTTGGGCTATAATCAAGCTAGACCAAGCGATCTATTACAGAAAGGAATTTGAAAAATCATGTCAGAAGAGAAAGACAGAGTGGACGGTACCGCGGACGAAACGAAGGCGGAAACAAAAAGCTCTGACCATCATACAGAAGATACTTATGAAAAAGTCTGCTTCATGTGCCGCAGACCGGAGAGCAAAGCCGGAAAGATGATTACCCTTCCGGGAAACATCAATATCTGCCCGGACTGCATGCAGAAGAGCTTTGATACCATGAACCAGAACCCGGGGCAGATCAATGAGATGATGAATAATATGAACAACATGCCGAATATCGGCATGTTCGATCTCTCCGGGCTTTCCAACCAGATCCCGAACCGGCAGCGGGTAAAGAAAAAAGAAGAAAAGAAGAAAACAAAAGAATTTTCCATCAAGGACATTCCGCCGCCGCACCGGATCAAGGCGATGCTTGACGAATACGTCATCGGCCAGGAACGTGCAAAGAAAGTCATGTCGGTTGCCGTTTACAACCATTACAAACGTGTCTTTGCACCGCAGGACGGAAATATCGAGATCGAAAAATCCAACATGCTGATGATCGGACCGACCGGTTCCGGAAAAACGTATCTGGTGCAGACACTGGCACGCCTCTTAGATGTGCCGCTTGCCATCACGGACGCCACATCCCTTACCGAAGCGGGTTATATCGGCGATGATATTGAAAGCGTGGTATCTAAGCTTTTAGCGGCCGCAGACAACGATGTGGAGCGCGCGGAGCACGGTATTATCTTCATCGACGAGATCGACAAGATTGCGAAAAAGAAAAATACAAACCAGAGAGACGTCAGCGGAGAAGCCGTACAGCAGGGAATGCTGAAGCTCCTCGAGGGCAGCGACATCGAAGTTCCGGTGGGAGCCAACAGCAAAAATGCGATGGTTCCGCTCGAGACCGTCAATACCAGAAACATTCTCTTTATCTGCGGCGGTGCCTTCCCGGATCTGACGGACATCATCAAGGAGCGTCTGAACAAGACAGCTTCCATTGGCTTCCAGGCGGATCTGAAGGACAAGTATGATGGGGATAAGAACCTGCTGTCACAGGTGACCTTAGAAGACCTTCGGACTTTCGGTATGGTGCCGGAGTTCCTTGGCCGTCTGCCGATCGTATTTACGCTGGAGAGTCTCAATGAGGATATGCTGGTCGAGATCTTAAAAGAACCGAAAAATGCGATCCTGAAGCAGTATAAGAGACTGCTCGAACTCGACGAGGTGAAACTGGAATTTGATGATGATGCACTTCGCTCTATTGCAAGAAAAGCGCTGGAAAAAGATACCGGTGCGAGAGCACTCCGTTCGATCATCGAGGATTTCATGCTGGATATCATGTATGAGATTCCAAAGGACAGCAGCATCGGAGAGGTTATCATCACAAAAGACTATATTGAAAAGACCGGCGGGCCGACGATTCTCCTGCGCGGCCAGGAAGTTCCAAAGTTAGAGCAGAAATAAGGTAACTGGAAAACACAGCGGAGCAGACGTGAAACTGGCGTTTTCTTGAAATAAGAGATAAGAAAGAGAGGGTTTTAACTATGGCAGAGGATTTTTTTGGAAATTTAAGTAAAACACTGAAAAAAACAGTGGATACTGTGGGAAAGAAAACAGATGAATTCGTAGAAATTCAGAAGATCCGCACCCGTCAGCATGCGCTCGAGGATCAGATTGAGAAGAATTACCAGGATATCGGACAGATCATCTACAACCGCTATTTGAACGGCGAAGCATTCGACGAGAATCTTGCCGGCTTCTGCAAAGATATCACCGATCTGGAAAAAGAGATTGCAGACTGCAAGGAAGATGTGGCAAACAAGAGAGGCCGCATCGTATGCCCGGCCTGCGGCGCAAGTGTTCCGAAAGATGCAGCTTTCTGCATGCGCTGCGGTGCTGCTATGCCGGAGAAGGAAGATGAGCCGGAGGATGCCGAGTTTGTACACGTAGAACCGGAAGAAAAAGCAGAAGAAACCGAAGCAGCAGCGCCGGAAGAAGAGCCTGAAAAAGAAGCAGAGGTACCGGAAGAGGAATGATCTGGACCCTGCTGCCGGGAGCGGTTTTCCTTGCAGACGGATGCCTGAAAAAGAAGGCAGAAGAGGAGTTAAAGGAAAATGAGCAGATCCCGGTCTGCAAAGGACATATTGTCCTGCGGAAATGTCATAACCGCGGCGTAGCGGGCGGCGGCTTCGCGGACAGCACGAAGAAGGTGGAAATTCTCACCTTCTTTTTGCTGTCCGGACTGTGGGCGCGTCTCGGAGCGCTGGCGGGCAGACGTAAGTGTAAGGCGAAGAAGCTTGGGCTTGCGCTTACGATTGGCGGCGGCATGTCGAACTGGTATGACCGGCATAAGAGAGGTTACGTGACCGACTATGTCAGCTTCCGGTTTGGACCGGAGAAGTTCCGCAGACTTGTGTTCAATGTTTCTGATTTCTGTATTTTCTTCGGACTTGCGCTGCTGACGGCAATTTCCTGCCGGGAGTCCAGGTGATGCAGGATCTCACGAAAAGCCCTGCGGATGGCGGGCTTTTCGGGGCAAAAAAGAAAATTTGAAATTTTTTGAAAAAATTTGAAAAAAGCTGTTGACAGATTCGGAATCATCTGGTAATATATGTTTTGTTGAGCGGCACATGAGAGCTGCAAGACAAGAAATGCAGGAGTGGCGGAATTGGCAGACGCGCAGGCTTCAGGTGCCTGTGGTCGCAAGATCGTGTGGGTTCAAGTCCCATCTCCTGCATTATTTTTCGCTTTGCGTATCAAGAATTGGTCCGGTGGACCAATTCGGATTACCCTGCCTGGAATGATGCAGAAACTTCCCGGCAGGGTCTTTTTATTTCTGTGCGGAGAAGATGTGCAGACGGGGAAAGAAAAACAGACGAATCTCAGACAGTGTAAAATTGTTTAAAATTATCGCTATTATCCATATTTTTCATAAAATCAAAAAAATTAAAATTTTTTCAAAAAAGGTGTTGACTTTTCTTTAGAAAGCTGTTATTATCTATCTTGTCAAGCGGACAACCGCTAAGACAACTAAGAAATGCAGGAGTGGCGGAATTGGCAGACGCGCAGGCTTCAGGTGCCTGTGGTCGCAAGATCGTGTGGGTTCAAGTCCCATCTCCTGCATTATTTTTTTGCTTTGCGTATCAAGAATTGGTCCGGTGGACCAATTCGGATTGCCCTGATGGGAAGTGTGAAAACTTTCCGTCAGGGTATTTTTATTTTTCCAGAAAAGAAAATAATTCCGACAGGACATTTTATGCCCAATACACACTTCAAAAGTATTCCAGAAAAGAAATTTCCGTAATTCGACAAAAATAGTTGAAATGTTTCCCTGGTTGTGATAGAATCTGAAAGATTAAAGTATGAGATGCATATTTCATACAAACTCAAAACCGAACGAAAAAGAAAGGAAAACGGTGGAATGATGAAAGCTTTTCTAATCTTAGAAGACGGGCATGTCTTTACCGGAACCAGCATTGGTTCACAAAAAGAAGTGATCAGTGAAATCGTATTTAATACATCCATGACTGGATATCTCGAAGTGCTGACTGACCCATCCTATGCGGGACAGGCAGTATGTATGACGTATCCTCTTATTGGAAACTATGGAATTTGTTATGATGATCAGGAGTCCTTAAGACCCTGGCCGGATGGCTATATTGTAAGAGAATTATCCCGTCTCCCCAGCAACTTCCGTTGCCAGGACACCATTCAGAATTTCCTGAAAAAGTTCGATATTCCCGGAATCGCCGGAATCGATACTCGTGCTCTCACCAAAATTCTTCGTGAAAAAGGTACCATGAACGGTATGATCACGACCAACGAAAATTATCACCTCGATGAAATTATTCCAAAATTAAAAGCGTATAATACCGGAAAAGTTGTAGAAAAGGTAACCTGCTCTGAAAAATCAGTTTTAAAAGGAGAAGGCTTTAAAGTTGCACTTCTGGATCTTGGCGCAAAGAACAACATCGCACGTTCCTTAAATGAGCGCGGATGCGAAGTGACCATTTATCCGGCGCTTACTACAGCAGAAGAGATCCTCGCCGCAAATCCGGACGGAATCATGCTGTCCAACGGCCCTGGAGATCCGAAAGAGTGCGTATCCATTATCAAAGAGATTAAAAAACTGTACGATTCCAATGTACCGATCTTTGCAATCTGTCTTGGACATCAGCTGATGGCACTGGCTACCGGCGCAGATACCCACAAGATGAAATACGGCCACCGCGGCGGAAACCACCCGGTCAAGGACCTGGCAACTGGAAGAGTTTACATTTCTTCCCAGAACCATGGCTACGTCGTAGATACCGATACCCTGGATCCGAATGTGGCAGTTCCGGCCTTTGTGAACGTCAACGACGGCACCAACGAGGGACTCAAATACGTCGGCAAAAACATCTTTACCGTACAGTTCCATCCGGAGGCATGCCCTGGCCCGCAGGATTCCGGATACCTGTTTGATCGATTCCTTGAGATGATGGGAGGTAACAAATAATGCCAAAGAATCCGAATATTAAAAAAGTTCTGGTTATCGGTTCCGGTCCGATCGTCATCGGACAGGCAGCAGAGTTCGACTACGCAGGAACACAGGCGTGCCGTTCCCTGAAAGAAGAGGGAATGGAAGTTGTTCTTCTGAACTCCAACCCGGCAACCATCATGACCGATAAAGACATCGCAGACCGCGTTTACATCGAGCCGCTGACCGTAGAAGTGGTAGAGCAGCTCATCCAGAAGGAAAAACCGGACAGCGTTCTTCCGACTCTGGGAGGCCAGGCAGGACTGAACCTTGCGATGGAACTCGAAGAAAAAGGCTTCTTAAAAGAAAACAACGTACGCCTGATCGGTACCACAGCACAGACCATCAAAAAAGCAGAGGACCGTCAGGAATTCAAAGATACCATGGAAAAAATCGGCGAGCCGGTAGCGGCATCCCTGGTTGTCCATGATGTACAGGCTGGTATCGATTTCACCAACAAGATCGGTTATCCGGTTGTACTGCGTCCGGCTTACACCCTCGGCGGAAGCGGCGGCGGTATCGCTTACAACGAAGAAGAGCTGATCGAGATCCTCTCGAACGGACTCCGTCTTTCCCGTGTCGGCGAAGTACTCGTTGAAAGATGTATCGCCGGATGGAAAGAGATCGAGTACGAGGTAATGCGGGACAGCGTAGGAAACTGCATCACCGTCTGCAACATGGAGAACATCGACCCGGTCGGCGTTCACACCGGAGACAGTATTGTCGTAGCACCGTCCCAGACCCTGGGAGATAAAGAGTATCAGATGCTGCGTACTTCCGCACTCAACATCATCACCGAGCTCGGCATCACCGGCGGATGCAACGTACAGTATGCGTTGAATCCGGACAGCTTCGAGTACTGTGTTATCGAGGTAAATCCGCGTGTCAGCCGTTCTTCCGCACTGGCTTCCAAAGCGACCGGTTATCCGATTGCAAAGGTTGCTGCAAAGATCGCACTTGGCTACACTCTGGATGAGATCCCGAACGCCATTACCGGAAAAACCTACGCAAGCTTCGAGCCGATGCTGGATTACTGTGTTGTAAAAATCCCGCGTCTGCCGTTCGATAAGTTTATCAGTGCAAAACGTACCCTGACCACACAGATGAAGGCAACCGGTGAGGTTATGAGTATCTGCAACAACTTCGAGGGCGCGCTGATGAAAGCCATCCGTTCCCTGGAACAGCACGTAGATTCCCTGATGTCCTATGACTTCAGCCACCTGTCCAAAGACGAGCTGATCGAAGAGCTTCACATCGTAGACGATATGAGAATCTGGAGAATCGCAGAGGCGATCCGTCAGGGCATCTCCTACGACGAGATCCACGAGATCACCAAAATCGATGTATGGTTCATCGATAAGCTGGCTATCCTCGTTGAGATGGAGCAGGCATTACAGACCAAAGAGCTGGATGAGGATCTGCTGCGCGAAGCAAAACGCCTTGAGTTCCCGGATTACCTGGTGGCAAAACTGGCAGGAAAGACCGAAGAAGAAGTAAAAGCGTTAAGAAAACAGTATGATATCACCGCAGCTTACAAGATGGTAGATACCTGTGCCGCTGAGTTCGCAGCAACCACACCGTATTACTATTCCGTATACGGCGGCGAAAACGAAGCTGTCGAGACAAACGACAGAAAGAAAGTCCTCGTTCTTGGTTCCGGCCCGATCCGTATCGGACAGGGTATCGAGTTTGACTTCTGCTCCGTACATTGTACCTGGGCATTCAAGAAAGAGGGCTATGAGACCATCATCATCAACAACAACCCGGAGACCGTCAGCACCGACTTCGATATCGCAGATAAACTGTATTTCGAGCCGCTGACACCGGAAGATGTAGAAAATATCGTCAACATCGAGCATCCGGACGGAGCCGTTGTACAGTTCGGCGGCCAGACCGCGATCAAGCTGACCGAAGCACTCCTGAAAATGGGTGTGCCGATCCTTGGAACATCTGCAGAGAACGTAGATGCCGCAGAGGACCGTGAGCTGTTCGATGAGATCCTGGAGCAGTGTGAAATCCCGCGTCCGAAGGGACACACCGTATTCACCGCAGAAGAGGCGAAAAAAGCAGCCAACGAGCTCGGCTATCCGGTACTCGTCCGCCCGTCCTACGTCCTTGGAGGACAGGGTATGCAGATCGCCATCAGCGATGAGGACGTCGATGAATTTATCGGCATCATCAACCGGATCGCACAGGAGCATCCGATCCTGGTTGATAAATATCTGCAGGGCAAGGAGATCGAGGTTGATGCAGTCTGCGACGGCACCGATATCCTGATTCCTGGTATCATGGAGCACATCGAGCGCGCCGGCGTTCACTCCGGAGACAGTATCTCCGTTTATCCGGCACAGAGCATCAGCCAGCATGCAAAAGACACCATCGTAGAGTATACGAAACGTCTGGCAAGATCCCTGCATGTCATCGGTATGATCAACATCCAGTTCATCGTATGCGGTGAGGATGTTTACGTCATCGAGGTCAACCCGCGTTCTTCTCGTACCGTGCCGTACATCAGCAAGGTAACCGGAATCCCGATCGTGCCGCTGGCAACGAAAGTCATCCTCGGCCACACGATCCGCGAGCTTGGCTACGAGCCGGGACTGCAGAGAGAGGCAGATTACATTGCCATCAAGATGCCGGTATTCTCCTTCGAGAAGATCCGCGGCGCAGATATCGCCCTTGGACCGGAGATGAAATCCACCGGTGAGTGCCTTGGTATTGCAAAGACCTTCAACGAGGCTCTTTACAAAGCATTCCTCGGCGCCGGAATCAACCTGCCGAAATATAAAAACATGATCATCACCGTAAAGGATGAGGATAAAGAGGATATCGTTCCGATCGCACAGAGATTCCAGGCTCTCGGCTACAAGATCTATGCGACGAGAAATACCGCGAAAGCCCTGAACGAGAACGGCGTCAATGCGATCCGCACCAACAAGATCGAGCAGCCGTCCCCGAACCTGATGGACCTGATCCTCGGCCACAAGATCGACCTCGTCATCGATACTCCGTCCCAGGGTGTTGAGCACTCCAAAGACGGATTCGTCATCCGCCGGAACGCGATCGAGACAGGTGTCAACGTACTGACCTCTCTGGATACCGCAACCGCACTCGTAACCAGTCTGGAAAATACAGATGTGAAGAAGCTGACCCTGATCGATATCGCAACGATCGACAAGAGATAAGCATGATAGAAGCATAAAGCAAAGAAAAGCTCTCTGCTGCAGAAACAAAGCGGCAGAGAGCTTTTTTGGCCGAATGTGGGTTTGAATGGATTTTACAAAAAAGAAAACGTGACGCGCTTGTGTTTTTAGCATAAGTATGATAGATTTTTAATAGAATGCCAGAAAAGGGCATCCAATTCAAAAAGAGAAAGGTACATATCGTATGAACATCATTGAGTGGTTAAAGGTTATCCTGCTGGGTATCGTAGAGGGCATTACCGAGTGGCTTCCGATCAGCAGCACCGGCCACATGATTCTGGTAGATGAGTTTATTAAGCTGAATGTGACAGATGATTTCAAGAATGTTTTTGAAGTTGTCATCCAGCTCGGTGCAATCCTTGCGGTTGTCGTCATCTATTTCTGGGATCTCTGGCCGTTTCATGGCAAAAGCAAAGCGAAAAGCAAGAGCTATTTTGCCAATCCAAGCGACAACAAGGTCTTTGCAGGTATTCAGAACTTTGTAGACAATTACTGTTATCTGGACAAAATTATCATGTGGTTCAAGATCGTCGTATCGTGTCTGCCGGCAGCCGTGATCGGACTGGCATTCAACGACTGGATCGAGGCCCATCTGATGAATTACGTGATCGTAGCACTGATGCTGATCATCTATGGTGTCCTCTTCATCATCATTGAGAATTACAACAAGACGAGAACACTGTCTGCAACAAAAATCAAAGAGATTACCTGGAAAAATGCGCTGTATATCGGTGTTTTCCAGCTCCTTTCCATCGTACCGGGAACTTCCCGTTCGGGAGCAACCATCATCGGCGGTATCCTGCTGGGATGCTCGAGAGAGCTGGCATCGGAGTACACGTTTTTCCTTGCCGTTCCGGTTATGTTCGGCGCGAGCCTTTTAAAACTGGTAAAACACGGCTTTGCCTTTACCGGTGTTGAGGTGGCGATCATGATCGTCGGCATGCTGGTGGCATTTGCGGTATCGATTTTTGCCATCAAATTCCTGATGCAGTACATCAAGAAGCACGATTTCAAAGCCTTCGGCTGGTACCGTATCGTACTCGGTGTGATTGTGCTGCTGTATTTCGTAATCAAAACCGTAATTTTGAAAGCATAAAATCGAACAATTCCGAAAATTTACCGGGAAAAATAGAAGAAGAAGTATCGTAAAATGAAAAAATTGTGCGATACTTCTTTTTTTACGCGAAAATTACAAAAAACCCTGTAAAAAGTAACCAAAAGCTGATATAATAAAACATAACAGGGGCACAGACGATACAGTTCACCCGCGCCATTCGCAAAACTGCGCTTTCAGCGCTTTCCGCTGCTGCGCAGCTCCTTTTGCTCATTTCTCGGCGCTCCCTTCGTGTGTTCTTGCAAACAAATTTTCATGCAAGCATGAAATTTGCCCGCCAGAACACACGAGTGAACTGTAAATTAAAAAAAATACCGAAAATTTGCCATATTTTTATTGACTAAAGATATTCTTATGGTAAAATAAATGTGTGCGCCCGAGAATATCTTTCTTTTCGGTGCAATCAGTATAGGGTGAACGTATCATCCAGGGCAATCTGGAAATACTTTACTATAACCTATCAAAATTACAAGTAGGAGGAAAAGTAACAATGGCAAAATGGGTTTACATGTTCACTGAAGGTAATGCAGACATGCGTAACCTTCTCGGTGGAAAAGGCGCAAACCTGGCTGAGATGACAAACCTGGGACTTCCTGTACCACAGGGATTCACGGTAACAACCGAGGCTTGTACACAGTACTATGAGGATGGCAGACAGATCAACGACGAGATCATGGGTCAGATCATGGAAGCAATCGATAAAATGGAAGGAATCACAGGAAAGAAATTCGGAGACGCTAAGAATCCGCTGCTCGTTTCTGTACGTTCCGGAGCAAGAGCTTCCATGCCAGGTATGATGGATACCATCCTGAACCTTGGTCTGAACGAAGAGGTTGTTGAAACTCTGTCACAGGCTTCCGGCAACCCACGTTGGGCTTGGGACTGCTACAGAAGATTCATTCAGATGTTCTCTGACGTAGTTATGGAAGTTGGTAAAAAATACTTCGAAGAGCTGATCGACAAGATGAAAGAGGAGAAAGGCGTAAAACAGGACGTAGATCTTGACGCAGATGACCTCAAAAAACTGGCTGAGCAGTTCAAAGCTGAGTACAAAGCTAAAATCGGTGAGGATTTCCCGACCGATCCTAAGGTACAGCTGATGGAGGCTGTAAAAGCCGTATTCCGTTCCTGGGACAACCCGAGAGCAAACGTTTATCGTCGTGACAACGACATCCCGTATTCCTGGGGTACCGCTGTTAACGTACAGATGATGGCATTCGGAAACATGGGAGATGACTGTGGTACAGGTGTTGCCTTCACCCGTGATCCTGCTACAGGAGAGAACGGACTGTTCGGTGAGTTCCTTACCAACGCACAGGGCGAGGACGTAGTTGCCGGTGTTCGTACACCTATGCACATTTCTGAGATGGAAGAGAAATTCCCGGAAGCTTTCAAACAGTTCAAAGAAGTTTGCAAAACTCTGGAAACACACTACAGAGATATGCAGGACATGGAGTTCACTGTAGAGCACGGTAAACTGTACATGCTGCAGACACGTAATGGTAAGAGAACAGCAAAAGCTGCTCTGAAAATCGCTTGCGACCTTGTAGATGAGGGAATGAGAACAGAGGAAGAGGCAGTTGCAATGATCGATCCTCGTAATCTTGACTCTCTGCTTCATCCGCAGTTCGATGCAAAAGCACTGAAAGAGGCTACTCCAATGGCAAAAGCACTGGGAGCATCTCCGGGAGCTGCTTGCGGTAAAATCGTCTTCACAGCAGATGATGCTGTTGAGTGGGCTGAAAGAGGAGAAAAAGTTGTTCTGGTTCGTCTTGAGACATCCCCAGAAGATATCACAGGTATGAAATCTGCACAGGGTATCCTGACTGTTCGTGGTGGTATGACCTCTCACGCAGCTGTAGTTGCCCGTGGTATGGGAACCTGCTGCGTATCCGGCTGCGGTGATATCGTAATGGACGAGGCAAACAAGAAATTTACACTGGCTGGAAAAGAGTACCACGAGGGAGACTGCATCTCTCTGGATGGTTCTACAGGATGCATCTATGACGGACTGATCCCGACCGTAGACGCTACCATCGCTGGTGAGTTCGGAAGAATCATGGGCTGGGCAGATAAATACAGAACCATGAAAGTTCGTACAAACGCTGATACTCCGGCAGACGCTAAAAAAGCTCGTGAGCTTGGCGCAGAAGGTATTGGTCTTTGCCGTACAGAGCATATGTTCTTCGAAGGCAACAGAATCGATGCATTCCGTGAGATGATCTGCGCTGAAACCGTAGAAGAGAGAGAAGCAGCACTTGCTAAGATCCTTCCGGAGCAGCAGGGAGACTTCGAGAAGCTGTATGAAGCTCTGGAAGGCAACCCGGTTACCATCCGTTTCCTGGATCCGCCGCTTCATGAGTTCGTTCCGACTGAGGAAGAGGACATCAAGAAACTGGCTGACGCACAGGGCAAATCTGTTGAGCAGATCAAAGCAATCATCGCTGGTCTGCATGAGTTCAACCCGATGATGGGTCATCGTGGATGCCGTCTTGCTGTAACTTATCCGGAAATCGCTAAGATGCAGACAAGCGCAGTAATCCGCGCAGCCATCAACGTGAAGAAAGCTCATCCGGATTGGAATGTAAAACCGGAAATCATGATCCCACTTGTTGGCGATATCAAAGAGCTGAAATACGTTAAGAAATTCGTAGTAGAGACCGCTGACGCTGAAATCGCAGCTGCAGGCAGCGACCTTGAATACGAAGTTGGTACCATGATCGAGATCCCGAGAGCAGCTCTGACTGCAGATGAGATCGCAAAAGAGGCAGACTTCTTCTGCTTCGGAACCAACGACCTTACTCAGATGACTTACGGATTCTCCCGTGACGATGCTGGTAAATTCCTGAACGCTTACTATGACGCTAAGATCTTCGAGAACGATCCATTCGCAAAACTCGATCAGGACGGCGTTGGCAAGCTGATGAAGATGGCTATCGATCTTGGAAGACCGGTTAACTCTTCTCTGCACGTAGGTATCTGCGGTGAGCACGGTGGAGATCCGAGCTCCGTAGAGTTCTGCAACAAACTGGGTCTGGACTATGTTTCCTGCTCACCGTTCCGTGTACCGATCGCTCGTCTGGCAGCAGCTCAGGCAGCTATCGCTCAGAAGAACGCTTAATTTAAGCAGAATTTGTCCGAATCAGGATATTCATGCAGTAGCATGATTTGTGTTCAAACGTAACAAGGCCCCGGCGGTCTGTAGTGATACAGGGCGTCGGGGCCTTGTTTTTGCAGTCACGAAGGAGATGGCATGAGAAGAGAGAAGATGAAAAAGAAAAAAAGTATATGGAAACGCATTGTGCTGGGCGTGCTTCTGGTTATCAAAATGAAATTCAAACAGGGCAAGCGGAAAACGTTTAACCGAATCAGGCAAGTAGCGAAGTGGATTGCAAATATCCGCTTTGACAGTTATCCGCGCGTAATCTGTAAAAAAAGGCTTGCGGAAAAACAAGAAGTATGATAGGGTAAGAACAGAATTGACAGAGAGAGGTGAAAGGATGAGAAATAACTAACTTTTGAAGACATGAAAACAGACATTTGAAAGAAAAACGATGTTCTGAAAACAGCAGATTGCGTCTGCAGATCTGTGCTGTTATATTTTCTGTCGCCAAAAGTGGGTTATGTTCTCATCGGCCCCTCTCTTTTTTGATGCCTGCATTTCAAAAAGAATCCCGGTAAAAGGGGGCTTTTTAGGGTGCCTGGGCGAAAAAAAGAGAACAGTGTCTTTTTACTTATCGCGCTGCGCGGACAGAACATCCTCTTTTTGCATCGACAGAACAGGAACATCAATGCAAAGGGGGAATTTTTTATGGCAGAAATCCAGGTAACGAATCTTACATTTGAATATGAGGGCAGTTTTGAGCCGGTTTTTGAAGAGATATCTTTCTCCGTTGATACCAACTGGAAACTCGGTTTTATTGGGCGGAATGGAAAGGGAAAGACGACATTTTTAAATCTTCTGATGGGAAAATACCCGTATCAAGGAAAGATTTCCACATCGACGGTGTTTGACTATTTCCCATATCATGTGACGGAAACACAGAAGAAGCAGACAGCGGCAGAATTTTTTGATGAGCTGAAGCCATCGTGCGAACTGTGGCGGGTGCTGATCGAAATGGAAGATCTGCAGGCAGATGCCGCATTGCTGTACCGCCCGTTTGGAACTTTAAGCTTTGGAGAACAGACAAAAGTGTTGCTCGCTGTTCTGTTTTCTGGAGAAAATGATTTTCTTCTGATCGATGAGCCGACGAACCACCTCGACCAGGATGCCAGAGCGTGTGTGCGGGAATACTTAAAGAAAAAGAAAGGCTTTATTCTGGTCTCACATGACCGCGATCTTCTGGACGCGTGCATTGACCATGTTCTTGTTTTAAACCGCGGCTCGATCGAAGTACAGAGCGGCAATTTCACTTCGTGGTGGGAAAATAAACGGCGGAAAGATCAGTTTGCGCTGGCGGAGAACGAAAAACATCTGCAGGAGATCGCATCTCTGCGGCACGCGGCAGACCGAAGCAGCCGTTGGGCGGAGAAAAATGAAAACACGAAAATCGGTTTTGACCCGATCAAAGAACATGACCGCTGCATAAGCACAAGAGCCTTTATCGGTGCCAAGACGAAGAAAATGCAGAGCCGCATCGCACAGTATGAAAAGCGGATGGAACGGGAGATCGAAGAAAAAGAGGGCTTGCTGCAGGACATTGAGCAGACAGAAAAACTTCATGTGCAGCCGCTCATCTATCCGAAAGAACGTCTTATCTTTGCCAGAAATTTGTGTGCCGGTTATCCGGGTGGCGGCAATGTGATCCGGAATCTGAACTTTGAACTGCTCCGCGGCGAGCGCGTGTTTCTGCACGGAAAGAATGGATGCGGAAAATCAACGCTTCTGCATCTGATCCGAAACCTGGCGGAGGAGACGGGAAACAGAATGCAAGATCACAGGGAAATAGAAACCCGAAGCGGCCTTTTGACTGTGGGAGCTGGCCTTACTATTTCGTATATCAGCCAGGACACCGGATTTTTATCCGGCACACTTTCCGAATACTGCAGAACGGAAAAGCTGGACTACAGCCTCCTTCTGACACTGCTTCGAAAGCTTGATTTCGAGAGAACACAGTTTGAAAAACCGATGGAAAGCTTTTCTGAGGGGCAGAAAAAGAAGGTACTGATCGCCGCAAGTTTTATCACGCCGGCGCACCTTTATATCTGGGATGAGCCGCTCAACTACATCGACGTGTTCTCACGCATGCAGATTGAACAGCTTCTCCTGAGCGCCAGCCCGACGATGCTGGTCGTTGACCACGATGTGCGGTTTCAGAAAAAATTGGCGACGCGGACAGTGAAACTGTAAAGTTACTGTTCACACAGCAGTGAAACACTTGGTGTTTCGCTGCGTAAGAAAGTGATTCAGGCGTGAGCAGCCCTCCTTTTGCGAAGCAAAACTTTAAATGCGGGATGCGAGTGTTACAGTTCGCTGGGAACCAGTGAACTGTAATATTATAAAAAAAGAACAGCAAACAGGATACCCCGGCGCGTTGAAAACTGCGTCGGGGTATGGTAAAATGAACTCCGAAAAACAGCTGAAGGAGGATATGACAGAAGATGAATGATATGAAGCGTCTGCTCTCGTATGCAGGCCCTTACAAACGGGACATGATTTTCGGAGCGGTGCTGGTATTGGTAGAAACGTGTTTTGAACTTTTTATTCCGATCCTGATTTCCAATCTGATCGACATTGGTATTGCGAACGGCGATCTCTCTTATATTTATCGCAAGGGAATTCAGATGGGAATCTGTGCGCTTTTTGCGCTTGTGACCGGAATTTTATACGCGCACTTTGCGGCGCGCGCAACGTACGGCTGGGGAGCCGAGATCCGGAAGGCGGAGTATGAGAAAATGCAGCGGTATGCATTTTCCAACCTCGACCACTTTGCGGTATCATCCCTGATCACCCGTATGACGACGGATGTTACCGTTATCCAGAATATGGTAAGCGCCGGCTTCCGCCCGATCACGCGCGGACCGTCGCTTCTGATTATGGGAATCGGACTTTCATTCTATATGAATCCGCGGCTGGCATTTGTATTCCTTGTATGTACCCCGCTTCTTGGATTTATTCTCTCCCTGATTGTGCGGAGAGTTGCCCCGATGTACACAAAACTGCAGTCCATGGTGGACCGCCTGAACAACGTTGTCCAGGAGGGACTGACCGCGATCCGTGCCGTCAAAGCTTTCGTGCGGGATGAGTACGAGGAAGACAAATTCAACGAGGTCAACACCGACCTGACCGCAGCGAGCGAGCAGACGTTCCACTACGCCGTGCTGAATCTGCCGGCATTTCAGGGCGTCATGTATACCGCGATCGTGCTGATTCTGTGGTTCGGCGGAAATATGATTCTGAAAAAACAGCTTGCCGTCGGAAACCTGACCGGATTTCTAAGCTACGTTATGCAGGTCATGAACTCGATGATGATGATTGCAAACGTCTTCCTGCTCCTGACCCGTTCCATGGCGAGCGCACACCGGATTGTCGAGGTGCTCGATGAGAAAATTGTGCTCACCTCGCCGGAAAATGGTGTAACAGAAGTGACAGAGGGCAGCGTGGAGTTTGACAACGTATCGTTTAAATACAAAGAAGAAGCAAAAGAGTACGCACTCTCCGATGTTACGCTGAAGATCAAAGCCGGTCAGACGGTAGGAATCCTCGGAGGAACAGGTTCTTCGAAAACGACGCTGGTGCAGCTCATTCCGCGTCTGTATGACACCAGCCGGGGCACCGTCCGCGTCGGCGGAAAGGATGTGCGCGCGTACGATCTTGCCGCTCTCCGCGATGCAGTCAATATCATTCTGCAGAAAAACGTGCTGTTCTCCGGAACCGTGCGTGAAAACCTGAAATGGGGCAATGCGGATGCATCCGATGAGGAGATCTGGGAAGCATGCCGCGCGGCGTGTGCGGATGAATTTTTGAACCGCATGCCGGACGGCCTCGACACCGTGCTCGAGCAGGGCGCAAGCAACCTCTCCGGAGGCCAGAAGCAGCGTCTCTGCATCGCGCGTGCGCTGATCGGAAAGGCAAAAATCCTGATCTTCGATGATTCGACAAGTGCGGTCGACACGGCAACGGAGAAAAAGATCCGCGAGGCACTGGCGGCGCGGAAGGATGTCACAAAAATTATCATTGCGCAGAGAGTAACATCCGTCATGAATACGGATCAGATCATCATTCTTGATGACGGAAAAGTACACCGGATCGGCACGCACGCTGAACTGCTGGCGGATGACCCGATTTATCAGGAAATTTACGCATCGCAGATGAAGGGAGGAGACGAAAATGGCAGCGAGAGCTTATAGCGGAAAGAAACCAAAGAACTTAAAACATACGTTGCGCGTATTTCTGTCTTATCTGGGACGGCACAAAAAAATGCTGGCGGTTGTAGCGGTACTCGTTACCATCAGCGCGGGAGCTAATCTCCTGGGAACGTATATGATCCGCCCGGTCGTCAACGGACTGGCAGACGGAGATGTGCATACACTGCTGCGCGGCGTGCTGATTACGGCACTCATTTTCGGGTGCGGCGCACTCGCAGCATACGGCTACACGCAGACCATGGTAAAAGCAGCACAGCAGGTTGTCTTTGATATCCGCCGCGATCTGTTCGAACACGTCCAGACACTGCCGCTGCAGTTTTTCGACAGCAGACGCCACGGCGATATCATGAGTCTTTTCACGAACGATATCGACACGATGGCAGATGCCCTGAACAACAGTTTTGCGATGGTTATCCAGAGCTTCATCCAGATTGTGGGAACACTGACCTTGCTGTATGTCCTGAACTGGCGGCTCTCGCTGATTGTAACGGTGTGCTACGGTATCATGTTCTGGTATATCAAGTTCAGCGGAAAGCGCAGCAAGGGTTATTATACGAAGCAGCAGAACAGCCTCGGAGAACTGAATGGCTATATTGAGGAGCTGATCACCGGACAGAAAGTCGTCAAGGTGTTCCACCACGAAGAAGAGAGCTTTACGGAATTCTGCAAAAAGAATGAGGAGCTCCGGAAAGCGGGAACCGGCGCGCAGGGGTATGCGGCGACGATGGTTCCTGTCGTTGTCAGCATTTCGTATGTCAATTATGCGATTGTGGCAGTGCTCGGCGGCCTTCTCGCCCTGCACGGAAAAGCCGATATCGGAAGCCTGGCAAGCTACCTTGTCTTTGTCCGCCAGGCGGCGCTTCCGATCAACCAGTTCACCCAGCAGAGCAACTTCCTTCTCTCAGCGCTCGCCGGTGCGGAGCGTGTCTTCGACGTGATGAGCCTGGAGCCGGAAATCGATGAGGGAAAAGTGGAACTGGTCAACGTAAAAGAAGAGAACGGCGCACTTGCCGTCTGCGAAGAGACAACAGGCCGCTGGGCATGGAAGCGCCCGGACGGAACGATGACGGAATTAAAGGGCGATGTGCGTTTTGAAAACGTGGATTTCGGCTACACGGCAGACCGTCTGATCTTAAAGAACATCAGCCTGTATGCCAAACCAGGCCAGAAAATTGCTTTTGTCGGTTCCACAGGAGCCGGAAAAACGACGATCACGAATCTGATCAACCGTTTCTACGACGTCCAGGGCGGTGCGGTTGTCTACGACGGCATTGACGTAAAAGATATCGAAAAAGACGCTTTGCGCCACTCCCTTGGTATCGTTCTGCAGGATACCCATCTGTTCACGGGAACCGTAGCAGAAAATATCCGTTTTGGAAAACTCGATGCCACGCAGGAAGAAATTGAACGTGCGGCCAAAATTGCGAATGCGGATTCCTTCATCCGCCGTCTGCCGAACGGCTACGACACGATGCTGACCTCCGACGGAGCCAACCTCTCCCAGGGCCAGCGCCAGCTTCTCGCGATTGCCCGTGCCGCCGTTGCCGATCCGCCGGTGCTGATTCTTGACGAGGCAACATCCTCCGTTGACACCAGAACCGAGGCGCTGATCGAAAAAGGAATGGACCAGCTCATGGAGGGCAGAACCGTATTTGTCATCGCCCACCGCTTAAGCACCGTGCGAAACGCCAATGCGATCATGGTGCTGGAGCAGGGAAATATCGTAGAGCGCGGCGACCACGACGCACTTCTGGCACAGAAAGGAAAATATTATCAGCTCTATCATGGAATGTTTGAGCTGAGTTAAAAAGAAAGGAGTAAAGAGTATGAGAAAATATAACCGTATTTTTCTGATCGTCCTGGATTCTCTCGGAATCGGGGCGATGGCGGATTCGGAGAAGTTTGGGGATGTCGGTGTCAATACCTTCGGCCACATCTGGGAGAGTCAGGGAGGCCTTGAAATCCCGAACCTGCGCCGCCTCGGCATGGGAAATCTCTGCGGTGTGACAGAGGATGAGGCAAAGGGTTACGCCAGAAGACTGAACGAGGCGAGCAACGGAAAAGACACCATGACCGGCCACTGGGAGATGATGGGAATTTACACGACAAAGCCGTTCGTTACGTTCACCGACCACGGATTTCCGAAAGAACTGATCGACGAGCTGGAAAAACGAACCGGCAGAAAGATCATCGGCAATAAGGCGGCGAGCGGAACGGAGATCCTCGATGAGCTGGCAGAGCGCGAGATCGAAAACGGAGAACTGATTGTCTATACCTCGGCGGATTCCGTACTGCAGATCTGCGGCAACGAGGAGACGATGGGACTGGAGACGCTGTATCATTACTGCGAGATTGCCCGTGAGCTGACCATGAAAGACGAGTGGAAAGTCGGCCGTGTCATTGCAAGACCGTACGTCGGAAAGAAAAAAGGAGAGTTCGTCCGCACCGCAAACCGTCACGACTACGCTGTCAAACCGACGGGAAAAACCGTGCTCAACGCGATGCAGGAGGCAGGATATGATGTCATCAGCATCGGAAAAATCAACGATATTTTCTGCGGCGAGGGCATCACGGAGAGTCTGAAATCCAAGAGCAGCGTCCACGGCATGGAGCAGACGATTGAGACGGCAGGAAAAGATTTTACCGGACTGTGCTTTGTTAACCTCGTCGATTTCGATGCACTCTGGGGCCACAGAAGAAACCCGGAAGGCTACGGAAAAGAGATTGAAAAATTCGATGTGAACCTTGGAAAGCTGCTGGAGCAGTTAAAAGACGACGATCTGCTCCTGATCACGGCAGACCACGGCAACGACCCGACTTATACCGGAACGGACCACACCAGAGAACAGGTGCCGCTCCTTGCGTACTCACCGTCTATGAAGGAGAGCGGCCTTCAGGAGACGAAGGACACCTTCGCCGTGATCGGCGCATCCGTTGCAAAGAACTTCGGCGTAAAAATGCCGGAGGGCACGATCGGAACGTCGATTCTCCCGGAATGGAAGTAACTGCTTGACACTGCAGCAGTTACGATATGTGGTAACCGTAGCGGAGATGGGAACCATCACAGAGGCGGCAAACCGGCTGTACATTTCCCAGCCGAGCCTTACAAATGCGATTCATGAACTTGAAAAAGAGATGAACCTTGTGATTTTCAACCGGACAAACAAGGGAATTACCCTCTCGAAGGAGGGAGATGATTTTCTTGGCTACGCGCGTCAGGTGCTTGAGCAGGCGGCGATCCTGGAGGATAAGTACAAGGGAAAAGACGGCGGAAAGAAACAGTTTTGCGTGTCGACGCAGCATTACTCCTTTGCTGTCAATGCGTTTGTAGATCTGATCCAGAAATATGGACAGAAGGAGTACGATTTCAGCCTCCGGGAGACACAGACGTACGAGATCATCGAGGATGTGGCGCGGATGCGCAGCGAGATTGGGATTCTGTTTTTAAACGATTTTAACGAAAAGGTGCTGACGAAGCTTTTAAAAGCGCAGGAACTGGAATTTCATCTTCTGTTTGTCGCAAGGCCGCACGTTTTCATCAGCAGAAATCATCCGCTGGCACAGCAGACGGTGATCACCAACGAAGAACTCGAAGAATATCCGTACCTCTCGTTTGAGCAGGGTGAGCACAATTCGTTCTACTTTTCTGAGGAAATCTTTTCGGCATCGGAGCGGAAGAAAAACATCCGCGTGCGCGACCGTGCCACGCTGTTCAACCTTCTGATCGGCCTGAACGGATATACCGTGTGCAGCGGCGTGATCGACGAAAACCTGAATGGAAAGGACATTATCGCCGTTCCGCTCGCCGATGAGAGCGAAATGCGGATCGGCTACATCACACATAAAAAAGGAAGACGCAGCAGCATTGGCGTTGCGTACCTGGAATGTTTAAAAAAATATCTGGAGTAAACAAAGAACAGGCTGTCCATAACTTGAAACTATGGGCAACCTGTTTTTTTCAGTATTTTTCAAATCGGAAACTGTCGCGTATAATACAGTTTGTCGAAAGGACAACAAACACTTTGGATGAAAACGAACAGGAAGAGGAGAAGGCTATGCAGACATCAGTGATTGGGTTTCCGAGAATCGGTACCCTGCGGGAATTAAAATTTGCTTCTGAAAAATATTTTCGGAACGAGATCAAAGCGGAGGAGCTGCTGCAGACAGCAAAAGATCTGCGGAAAGCACATTGGATGACACAGAAAGAGGCCGGAATTACGTTTATTTCCAGCAACGATTTTTCACATTACGATCTGGTACTCGATACGGCCGTACTGCTTGGAATCGTTCCAAAACGGTATCAGGAGCTGCAGTTATCCGCACTGGATACCTACTTTGCCATGGCAAGAGGATATCAGGGTACATCCGGTGATGTAAAAGCACTGGCAATGAAAAAATGGTTCAACACCAACTACCATTATATTGTACCGGAAGCAGAAGATGACACCGTCATCCATCTTTCCGCGTCCAAGCTTTTTGATGAGTATGCGGAGGCAAAAGAGCTTGGCATTGCGACAAAACCGGTTGTGATTGGAGCCTACACGATGCTGAAGCTTTGCAGATTCACCGGAGAAAAGAAAGCGGAGGATTTCATCGGGGATCTCACAGCAGCCTATCAGGAACTGCTGAAGGAGTGTCAGAAACAGCAGATTGCCTGGGTACAGTTTGATGAGCCGGCCCTTGTCCGCGATATGGATGCGCAGGATGTGGAGTTGTTCCACCGCCTTTATGACGCGGTTCTGCAGGAAAAAGGAAACTGCCGTGTTCTGGTGCAGACATATTTCGGTGATGTAAGGGATGTTTACCAGGATCTCACAGCAATGGATTTCGACGGAATCGGCCTTGATTTTCTGGAGGGAAAAGAGACGGTGCGCCTGATCGAAGCGTACGGCTTTCCGGCTGACAAAATCCTGTTTGCGGGACTTGTCAATGGAAAGAATATTTGGAAGAATCATTACGAGAAAACACTGCAGACGGTGAAAGGCCTGCAGGAAAAGAACATTTCTGTCGTACTTTCCACTTCCTGTTCTCTGCTTCATGTGCCTTACACGCTGAAGCATGAAACAAAGCTTCCAAAGGAATGCAGCGCTTATTTTGCTTTTGCGGAGGAAAAGCTGACGGAGCTGCAGGAACTTGGAGTTTTAGCAGACCTTGCGGACTATACAAAAGCGGAGAGTTATCAGAACAATCACAGACTTTTTGCGGAGAAGAGAGACTGTGAAAATGACGGGGTGCGTGAGCGCCTGTCCCGCATCACCGAACAGGATGCCGTACGTCTGCCGAAGCGGAGCGAGCGGCAGAAACTGCAGAAAGCGGAATTTGGCCTGCCGGAGTTTCCGGCCACAACGATCGGTTCCTTCCCGCAGACCAGGGATGTCAAAGCAAATCGTTCGGCTTACCGGAAAGGGGAAAAGACGAAGGAAGAGTACGAAGCCTTTAATCGTGCAAAAATTGCGGAGTGTGTTGCATGGCAGGAGGAGATCGGACTCGACGTGCTGGTACACGGCGAATATGAGAGAAATGATATGGTAGAGTACTTTGGCGAGGCGCTTGGCGGTTTCCTGTTCACAGAGAAGGGCTGGGTACAGTCGTATGGAACCCGCTGCGTAAAACCGCCGGTTATCTGGGGTGATGTATACCGTAAGAGTCCGATTACCGTTGCCTGGTCTGTTTATGCGCAGTCCCTGACGAAAAAAATCATGAAGGGAATGCTGAGCGGCCCGGTTACGATCCTCAACTGGTCGTTCCCGAGAGAAGATATCTCCATCAGGGAATCGATTTCTCAGATTGCCCTGGCGATCCGCGACGAGGTGCTCGATCTTGAGGCGAATGGAATCCGCATGATTCAGATCGACGAGGCTGCCCTTCGCGAGAAGCTGCCGCTGCGGAAATCAGACTGGTACAGCGAGTATCTTGATTTTGCCATCCCGGCATTCCGCCTGACACACAGCGGAGTCGAAGCGGAAACTCAGATTCACACCCATATGTGCTACAGTGAATTCACCGACATCATCCCGGCCATCGACGATATGGATGCGGATGTCATCACCTTTGAAGCATCGCGTTCGGATCTGCAGATTCTGGATTCCTTAAGAGAAAATCATTTTGAGACAGAGGTTGGACCTGGCGTTTATGACATTCATTCTCCGCGTGTTCCGTCTGTGGAGGAGATGGTGCAGAGCCTTACGGTGATGCTCACAAAAATTCCGAAAGAGAAACTGTGGGTCAACCCGGACTGCGGACTGAAAACAAGAGGTGTGCCGGAGGCAGATGCGGGCCTTCGGAATATGGTAAAAGCGGCAGAGGAAATCCGGAAAAAATTCAGTTAAATATTCAGCGAAGGCGGTAGGAGCCTTTGGATAGCTTCGTGAGCCGTCCCTCTTCCAGCAGTTTTTTTAAAACGCGCTGGAGCTGGCGGCGGCTGCAGTGGAGCTGCATGGCCATTTTTTCTACACCGGAAAAGGTCTGATCCGGGCAGCGCTTTGACAGATAGGAGAGGAATGCTTCCTCAAGCGTGGAAAAATTGGACTGAGAGCTGGAATAAAGCATCAGTTTTTCTGTGACGGAGGTTAAAAGATAACGTAAAAAGCGGTTGTCGTCAAGCAGAAACTCTTTGGCGGTGCCAAGCGGCAGGACAATGCAAAGCGCGGTGGTGCGTGCCTCAATCTGGTGCGTATCATCGCGCTTTCCGCAGAATTCCATATCGCCGATGCAGGTAAAGCTGTCGAGATAGCCGATCGGATAGCTGGTGCCGTCGGCGCGGTTGGCACTGATCTCAATGGAGCCGTTCACAAGAAATGAGAGATATTCCTCAGGGTTCAGTATGTCGAGGCGTTCTCCCTTTTCAAACTGGTACAGGGAAAAGGCGAGATCCGGGGTGTTAAAAAGCGACGGAATCTCATATTTCTGAAGATAAAAGTCCAGCAGAGCCGGATCAAAGATTCGTTTCATAGAAAAAATCCTCTCTTAAAGAATCTGTTTTTTCTTCCTTATTGTGACACATGACACAATAAAAAGCAAGAAAGTCTGCTAAGATACACGAGGACAAAAGGAAAGTTACAGTTCACTCAGCAGTGAAACACTTGCTGTTTCGCCGCGTGAGAAAGTGATTCAGGAAAAAGTGAGAAAAGGGGAGTTTTCAAAATGGAAAATGAATTGTTTGAGAAAACCAAAGTGTCAAAAGCATATATGACGCTCGCGCTCCCGGTCGTGCTCGGCATGGTGGTATCGCTGATCTATAATATGGTAGATACCTTCTTCATCGCGCGGACCGGAAACACCGCACTGATCGCCGGCGTATCGCTCGGCACGCCGATTTTCACGCTGATGATCGCACTCGGAGACATCTTCGGTGTCGGCGGCAGCTCCGTCATTTCGCGTCTCTTTGGCAAAAAAGAGTACGAGGACGGAAGAAGGATCAGTGTATTCTGCTTTTATGCGGCGATTGCTGTCGGCATTGTGGTCAGCATCATCCTGCTTGCGGCCAAACAGCCGATTCTTGGTCTTCTCGGCTGCGATGAGACGACGTGGCAGTATGCGGGGGACTATTACCAGTGGATTGCACTCGGCGCACCGTTTATCATTGTCCAGCTGACACCGAACAACCTGGTGCGCACCGAAGGTTTTGCCAAAGCATCCATGATCGGAACGATGATCGGAGCCGTGGTCAACATCATTCTCGACCCGGTTTTTATCTACACCCTTGGTCTGGGAGCGGCAGGTGCTGCGATTGCTACGGTGCTTGGCAATATCTGCGGCGATATTTTCTATGTGATTTTTATAATAAAGAAATGCCGTTATCTCTCCGTCGATTTCCGGAAACTGAAAGTGACCGGCGCGGAAGTCCTCGCCGTCCTTGCGATCGGCATTCCGGCCTCTGTCACCAACTTCATGCAGAGCATCGGCGTGACGCTGACGAACCGCTTTTTACAGCCGTATGGAACAGATAAAGTCGCAGCGATGGGAATTGCCCTCAAAATCATCATGATCTCCGTTCTTGTCATGGTTGGCTTTGCTTTCGGCGGACAGCCACTGGTCGGATACAACTATGGCGCAAAGAACAAAAAACGTTTCAACGAGACAATCCGTTTTGCCTTCCTTCTGGAAGTGCTGACCGGTGCCGGAATGGCGATTGTGCTCGGTGCGGCGGCTCCGCTTCTGGTGGGACTGTTCTTAAAAGATGCCAGTGTAATCACAGTCGCACAGCAGATTCTCCGTGTCCAGCTCATCGGCATGCCGTTTGTCGGTATTGTGCTTGCCTCCACCTGCATTTTCCAGGCGATTGGAAATGGGGCAGGCGCGCTGATTCTCTCTGCAGGACGTCAGGGCGTGATTTTTGCCATTGTCATTATCTGTGCATCAAAGATCGCCGGATTTTCCGGTGTTATTGCCTCCCAGCCGGTTTCGGATTTCCTGACGGCGCTTGTGGCAGTGATGATTCTGCTGCAGTGGAAGAAAAAAGCACTTGCAGATTAAAAATTTTGAAAAAAGCAGTAAAGCGGCTGCGGTCAGAGTTCCCAGGGTGGGAGCCGGCTGCAGCTGTTTTTGCGCATGCAGAAAATAAAACGATGTGCCCATGTCAAAAACACGTAAAAGTGACGAAAAACCGTCATGCAATTCGTCAGTATTACGGGATTGCATTCCGGGAGAACAAGATATAAAATGGCATGAGATTCGACAAAAAGGGGAAGCAAAAACATACGACAATAGGGAGGACATCACATGGCAACAAAGAAAAGTGCAGTAAAAGATCTGACAAACGGCAGCCCGGTAAAACTGATTCTGGGGTTTGCACTGCCGCTGCTGCTCGGCATGCTGTTCCAGCAGTTTTACAGCATGGTCGATACGATTATTGTAGGAAAATTCTTAGGCGCGAAAGCGCTCGCGGCTGTTGGCAGTACAGGTTCGATCAACTTCATGATCGTGGGATTCTGTATGGGAGTCTGCAACGGATTTGCGATTCCGGTTGCGCAGATGTTCGGTGCAGGAGATCGGAAAGCACTGTGCCGGTATGTAGGAAATGGAGCCGTCCTGGCCGGTATTCTTTCCGTGGTGATGACCGTTCTTGTCTGCATCTGGTGCCGCGACATTCTGATTCTGATGAAAACCCCGTCCGATATTCTGGACGGTGCATACGCTTACATCTTTGTTATTTTCCTCGGAATTCCGCTTATGGTGCTCTATAACCAGACATCAGCAATCATGCGGAGCCTCGGCGACAGCCGCTCCCCACTGATTTTCCTCGGTATCTCTTCAATACTGAATATCGTGCTAGATCTTGCTCTGGTCCGCCCGATGGGAGTAGCGGGAACCGCGTGGGCGACGATTATCGCGCAGGGAGTCTCTGGATTCCTGTGTCTCTTTTATATGAAGAAAAAATTCACCATCCTTGCTTTTACGAGAGAGGACTGGAAGCTGCACAAGCATTATGTGCTTAATCTGTGCAATATGGGAATCCCGATGGGACTGCAGTATTCAATCACCGCGATCGGAAGTGTTATTTTGCAGACCGCTGTCAACGGCCTTGGTTCCACTGCGGTTGCATCTGTTACGGCTGCCGGTAAAATTTCCATGTTCTGCTGCTGCCCGTTCGACGCGCTCGGCTCCACTATGGCGACGTATGCCGGACAGAACGTCGGTGCGAAGAAGATGGATCGTGTCAACACCGGTATTTTGACAAGTTCCATTATTGGAAGCGTGTATTCCGTGGTCATTTTAGGAGTTATGTTTCTGTGGTCCCGCCAGATTTCGCTTCTCTTTGTAGATGCATCCGAGACGGTCATCCTCGACCAGGCGCGTCAGATGCTGCTGATCAACATGGTATTTTACATTCCGCTGACCCTTGTCAATGTCGTACGCTTTACCGTGCAGGGCATGGGCTTCAGCAAATTTGCAATCCTTGCCGGCGTCTGCGAGATGATCGGCCGTTCGGTGGTAGCCTTTTTCCTGGTTCCGTATTTTGGTTACACCGCAGTCTGCTTCGCAAGCCCGGTGGCATGGATTCTCGCCGATCTGTTTCTCGTTCCGGCGTACCTGTACTGCGCAAAAACGCTTCGTTCTCTTTTTGAGAAAAATGCGCAGATGATGTAAGCCGTGCCGCAAGATGGACAAGCTGTTTCAATTCTGGTATAATGGAGCCTGGATTTTAGGAAAGCTGAAAAAGAATCCCATAGAAGAGAGGAAGATATCCTATGAAACAGTCGGTATTAGAATATAAGAAACTTCTGGAGCAGGAAGGCCTTCTGGTGGAATTTGCAGAGCCGGAAGGAAAAGAAGGAGAGGACAGACCAGTTACCCTCGTAACGTATTTTTCGGGCGGAGCGGATCAGGGAACGCTGTTTCTCTGCAAAGGAGCTGCATTCAAAGAGGCATACTTAAAAGACGCCGTAAACCGCGGTGCTGTTGCCTATGTAAGTGAAAAAAAATACGAAGCGGGAAAAGAAATTCCGGCACTCATCGTCAACGATGCCAGAAAAGCACAGTTTGTGCTGGGTGAGGCGTTTTACGATTATCCGGCAAAGTCGCTGCATGTCACGGCGCTGACCGGAACAAAAGGAAAGACAACGACAGCCTACTACCTGCAGTCGATGCTCGATGCCTGCCTGAAAAAACAGGGCGGAAACGGATGTGCACTGTTAAGTTCGATTGAATATTACGACGGAAAGACGAGAGAAGCATCAACGCTCACCACGCCGGAATCCCTGGAGCTGTGCCGCCATATGCGCAATGCCGTAGATGCAGGCCTTTCTCATATGGTGATGGAAGCATCCTCCCAGGCGCTCAAATACGAGAGAGTCGGAAACACGCATTTTGATACCGCCATTTTCCTGAACATTTCCAAGGACCACATCAGCCCGACGGAGCACAAGGATTTTGATGATTATTTCCAGTCGAAATTAAAGATCTTCGACCGCTGCACCTGCGCCTGCGTGAACCTGGACAGCGACCATATCGAGGAAATCCTGAAAGCTGCGGCAAAATGTGAGCGCGTCGTTACGTTTGGATCGAAAGAAAATGCTGTAATCCGTGTGAGTGATATCAAGCCGGGCAGAGGAAAATTCTATTTTCATGTGGCAGGACCGGATTTCTCGGAAGATTTTACCCTGCCGGTGCACGGAGTCTTCAATGTGGAGAATGCCGTAGCTGCCATTGCGGCTGCCTGGTCGATGGGAATCCCGGTTTCGCTGATCAAGGAAAGCCTCCTTGGCGTCACCGTTCCGGGAAGGATGGAGACGTACGAGAGCAGCGCGGGCGAGGTCACGGCGATCGTGGATTTCGCGCACAATGGCCTGAGTTTTGAAAAAATGTTTGATACCGTAGCACTCGAATACCCGGGAAGCCGCGTAAGCGTTGTGTTCGGAACCCCGGGCGGAAAAGCATTCAACCGCAGAAAAGATATGGGTGAGATTTCCGGAAAACGGGCGGACCGGATTTTCCTCGTACCGGATGATCCGGGAAACGAAGATCCGCAGGCGATCTGTGAGGAGATCGGCGGGTACATAGCAAAGGAAGGTGCATCCTTCCAGATCCGCATGGACCGCGGAGCAGCAATCCGGGAGGCGATTCTTGGCGCCGTACCGGGAGAGGTTGTTCTGATCCTTGGAAAAGGCGCGGACGTGACGATGCACGTCGGAAACGGAAATGTGCCGTACCGGTCAGATGCCGTCTATGCAAAAGAGGCGCTTGCCGAATATGGAAATGCATTTGCCGAAGCGGCAACGGCTCGTGAAACAGAAGAATAGAAGCAAAAACAGAAAAAACAGAGCAAAAAAGACACGGAACAGAAAAATCCGTGTCTTTTTTGCGTCTGGCGGCAGCAGAAATGAAAATCAGACAGGAAATTTGGCGGATACATCCTACAAAATGTAGAAAAGAAGGACAGAAACTAGCCCGTATGACGAAAAGTTGTTAAAAATATAACGAACGAAAGTTAGACGTGTGAAACTAAACACAGAAAGCAAAAACCCGGGAACCATGCGGAAAAAGACGAATTCTGCGGGATGAAGGACAAAGCTGTAAGTTTTTGGAAAGAATTCTTGTGAAAAAGAACAAAAAATGGTATAATTGTATTGAAATATATCCAGAACACCCCTTCTGGAAGCGTACGGGCTCAGTGAGAAAAAAGATTTCACGAAAATGCTCGAAAAAAACACTTGTTAAATTCTTGTCATAGTGCTATGATAAGGAAAGTGAAAAATTTATCAATCACAAAAACCAACTAGGGGTATTTTAGAAAGGAGTATTTATGAGCAGCAAGATTACCATCATTGGAGCTGGAAGCGTTGGATCTACGATCGCCTATACACTGTCGAACGAAGACATCGCGTCTGAGATTGTTCTCATCGATATTAACAAGAAAAAAGTAGAGGGAGAGGTTATGGATATCGCGCAGGGTACCTGCTTCCGCGATCCGGTCTCCATCATCGCAGGTGAGTATGAGGATGCCAAGGACTCTGATATCGTAATTATTACTTCCGGTATTGCAAGAAAGCCTGGCCAGACCCGTATTGAGCTGACCCAGACCAACGTAAACATCTTAAAATCCATCACACCGGAAATCGTAAAAGCGGCTCCGAATGCCATCTACATCATTGTAAGCAACCCGGTTGATATCATGACCTACGTGTTTACAAAGATCTCCGGACTTCCGGAAAACCAGATCCTTGGTTCTGGTACCATGCTGGATTCCGCGAGACTTCGCTGCGGACTGTCTGAACACCTCAACATTGCCCAGAAAAACATCCACGCTTACGTATTCGGTGAGCACGGCGATACTTCCTTCATTCCGTGGAGCGGCGCTTACGTTTCCGGTGTCAGTCTGGACGAGTACTACGAGACCGTAGAAAAAATGGGCAGGAACGTAACCAAGATCGACAAAGATGCTATGCTGGAGTACGTAAGAACTTCCGGCGGACAGGTTATTGCAAACAAAGGAGCTACTTTCTATGCAGTATCTGTTGCAGTATGCAAACTGGTAGCAACCATTCTTTCTTCTTCCGATTCTGTAGCAACCGTATCTTCCATGATGCACGGTGAGTACGGCATCGAGGATGTATGCTTAAGCACACTGACCCTCGTTGGACCGAAAGGCGTACAGGGCAAGATTCCGATGCGTATGACAAAAGAGGAAGTAGAAAAACTCAAAGCAAGTGCCGACGCATTAAAAGCAGTTATCGCACAGATCGAGCACTAAGAGCGGGCAATAAGCTCAAAACATAAAATTTATGGCAGTGGCAGAAAGTGCGAAAGAGCGGTATCTCCCACTGCCTTAACGTGCGCCTGAAGAAATTTTCCGCCGGGTGTACATAAAAAGAGTACCGGAAACTTTTCCGGTGCCGGACAGAAGATACCGCAGGAAAAATGGAAACCAACAGGAGCAAGTAAGAAAGGAGCAATTCCATGACCTACAGTTATTTTCCGGGCTGTACGCTGAAGAACAAAGCAAAAGATCTGGATCATTATGCCAGAGAGTGCGCAAAAGTTCTGGGATTTGAACTGGAAGAAATTGAAAACTGGCAGTGCTGCGGAGCTGTGTATCCACAGGCATCCGATGAAATCGCCACAAAACTTTCTTCGGTTCGCGCCTTAGCAGACGCCAAAGAAAAAGGACAGGATCTGATCACAGTCTGTTCCGCCTGTCATCACGTGATCAAACGCGTAAACGATGACATGGCGAATGTAGAAGACATTCAGACAAAAGTAAACAACTACATGGCTCTTTCCGAGCCATATCTTGGCGAAACGAAAGTACTTCATTATCTGGAAGTGCTGCGTGACGTCGTTGGATTTGACAAGATCAAAGAGAAAGTGGTAAACCCATTAAAAGGAAGAAAAATCGGCGCATATTACGGCTGTATGCTGCTTCGTCCGAGCACCACAATGCAGTTTGACGATCCGGAAAATCCGACAATCATTGAAGACTTTATCAAGGCCCTTGGCGCAACACCGGTCGTATATCCGATGAGAAATGAGTGCTGCGGCGGCTACATATCCCTCAAAGAAAAGAAAATGGCATCCAACATGGTAGACCAGATCATGGCATCCGCATCCTACAAAGGAGCAGAAGAACTGATCACTGCATGTCCGCTTTGCATGTACAACCTGCGCAATAACGGAACAAAAGAAGGTCTTCCGGTTACCTACTTTACCGAGCTTCTTGCAGAAGCACTCGGCATCA
This sequence comes from Blautia sp. AM42-2, assembly GCF_003480245.1. NCBI lineage: Bacteria > Bacillati > Bacillota > Clostridia > Lachnospirales > Lachnospiraceae > Blautia > Blautia sp. AM42-2. The sequence continues at coordinate 454,758 of NZ_QUIM01000002.1, forward strand.
AAGAGGAGGTGCAGGCATGAAAATTGCAACATCCGATGAAATCCGTGCCATCGCCGGTGTGGATACCAGAAAATGTATGAAATGCGGTAAATGTTCCGCATCCTGTCCTGCTTATAACGAAATGGACATCCGTCCGCATCAGTTTGTATCTTACGTACAGAACGGCGATGTGGAAGCACTGATGAACTCCAAGTCCATCTGGAAATGCCTCTCCTGCTTCGCATGTGTAGAGCGCTGTCCAAGAGACGTAAAACCTGCCAAACTGATCGAGGCAGTTCGTCTTTCCGTGATCCGTCAGAGAGGAGAGAATTATCTTTCTCCGGATGAAATTCCGGCTCTTCTGGATGATGAGACTCCGCAGCAGCTTCTGATGAGTGCATTCCGTAAATATAGAAAGTAAAAAACAACCCATCCACAGAAAGGTGAGAGAAAAGTGCAAAGAATAGGAGTATTTGTCTGCCACTGCGGTACAAATATTGCGGCTACGGTTGATGTCAAAAAAGTTGTTGACGTCATCAGCAAAGAGCCGGGTGTTGTTCATGCAGAGGATTATCAGTATATGTGTTCCGAAACGGGTCAGCAGAAAGTGATCGATGCCATTCAGAACGAGCATCTGACCGGCGTTGTCATCTGTTCCTGCTCTCCGCGTATGCATGAAGGAACGTTCCGCAAAGCAGCAGAAAAAGCGGGCCTGAACCCGTATCAGCTGGAGATTGCAAACATTCGTGAGCAGTGTTCCTGGATTCATAAAGACATGGAAGAGGCTACCGAGAAGGCCGTAATTCTGGCCCGTGCAGCCGTTGCTAAAGTTATGCTGGATACCCCGCTTACCCCGGGCGAGAGCCGCGTTGTAAAACGTGCGCTGGTGATCGGAGGCGGTATCGCAGGTATTCAGACTGCACTGGATATCGCAGATGCAGGCTATGAAGTAGATATCGTAGAGAAGACCCCGAGTATCGGCGGAAGAATGTCACAGCTTGACAAGACATTCCCGACCCTCGACTGTTCTTCCTGTATCCTGACTCCTCGTATGGGAGAGGTAAACGCGCATGAGAAGATCAACATCTATACCTACAGTGAGGTAGAGAGCGTTGGCGGATTCGTCGGTGATTTCAAAGTAGACATCCGTAAGAAAGCAAGATACGTAGATATGGACAAATGTACCGGATGCGGACTCTGTCAGGAGAAATGTCCTTCCAAGAAGAACCTGAGCGAGTTCAACAGAGGCTTGTCCAACCGTACTGCAATCTACACACCGTTCGCACAGGCAGTTCCGAACGTACCGGTTATTGATACTGCAAACTGTATCCACTTCAAAACCGGAAAATGCGGTATCTGCTCCAAAGTCTGTGCAGCAGGTGCAGTAAACTACGACCAGAAAGATGAAGTAATCACCAGAGAGTACGGCGCAATCGTTGTGGCAACTGGTTTCGATACCATCAGTCTGGACAAGTTTGACGAATATTATTACAACCAGAGCAAAGACGTAATTACCTCCCTTGAGATGGAGCGTCTGATGAATGCTGCCGGCCCGACAGGCGGTAAAGTAGTACGTCTTTCCAATGGCGAGCATCCGAAGGATATCGTATTTATCCAGTGCGTCGGCTCCCGTGACGTAACCTGCAGAGGAAAGAGCTATTGCTCCAAGATCTGCTGTATGTACACCGCAAAACAGGCCATGCTGGTGCGTGACCATTATCCGGATGTCAATGTACATGTCTTCTACATTGATGTTCGTACCCCGGGTAAGAACTTCGATGAGTTCTACCGCCGTGCAGTAGAAGAGTTTAGTGTAGATTATATCAAGGGTCAGGTAGGAAAAGTATCTGAGGCTCCGAACGGACGTCTTCTGGTACAGGGATCCGACCTTCTGGACAACCGTCAGATCAAGATGGAAGCAGACCTTGTTGTCCTTGCAACGGCAATTGAGCCGAGTAAAGATGCAAGAAAACTGGCTACCATGCTGACTGCAAGTATGGATACCAACGACTTCTTTACCGAGGCACACGCAAAACTGCGTCCGGTAGAGTCTCCGACCGCAGGAGTTTTCCTCTCCGGTGTATGCCAGGGACCGAAAGATATTCCGGAAACCGTTGCACAGGCTGGAGCAGCTGCTGTCAAAGTAGTCGGACTGCTTGCAAAAGACAAACTGACCACCAACCCGTGTACAGCAGAATCCAATCCGCTGTTCTGTAATGGATGTGCATCCTGTGAAAAAGTCTGCCCATACGGCGCGATTTCTTACGAAGATCGTCAGGTCAACGACCACGGAATCCGCGAAACCAGACATGTGGCAGTCGTTAACGGCGCACTTTGCCATGGATGTGGTGCATGTACCGTTGCATGTCCGTCCGGTGCTATGGACCTGAAAGGATTCTCCAATAGACAAATTCTCGCGGAGGTAGATGCAATATGCCGATAGATAACAACGAAAACAAAGAATTTAAGCCAGTCATCGTGGCATTCTGCTGCAACTGGTGCTCCTACGCAGGAGCAGACCTGGCAGGTTCCAGCCGTCTTTCCTATCCGGCAGACGTAAAGATCATCCGTGTTCCATGTTCCTGCCGTGTCAATCCGCTCTTCATTTTAAGAGCATTCCAGAAGGGCGCTGACGGAGTCATCCTCTGCGGATGCCATCCGGGAGACTGCCATTACAGTACAGGAAACTATTATGCAAGAAGACGTATGACCCTGCTGTTCTCCATGCTCGATTACATTGGTGTTGAGAACGGACGTACCCGTGTGGAGTGGGTATCCGCCGCAGAAGGTGTGAAATTCTCCCAGACCATGAACGAGTTCATTGAGCAGGTGAGAAGTCTTGGTAAGAATGTCAGATTGGAGGATTTACGATGCAAGAAAAATTAGTATCCCGCGCAAAAGAGCTTCTGTCTGACGGTACCGTAGTCCGTGTTCTTGGCTGGAGAAAAGGCGATACAGATTTCAGCGCAGAGCCTGCATTTTTTGAAAGTGCCGAGAGTCTTGACGAATTTACCTATGACGGATTCTGTGGTGCCAACTTAAGCAAATACATGATTAAAGCATCAAAAGAAGAAGGAAAAACACTCGTTTTCTTAAAACCGTGTGATACTTACAGCTTTAATCAGTTAATCAAAGAGCATCGTGTGGATCGCGAGAAAACCTACATCGTTGGTGTAGGATGCGACGGAAAACTCGATATCGAGAAAATCCGTGAAGCAGGCTGCAAGGGTATTACCGCTGTAACAGAGGACGGCGATACCATCAAAGTTGCAACGGTTTATGGTGACAAAGAGCTGAAAAGAGAGGATGTCATCCTCGAGAGATGCAAAGCCTGCAAGGGTGGAAAACATGTAGCATACGATGAGCTTGCAGAAGGCTGTGACGAGGAAAAACCGGCAAAAGAAGGCCGTTTCGAACTGGTTGAAAAGCTCGAGGCAATGGCTCCGGAAGAACGGTTCGCATTCTGGCAGAATGAGCTTTCCCGCTGTATCCGCTGTAATGCATGCCGCAACGTATGTCCGGCCTGCAGCTGTATCAAATGCGTATTTGACAATGATCGTTACGATACTGCACAGAAAGCAAACACTACGACATTTGAGGAGCAGATGTTCCACATCATCCGTGCATTCCACGTTGCCGGACGCTGCACGGACTGCGGCGAGTGTTCCCGCGTATGTCCGCAGCATATTCCGCTGCACCTTCTGAATCGTAAATTCATCAAAGATATCGATGAGTTCTACGGAGAGTATCAGGCAGGAGAAGACACAGACAGCCGTGCACCGCTCACCAACTTCACACAGGAAGATGTAGAGCCAAGTATCGTCAAGGAAAGGGGTTAAGGGATGTATCAGATTAGCAGAGAAAAAATGCCGGAGCTCCTTGCCGCTGTTGCAAAGGAGATGGATCTTTTCCTTCCGGTACAAAACAATGGAATTACCAATTTCGGTTTCTGGACTGAGGACGCGAAAGTGGATCTCGATACCTTAAAAACCGTAAAATCCCCAAAAGACGCCTTTTTCCCGCAGAGTGAAGTTCTTTACTCCTGCTATCAGAAGGCAAACAAGACCAGCATCGAGCCGGCAGCATTAAAAGACGCACCGTTTGCTATTTTCGGCGTTCGTCCGTGCGATGTCAGAGCGTTCGATGTTCTGGACCGCGTTTTCTTAAGCGAGCCTGCAGACGTTTACTATGCAGCAAGAAGAGAGCACGGCATCGTTGTTTCCCTGGCTTGTCATGAGCCGGAAGACAGCTGCTTCTGTAAAACCTTCGGCATCGATGCTGCAGAACCGGCAGCAGATGTTGCTATGTGGCAGGTAGCTGACGGTTATGCATGGGAAGCAAAAACCGAAAAAGGCCAGAAACTGACCGAGCTGGTAAAAGCTTACCTGACCGAGCAGGATCTTACCAAAGAAGTAGAGGCTGAGAAAGAAGCAATCCGTACCCTGATCGACAAGATGCCAAACAGCAACCTTTCCCTCGAGGGATGGGGCGTTGGCAAGACAAAAGAACGTTTTGACGATCCGAAGTGGAAAGAACTTTCCGATGCCTGCTTAGGCTGCGGAACCTGTACGTTCTCCTGCCCGACCTGCCAGTGCTACGATATCAAAGACTTTAACACCGGAAACGGTGTACAGCGTTACCGCTGCTGGGATTCCTGCATGTACTCTGATTTCACCATGATGGCAGCAGGAAACAACCGTACCACACAGCTGCAGCGTTTCCGTCAGCGTTTCATGCACAAACTGGTATACTTCCCGGACAACAACGACGGAATGTATTCCTGCGTCGGATGTGGACGCTGCGTAGAGAAATGCCCGCAGTCGCTGAACATTGTCAAAGTAATCAAACGCATGGGAGGTACCAAGTAAATGTGCAATTGTAGTTGTGGAAGCGAAGAAAAGAAAAACGCTTTGCTGCCCCAGGTCGGTATCATCACAGATATCCGCCGCGAAACACCGGACGTAAAAACATTCCGTATCGTTCGTCCGGACGGCACCAAGCTGTTTGAACATATGCCTGGCCAGTGCGCAATGCTCTGTGTACCGGGTGTCGGAGAGGCACTGTTTTCCATTACCTCTTCCCCGACAAACAAAGAGTACCAGGAGTTCTCCATCAAGGAGTGCGGTACTTTAACAAACTATCTTCACAATATGTCCGTAGGAGATGAAATCCTGGTTCGTGGACCGTACGGAAATCATTTCCCGGTAGAAACTGTATTAAAAGGACAGGACCTGCTGTTCATCGCCGGCGGTATCGGACTTGCTCCGCTGCGTTCCGTGATCAATTACGTACTGGACAATCGTGATAACTACGGTACCGTAGATATCGTTTACGGTTCCCGTTCCAAAGACGATCTGGTACAGTTAAAAGAGATCCAGGAAGTATGGGCGAAAGCAAAAGATGTCAACGTGCATCTGACGATTGACCGTGAGCAGGAAGGCTGGGACGGCCATGTAGGATTCGTTCCGAATTATGTGAAAGAACTGAACATGTCCGTTGACAAAACAGCTCTGATCTGCGGACCGCCGATCATGATCAAATTTGTTCTTCAGGGACTTCAGGAACTGGGCTATGAGAAAACACAGGTTTACACCACTTTGGAGCTTCGTATGAAATGCGGTATCGGAAAATGCGGCCGCTGCAACATCGGAGATAAATACGTCTGCAAGGACGGCCCTGTTTTCCGCTGCGACGAGATTGACGAATTACCGAACGAATATTAAACGGAGGTTGAAGAAAATGCAGGAAATGGTAAATATTTACGTTTACGGCAAGAAGTATTCCGTACCTGGCGATCTGACCATTATGACCGCTATGGAGTATGCCGGATATCAGTTAAAACGCGGATGCGGATGCCGTCACGGATTCTGCGGTGCATGTGCGACCATCTACAGAATCAAAGGAAAGAATGAGCTGAAAACCTGTCTGGCATGTCAGACACAGGTAGAAGACGGTATGTATATCGCAAGCCTTCCGTTCTATCCGATCGACAAGAGAACCTACGATATCGAAGAGATCAGCGCAGAGCAGAGAGTCATGATGGATCTGTATCCGGAAATCTACAGCTGCGTTGGATGTAATGCATGTACCAAAGGATGTCCTCAGGATCTGAACGTTATGCAGTATATCGCATACGCACAGAGAGGCGACTTCAAAAAATGTGCAGAAGAGTCCTTCGACTGCATCGGCTGCGGAATCTGCGCATCCCGCTGTCCGGCCGGAATCTCCCATCCGATGGTAGGAGAGCTGGCAAGACGTCTGAACGGAAAGTACATTGTTCCGAAAGCAGAGCATTTGAAAAACCGTGTAGAAGAGATTCACGAAGGTAAATTCGATGATCTGATTGAACAGGTGATGGGTAAACCAATCGATGAAATCCAGGAACTCTACAATAACCGTGAGATCGAGAAATAAGGAGGGAAATTCGAATGTACACACTGGCTAATATGCAGGAATCCATCAAAAAGGTGGAAGCTACCAGAGCCCAGAGAATGGCAAATGAGCCAAGAAGAATGACAGCGGATGAGAAAGATGCCCTTCTTGCAGCATATCATCCGGACTATAAAGAGGAAGGCTTCATTACCCTGAAAGTCGGCCCGAACAAAGGTGAGAAAGTTCCGACAGAGCTCGGCTATCTGCTGGAGTCCAACAGCCGTATTTTAGGTGTTGATATTGACCTTGACAAAGTAGATTACGACGTAGACGTACTCGTTATCGGTGCCGGCGGAGCAGGTTCTTCTGCAGCGATCGAAGCACACGAGGCTGGCGCAAACGTTATGATTACCACCAAACTGAGAATTGGTGATGCAAACACCATGATGGCAGAAGGTGGAATCCAGGCAGCGGACAAAGAAAACGATTCCCCGGCACAGCATTATCTGGATGCGTTCGGCGGCGGACACTTTGCTGCAAGACCGGAACTGCTCCGCAAACTGGTTATGGAAGCTCCGGATGCAATCTCCTGGCTGGAAAACCTGGGCGTTATGTTTGATAAAGATGAGAATGGCCGTATGGTAACTACGCACGGCGGCGGAACTTCCAGAAAACGTATGCATGCATGCCGTGACTACTCTGGAGCAGAGATCATGAGAACACTGCGTGATGAAGTCATCAACCGCGGTATTCCGGTGATCGAGTTCTCTTCCGCAGTAGAGCTGATCAAAGACGATAAGGGACAGGTTGCAGGTGCTGTTCTCCAGAACATGGAGACTGGCGAGTACCAGGTAGCAAAGGCAAAAACCGTTATCATCGCAACAGGTGGTGCGGGACGTCTTCACTACAACAACTTCCCGACATCCAACCATTACGGTGCAACCGCTGACGGTCTGATCCTTGGATACCGTGCAGGCGCTCCGCTTCTGTATCAGGATACCATTCAGTACCATCCGACCGGAGCTGCTTACCCGGCTCAGATCTTCGGTGCTCTGGTAACCGAGAAAGTACGTTCTCTGGGCGCAATGCTCGTAAACGTAGACGGCGAAGCATTCATGCATCCGCTGGAAACCCGTGATGTATCTGCAGCAAGCATCATCCGCGAGTGCTCCGACGACCGCAACGAGGGCGTTGAGACTCCGCAGGGCAAGGCTGTATGGCTGGATACCCCGATGATCGATCTGCTTCACGGAGAAGGAACCATCGAGAAGAGAATCCCGGCTATGTTCCGTATGTTCATGCAGTATGGTATCGATATGAGAAAAGAGCCGATTCTGGTTTATCCGACCCTGCATTATCAGAACGGCGGTCTGGAAATCAACGGCGAAGGCTTCACCAATACGGTAAACAACCTGCTTGTAGCAGGCGAGGCTGTCGGAGGAATCCACGGAAGAAACCGTCTGATGGGCAACTCTCTGCTTGACGTTATTGTATTTGGCCGCGATGCAGGAAAAGCTGCCGCAGCAAAAGCAAAAGACGTAACGCTTGGCAAGATGAATCTGGATCACGTTGAGAAATACGCTGAGACCTTAAAAGAGGCAGGTATTGATACCGGTATGGTATCTCCGCAGCTTCTGCCGGATTATGCAGGTAAAAGACACCTGTAAAATGCAGTAACCGCGAAAAAGCGTGTCGGAAGGGGGCGGCGTTTAAAAGCCGCTTCCGGGACACGCTTTCCGTGCTGAAATCCAAAAGGTTTTCGGTACGATAAATCATAGAAGTAAAGAAAGGTGGAGAACCCCATGCGTGAAATTCAGGCTAGTACCATTACGGATGTGGTAGAGAAACTTTGTATCGAAGCAAACTACCATCTTCCGGAAGACGTAAAATGTGCCATCACAGGCTGCCGTGCCTGCGAGGATGGCGAGATTGCAAAAGGTGTTCTGGACAAAATCGTAGAAAATTATGAGATCGCAGACGCACAGAACGTGCCGATCTGCCAGGATACTGGAATGGCATGTGTTTTCCTGGAAATCGGACAGGATGTGCACATCGCAGGAGGAGATCTTGCAGAGGCAGTCAACGAAGGTGTCAGAAGAGGATATGACAAAGGATACTTAAGAAAATCCGTTGTCAAAGATCCGGTCAGAAGAGGAAACACCGGCGACAATACACCGGCTATGCTCTACACCGAGATCGTTCCTGGCGAGCAGATCAAAGTTACCGTAGGCCCGAAAGGCTTCGGAAGCGAAAATATGAGTATGATCCGTATGTTCAAACCGTCCGCAGGTCTTCAGGGAATCAAGGATTTCATCCTGGAAGTTGTTGAGACAGCAGGCCCGAACCCATGCCCGCCTATGGTAGTCGGCGTTGGTATCGGCGGAACCTTCGATAAATGTGCACTGCTTGCGAAAAAAGCACTGATGCGCCCGATCGATTCCGAGAACCCGGATCCGTTCTACGCAGATCTGGAAAAAGAAATGCTGGAGAAAGTCAACAAACTCGGCATCGGACCGCAGGGCTTTGGCGGAAAGACCACAGCCATCGGCCTCAACATTGAGACAATGCCGACTCATATCGCGGGAATGCCGTGTGCAGTCAACATCAACTGCCATGTTACCCGTCATAAAACGGAGGTGATCTGATCATGGAAAAACATATTCAGCTGCCTTTAACAGAAGAACTGGCAAAAACACTGCATGCCGGAGATACCGTATATCTTTCCGGAACCATCTATACCTCCCGTGACGCAGGCCACAAGAGAATGTGCGAAGCGCTCGCAAGAGGAGAAAAAATCCCGTTTGATCCGACAGACGCTACGATTTACTACGTAGGACCGACCCCTGCAAAACCAGGTCAGGTCATCGGAAGTGCCGGCCCTACCACCAGCGGTCGTATGGATGCTTATGCTCCGACGATGATGTCTGTAGGTGCAAGAGGAATGATCGGTAAAGGTGCACGTCTTCCAGAAGTTGTAGAAGCCATGAAGAAATATCATGGTGTATATTTCGGAGCCATCGGCGGAGCCGGCGCACTGCTTGCAAAATGCATCAAAAAAGCAGAGCTGATCGCATACGAAGATCTTGGCGCAGAAGCACTTCGCCGTCTGGAAGTAGAAGATATGCCACTGTTTGTTATTATCGACAGCTACGGAAACAATCTGTATGAGATGGGAAGAAAAGAATACTTAGAAGCGCATAAAGAAGACTAAAGGTTACATTTGTAACGACGAAATACAAGAGAGACCATAGACCTGTCTGATTATTTCAGACAGGTCTTAAGCTGAAAAGACATCAGGGCATTAACACTTGCAAGCGACTTTCGGCAGAAAAAGAAATGAAAGAGGAAGAAAAACATGACTGTAGAAATGATAAGCCACTTACTGGAAGCACTGATGATCCTGTGCTTTGGCCTGTCCTGGCCGCTGTCCATTTATAAATCCTGGACTTCAAGAACAGCAAAAGGAAAGAGCCTTTACTTTGAGGTGTTCATCTGGATCGGATATATTTTCGGTATTGCCAACAAATTTATCAGCTATATGAACAACCCGGACAAAGACTGGATCTTTTTCCTTGCATGGGCTTTCTATTTCCTGAACATTGCAGAAATCACTGTAGATATGGTGCTGTACTTCCGCAATGTGAAGCTGGATAAGAAAAGAGAAGCAGAGAAATAAAAAGCAGCGGAATACAGTTAAACTTATAGAATCCCCGGCGGTGCGGCATTTGAGGCGGCATCGGCGGGGATTCTTATTTCTATACGATGACTCACACTGCGAAAAGAAAACATTGCGGGAACGCAAAAAGCAGAGTATACTTGTGTATAGAATCTGCTTGACTTAAAGTGCACTTCATAGTTTAAAATAAAGAAAGCTGGAGATTTGCGGTGTCAGAAAAGAGAAGGTTCTGACAAAGCAGAGGTTTCGGCTTTCTTTTTATGTTGTATCGTATTTGGGTGTGAAAAAAAGGAAAAAACGAAAACGAGGTGAATGCTTTGGAGGCAAGAGAAGTATTAGAAAAAGTAAAAAACAACGAAATCTCGATCGAGGAGGCAGAGAAATATTTCAAAAAAGAGCCGTTCGAGGAGATGGGATATGCTAAGCTGGATACGCACCGTGAAATCCGGAGCGGGTTCCCGGAGGTCATTTTCTGTGCGCGGAAGGCGGATGAACATCTGCTGAAGATTTTTACGCGCCTGTATGAGCAGGACGGAGAGGTTTTCGGAACGAGAGCCAGTGAGCATCAGTACGAGCTGATCCGCAAAAAGTTTCCGGAAGTGGTGTATGATCCGCTGTCCCATATTTTAAAAATAGAAAAGAAAGACAAGAAGCGGATCGGAAAAATTGCGGTCTGTACGGCTGGAACTGCGGATATTTCCGTTGCCGAGGAGGCGGCGCAGACCGCAGAATACTTCGGTGCAAACGTTGAGCGTATCTACGATGTCGGTGTGAGCGGTATCCACCGCCTGCTGTCGCGTCTCGATACGATTCAGAGCGCCAACTGCGTTGTAGCCGTTGCCGGAATGGAGGGGGCGCTGGCGAGCGTGCTCGGCGGCTTGGTGGACAAGCCGGTGATTGCTGTTCCGACATCCGTTGGCTACGGGGCCAGCATGAACGGTCTTTCGGCGCTGCTTACGATGATCAATTCCTGCGCGAACGGAATTGCCGTCGTGAATATCGACAACGGCTATGGAGCCGGATATATTGCAACACAGATTAACAGAATGGGAGTACATCAAGATGAGTAAAAGTTTATATCTGGAGTGCGGGAGCGGAATCAGCGGAGATATGACCGTTGCAGCGCTGCTCGACCTGGGAGCAGACCGGGAAGTACTGGAGAAATCACTGGAAAGCCTGAAACTGCCGGGATACGAAATTGCGATTACAAGAGTGAAAAAGTCGGGGCTGGATGCCTGCGATTTCAATGTGATTCTGGATGCAGAGCATGAGAACCATGATCACGATATGGCGTATCTGCACGGGGATGGGGCGGAAGTGCATGACCATCCACATGATCACGAGCATCATCATGACCACGATCACACAGGGGAGCATCATCACCATCATGAGCACCGCGGGCTGCCGGAGATTCTTGCGATTATCCGCAGCGGCGGTCTGACACCGGGAGCAAGAGCGCTGGCGGAGCGGATTTTCCAGATTCTTGCCGAAGCGGAAGCAAAAGCCCATGGCGTTCCGCTTGATCAGGTGCATTTCCATGAGGTGGGAGCTGTCGATTCCATCGTTGATATTGTGGCTGCCGCTGTCTGCCTGGATAACCTGGCGCCGGATGAAGTCATCGTGACGGGTCTCAGCGAGGGAAGCGGCTTTGTCAGATGCCAGCACGGCATGATCCCGGTTCCGGTACCGGCTGTTTTAAATATCGTACAGGCACATGGCCTGACCCTCGTTCCGACCGGAATCCAGGGTGAACTGGTCACACCGACCGGAGCAGCCATTGTTGCGGCAATCCGTACCAAAGAGACACTGCCGGCATCCTTCAAATGTACCAGAACAGGTCTTGGCGCCGGAAAACGGACGTATGAGCGCCCGTCACTGCTGCGTGCAATGATGCTCGAAACAGAAGAAAACGACGAGAAAGATACGATCTGGAAGCTGGAGTGCAACATTGATGACTGCACCGGCGAGGCGCTCGGCTACTGCATGGGAAAACTGCTGCGATCAGGCGCAAGAGATGTCCATTACATCCCGGTCTATATGAAGAAAAACCGCCCGGCTTACCAGCTGGATGTAATCTGTGATGATAAAACGCGGGAGACGTTGGAAAATATCATATTCGCCGAGACCACCACAATCGGCATCCGCCGCTGCCGGATGGAGCGCACCGTGATGAAACGCGAGTTTGCGACAATCGCAACCGAGTACGGCCATGTGACAGTCAAGATCTGCCGCCACGGCGAGATCGAAAAAATTTACCCAGAGTACGAGAGTGCCGCAGTAATTGCAGAAAAAAGCGGCATGCCGGTCGGCGAGGCTGGTGCGTGGATCGTACAGAAATATAAAGAAGGAAACAAAAAAGCATGAGATATTTAAAACCACATTTTTACGACCAGTTTGTATGCACCGCCGGAGACTGCCCGGATACGTGCTGTGCCGGCTGGCAGATCGTGATCGACGAGGATTCCCTGGAGCGGTATGGAAATGAGAAGAGTGAGTTTGGAAAGCGCCTGCGCAATTCGATCGACTGGGAGGAAGAGTGTTTTTACCAGAACAACCGCCGCTGTGCCTTTCTGAATGATGAAAATCTCTGCGATCTTTACAAGGAACTGGGGCCGGATTCCTTATGTGACACCTGCCGCCTTTACCCGCGCCATACGGAGGAGTACGAGGGTCTGCGTGAATTATCCCTGTCCCTTTCCTGCCCGGAAGCTGCACGGATTATCCTGTCCTGCAAAGAGCCGGTGCGTTTTCTGGAGGAGGAGACCGACGAGGAGGATGATTTTGAAGAGTTTGACTTCATGATGTTCTCCCAGCTGGAAGACACGAGAGATGTTTTGTTCCGGATTCTGCAGAACCGCGAACTGCCGCTGCAGGAGCGCATGACGGCGGCAGAGCAGCTCGCAGAACAGTATCAGATCTGTATGGAGGAGCAGCGGGAGTATGATATCGATGACCTGCTTCGGAAGTATGAAAAGCATCTGGAAGAGGGAACCTTAAGCGAGTGCGTGGCGGAGAGCCTTGCGGAAAAAGGTGTGGATGCTGCATCCTTTCATGCATATGACCGCCAGGTGAAGGAACTTGCCGTTCTCCGCGGTCTCGAGCGTCTTCGTCCGGAATGGGATACTGTGCTTGACGGCACAGAAAAAGCGCTGTATCAGAACGGAGAAACCGCTTATCAGGCCATCTGTGAAGAATTCCATCGCACCTGGGGCGCTGCAGGTGAACGCCGTGCAGAGTGGGAAAACATCGGTGAGCAGCTTTTGATGTTTTTCGTCTACACCTATTTCTGCGGCGCCGTCTATGACGATATGGTCTGTTCCAAAATGGAACTCGCGCTGTTCTCTGTCCGTTGGATTCAGGAAATCCTGGTTGCACGGTGGCTGGAAAATGGAAAAACGCTTTCCATGCACGACATCGAGGAGCTTTCCTGGCGCTATGCGCGTGAGGTCGAGCATTCCGATGATAATCTGAATGCGCTTGAGGACTGGCTTTTTGAAACTTATGCACCAGAAGGCTGTGTGCTGGAGGAGGAGTAATCCTGCATCCGATAGACTTACTGCACATTTTCCCTGATGTGTGTTAAGATAGAAGCGTTGTTACAGAAAGAAAAGAGGGAAAATTATGCAGGAAAAACAAAAGAAATGGATTCTGCGCATTGCGCTTTATCTGATTGGAATTATGGTGCTGGCACTCGGTATCACACTGAATACGAAGACGAACCTCGGCGTATCGCCCATCATCTCCATGCCGTACGCCGTGGCACAGATCTTCGGCTATGAAACAGGAACCGCCGTCTTCGTGGCGTATTTGATCTTCATCGTATTACAGATCGTACTGCTGAAAGGAAAATTCCCGCCGTTCCAGCTTCTGCAGGTTGCCGCAAGTTACCTGACGAGCGCCTTTATCACCATCTTCGACCGGATTTTCCCGGCACCTGACCAGATGGGAATGCGGCTTCTCGTTCTTGTCCTTGCCATCATTCTTACGGGAATCGGCGCCGCTGTGACCGTAGACGTCAACATCGTCCCAAACCCGGCCGACGGCCTGGCAAGAGTTCTCGGCGAGCGCTGCGGAAAGAACATGGGTTTCGGAAAAAATCTTTTTGATTTCTCCGCCATCGTCATTTCCCTTGCGATCGGCCTCATCGATGCCGGCCGGCCGGTAGGAATCGGAATCGGCACTGTTATAGCCATGGTCTGCACAGGAAGAGTCATCGCGGCATTCAATCATTTCGCAAAAAAGAAAATAGAAGAAATCACCATCGCCTGAGTGATCCATGCCCCTGTCGAAAAACCTTGAGTTTTCGGTGGGGGTTTGTTATAATAAAAGACAGCGAAAGAAAAATTTTTTGATTTGTCATAAGGCGTTTGTTTGCGTTATGAGAAGTGCGAAGGAGGAAGTGGCAAATGAACTTAGTTATTACGATGAGCCGCCGGTTTGGTACTGGGGCGAGTATTATTGCGAAAGAACTTTCCGAGAGACTGCATATCCCGGTATATGATAAGGACGATGTAGAGCACGGCATGCGTGAAAATGCCTTTGAATCTGAGGCGGATGCGATCCGCGAGCTGGCGAAACAGCCGTGTATTATCATTGGACGGTGTGCTTCGGAGTTTCTGAAAGATAAAAGCAACGTCATCAATATTTATGTCTGCGCGGACAAAGAGGACCGGATCAAACGTATCATGAAGCTGTTTTCCCTGACAAGAGAGGCGGCTGAGGTGATGCTGGAAGAGACAGACAAGCAGCGTGCCGAGTATTATTATAAAAATACCGGAAAGACATGGGGCGATGTCAATAACTACCATATGATCCTGAATACCTCGGATCTTGGCATCGAGAACTGTGCCGATATTCTGATGCGGTATTTTGAAATGAAAGATTATATCTAAGAGATATTTAAAAAGAAATACATAAAAAATCAGGTGCTTCCCGAAAAAGAGAAGCACCTGATTTTTTGTGCGGTTTAGTAAGCCTGATACGTATTGCCATAACTCCGGCTGGAGAAGTAATTCTGTTTCAGAACCAGGAACAGTTCGGCATCGGTTGCATATTTGTACGGATACAGATAGAAAATACCGACAAGATTGCAGGTGATTCCGGAAAGAATATACCATCCGATAAAGGAGAGATCAAGAATAAATGTATTCATCTTTTCACCGTTCATCATTTCACGGCTGATGCGGAATGCTTCTTCGGTCGAAAGTTCCGGGTAGTCGGCGAGAAGATAAGGAACCATGCGGTATTCATAAGCTTTCACAATTCCAGGAATCAGAAGAAGCAGCGACCAGAGGAATATATAAAGATTTTTTAAAAACAGAGTCCACACAGTTTTTCCATAGTAGCCGTTCTGGAATCCGAACAGTATGTTGCCAAGTCCCGCTTTTTCCATCGAGTTTTCAATGAAAAACCTCGAGCCTCCTACCTCAAATGGTGCAAGAACAAAAATACGGATCAGAATAAAGGCAAGACCAATGACAAGAAGTACAATGCCGCTGAAGACAGTAAAAACAAATTTAACCGGTCCAAGCGGGGTGAATTTTTCTGCAAAGGATTCCACATTGAAGTTATCGGAAGAAATCGTAAATCCAGATATACCGACCGAGTTAGTCTGATTGCTGTCATTGTTGGAATTTCCAGAATTAGAAGTACCGCTTCCGACCAGCAGAGTCAGAATCAAGGCGGCTACCACACAGATCCAGTAATTGCGTAAAAATGCGGCTTTTCCGCGGGTTTTCAGTTCCTCTCGAGTCCACATAAAAAAGACCTCCCTCTTAATGTAAGTGTAAACAGCAGACAATTCTGCCAAGTCACGATTATCTTACCATGGGGCAGGTGAAACATCAAGACAGCTTAAGGAAAGTTTAAGAAATTGGCAGAAAGATTAAAGTGGAAATGTGCATTCTTAAATAAAGATTTTACTTGTGAAGCGGGGATGAATGTGCTATAATCTCTCCGGTGCGTCAGAACGCAGCGGGGCCGGGTTTCTCCGGGGTGCGTTCTGAAAAAAAGAAACCTGTACGTTGAATTGACAAAGAGAGCGAGGAATCTACGTGTATCTGACAAAGGACGAGTTTTTGCAGAAATTCGGAATTCTGCCGCAGGAATTTGAGGAAGCAGATATTTCCTGGGAAGAACTGCTGGAAATTGCGGATGATTATGAACGGCGCCGTCCGACGCTGGAAAAGATCCGAAAAGAATTTGTGGCAGAGTTTTTGCAGGACAAGGAAAAAGAGATCGGACTGCAGTCGTACCACAGCCGTCTGAAGGACACCGAACATCTGGTGGAAAAGCTGGTGCGCAAGCGCCTAGAAAATTATGCAAAGTACCGGAAAATGGATTCGACAAGCTATATGCGTTACGTGACAGATCTGATCGGAATCCGGGGACTTTTGCTGTATCGGGAGGACTGGGTAAACTTCCATAAATACATTACGCACTGGTTTAAAAATGATCCGGAGAAATACATCCGTGATTACGGCCGTGACTACGACCAGAACGCATCGGGCTATATGGCAGAGCCGCCGAAAGTCCATACAAGACTTGGCGATTACGCCGACATTTATGTGAACTGGATTCCGGAGGAGAACATTCTGGACCGGAAACATTACCGTGCGGTGCATTACATTGTCGTTTACCGCGGCGTCTACATTGAAATTCAGATTAAGACGCTGTTCGAGGAGGGCTGGGGAGAGATTGACCACAGCATTCTTTACCCGCGGCGCAAGGGAAACGCCATGCTGACAGAGTTTTCCGAGCTGCTGAACCGTCTGGCGGGCATGGGAGATGAGATGGGATCGTTCTACCGCCGTCTCCAGGTTGTGCCGGATGAGAAGTTCCAGAGCAAGGAAACGATCGTGCGCAAGCGTGAATTAAAACCGCAGGTCAAGGCAGCGGTGGAAAAACGCGATCTGAATGAAATTCATACGATGGATGATGCCGTCTGGAGCATACTGAAAGAATAAAACTGCTTTTCAGACATGGGAAAGGATAAAAAATGGATGGAAGAAACACGGGCCGCATGGGCTTCTCTCATGCAGCAGAGGACTCTGCGGAGAATATGATGGCGGCAGTCAAAGCCGGAAAAATCCGAAAACATCTGATGGGAAATACCTCGCCGATCCGCTACGGAACAATGGAAAAACGCGAGATGACCGAATATACCGACTTTGTCCGGACGAAACTCTGCTATGAAATCCTGAATCTGCCCGGGGAGGAAAAATGAATACAATAGAAAAAATATACACAAACTACGACGGACTTCTGGAAGAATTTTCCGAGGAAGTAATCCAGAGCCGTTACGCTGTTTTTTACGAAGAAATCGAGGAATTTGCCAAGAGTCTCGGCATCCGCGAGAAAATCCAGATCAGCGAGTCGCTGTTGAGCCATGCAGTGCTGGACTATTTCACGGATATTTCCCGCCTGAAACATTTTCATCAGGCAAAGCATATCAATTCATTGAAAGTGATCTCCTATGAGACCTACTGGCTGCTGCGGAGAAAACCGATCCAGATCCTGGTGGAGGATGAGACATCGGATGCGATGGCATTTCTGAACGAAAAGTTCGTCTTTTCCCGGATTGCCAAATATCTGATGGGCGACGGAAAACGGGTGATTTTAAGTCCGGAGACGAAAAAAGGCTTTCTGAATTATCTCGATTCGCTGTTTTATTACCTGAAATACCGCAATTACGATGCAGAAATGCTCGAGATGATGCTGATGGGCTTCAAAGCGGGTGTTCTCGTGGCGGATGATTTAAAGGAGCAGGAGTCCTGAAAAACGGGCGGAAGCGGAATACAACAAAATAAGATGAAGATCGAAAGAACCGGACGGGCCGTAAGGCTGCTGTCGGGTTCTTTTTTTGTGCGGTGCTGCATAAAGTGCAGAGAAAACATTGCGATGCATGGACAGAAAACCGTTTAACAATGGAGGGACGGGAACTGCTTTCCTTTGGAACTTTGTACAGGGAGGAATGGATATGGCCACGCTTGAAAAAATCAATGCATTTCTAAAAGCGGTGAATGCAGCCGCCTGGGGACCGCCGCTTCTTTTTCTGCTGCTTGGGACAGGCATTTTTCTGACCATCCAGCTTCGCGCGCTACCCATTCGACGGTTGTTCTTTGCGCTTCGTACAGCATTCGGCCGTGAGGCGAGATACAGCGGGGAGAAAACAGAAGCAGGAGTTTCGCCGTTCGCATCGCTGATGACGGAACTTGCGGCGGAAATCGGGACGGGCAATATCGTGGGGGTTGCCTCCGCAATGGCGCTTGGAGGACCAGGAGCACTGGGATGGATGATGCTGGCGGCGGTTGTGGGACTTGCTTTGAAATTTTCTGAGAGTTTTCTCTCGGTGCAGTACCGGATGCAAAGAAAAGACGGAACATACTGCGGCGGTCCGATGGTGACGCTGACCAGAGCATTTCCGGGGGAGCGGCTGGCGAAGATGCTGGCTGTGTTTTTTGCCGGAAGCACCGTGCTGGTATCTCTCGGAATGGGCAATATGACGCAGGCAAACTCGATTGCGCTGGCGATGCAGGATACGTTTGGCGTGGCAAGAGAAAAAAGCGCGTTGGTGCTGACGATTCTTCTTCTGCTCGTGGTGACAGGCGGACTGCGTTCCATTGCAAAAGCGGCGGAGGTGCTGGTACCGGGAATGGCACTCTTTTATCTGGGCGGGGCAGGAATGGTAATCGGTCTGCACGCCGGAGAGCTTCCGCGGACACTGCTTGCGATAGTACGGGACGCGTTTTCTTTCCGGGCGGTATCGGGAGGAGCGGTGGGTGCGGGAATTTCCCTGCTGCCGCCGGCCTTGCGGTATGGAATTTCCCGCGGTGTGTTTTCGAATGAAGCAGGGCTTGGAGCAGGCGGAATCAGTGCTGCGGCGGCACAGACCGACGATCCCGTGCGGCAGGGGTACATCAGCATGACAGGTGTGTTCGTTGATACCATGGTGATCTGTCTTGTGACCGGCCTTGCCGTTGGAGTGACCGGGGCGGCAGAGGGGATACTGGAGGCGGAAAAAGCGGATGGAGCGGCGATGGTAATTCAGGCCTTTGAAAGTGTGTTCGGACCGGCGGGAGGCTATGTTGTCGCGGTCGGGATTCTGCTGTTCGCATTTGCAACGATGGCCGGCTGGGCATACCAGGGGGAGCAGGCGTTTCTCTGGCTGGTGAAAAAGGATAGCTTCGGAATGGTTTACCGTGTTTTCTTCTGTTTTGCAGCGTTTGCCGGGTGCGTCTGCATGGCAGAAACGGTCTGGAATTTTGCGGAGCTTGCCAATGCCTGCATGGCGGTGCCGAACCTGCTCTGTGTGCTGCGGCTCTGGAAGGAAGTAAAAGAGGAGGCATTCCGGTTTGAAAGCAGGATAAAAAAAGCAGAACAAAAGAAAGATAGAAATACATGAGAAACCGTATTTCCGGTCCTCAGGCAGATTTCGATGCGAGCTGATCGAGAGAGCCGAAAGAATATCCCATTTCTTCCCATTTCGTCAGCAGCTCATCGAGAATCTCCGCGTTGGTGGATGAGGTATTATGAAGCAGGACGATGGCACCGGGATGAATGCGTCCGGTCAACTTTTTGAAAGCCTCCTCGTGGGTCGGCTGCTGATCCTGGTACCAGTCTACATAGGCGAGACTCCAGAAAAACGTCTGGTATCCGAGGTCCTTTGCCATCTGCAGGTTCTGTGTGCTGTATTTTCCCTGCGGCGGCCGGTAAAATTTCACCATTTCCTGGCCGGTGGTTTCCTGATAAAGTGTGGAGACTCGGTTCAGTTCTTCTGAGAAGGCTTCCTGCGTGGAGATTTTGGACATATCCGGGTGCGACCAGGTGTGGTTTCCGACGATATGGCCTTCCGCTGCCATACGTTTGACAAGATCCGGCTGGTCGGAGAGAAAATTGCCGACGACAAAGAACGTTGCGGGAGCCTGATGCTTCTGGAGCGCATCAAGAATCGTTGGTGTGTTGCCGTTTTCATAGCCGCAGTCAAACGTCAGATAGATGATGTTTTCTTCCGGTGAAGCGGCAAACCAGGCGTTGTAGGCGGCAAGCTCTTCGGATGTAGCATTGCCGACGGGAGTCTTCCCTTTTTCCGGGAAGGAGAGCCCCCAGTTTTCGGCAGCAGAGGAGAGGACGGGCATCGAAACGGAAGAAACAGGTGTCTCCGGCGCAGCAGAGAGAAAAACTGGGGCTGCCTTTCGGAGCGCACGGCAGGTAAAGTGGGACAGAACAGAGCCAAAAAGAAAAGCGGAGCAGAAAAAAGCGGCGGCGATACCGGCTTTTTTCAGGATCCGGCGGGAAAGGGGTGAAAGAGAACGCATAAAATCCCCCTCCAGGACTTTTTGAGACAATATATGTATGGATGAAAGAAAACATGCGGCACACATCTGTTTGACTTTACCTGCAATCTATGTCACAATGGAGGTAGAGTGGATGGAAAGGGCAGAGAAAAACAAGATGACAAAATATGAGGTTTTAAAAAAGTACTTCGGTTACGATTCCTTCCGGGAGGGGCAGGAGATGCTGGTGGATGCGCTTCTGAACGGACAGGACGTGCTCGGCATCATGCCGACCGGAGCAGGAAAATCGCTGTGTTATCAGATTCCGGCGCTTCTGCTGCCAGGAATTACCCTGGTGGTATCACCGTTGATTTCTCTGATGAAGGATCAGGTATCGACCCTGAACCAGGCGGGGATTCACGCTGCGTTTCTGAACAGCTCCTTAAGTGCGGCGCAGTACCGGAAGGCACTCGGCTTTGCCATGGAGGGCCGGTACAAGATTATTTATGTCGCCCCGGAACGCCTTCTGACACCGGAATTTTTGTGCGCGGTGCAGTCGATGGAAATTTCGATGATTAGTGTTGATGAGGCACACTGTATTTCCCAGTGGGGTCAGGATTTCCGCCCAAGCTACCTGAAAATCACAGAGTTTGTCGAGCAGCTTCCCGCACGGCCGGTGATCGGTGCCTTTACGGCAACGGCAACAAAAGAGGTACGGGATGATATCGAAGCACTACTGTCTTTGCGTGATCCGGTACGTCTGGTCACAGGCTTTGACCGGAAAAATCTGAAATTTACGGTACAGCAGCCGAAAGATAAATTCGCAGCCGTGGAATCATTCCTTGCAGAGCACGAGGCGGACTGCGGAATTATTTACTGTCTGACCAGAAAAAATGTGGAGGAGGTCTGTGAGAAACTCGAGCAGAAAGGATATTCTGTCACAAGATACCATGCGGGTCTCTCTGACCTGGAACGGAAGGAAAACCAGGAAGATTTTATTTATGACCGGAAGCAGATCATGGTAGCGACAAACGCTTTTGGTATGGGAATCGATAAATCGAATGTGCGGTACGTCATCCATTATAATATGCCGAAAAACATGGAAAGCTATTATCAGGAGGCCGGACGAGCAGGCAGGGACGGCCTTCCGGCGGAATGTATTCTGCTGTACGCGGGACAGGACGTCATCACAAACCAGTTTTTTATCGAAAACATGGCGCAGGAGAGTGAGGATCCCGAGACGACAGCGCTGATCCGTCAGCGGGAGGAGGAACGGCTGAAGAAAATGACGTTTTACTGTTTCACCCATGAGTGCCTCAGAGATTATATCCTGAGGTATTTCGGGGAATACGGTTCCAATTACTGTGGAAACTGTTCCAACTGCCTCTCGGAATTTGAAACGGTGGATGTGACAGCGGCGGCAAAGGCAATCCTTGGCTGTGTGCGGGAATGCCGTCAGCGCTACGGCACGACGGTGATTCTCGATACCCTGCACGGTGCGAATACCGCGAAAATCCGCCAGTACCGCATGGATGAAAACTCCCATTACGGGGAACTGGCAAAAGAGCCGGTCTACCGGCTGCGGCAGATCTTAAATGAACTGCAGGTCCGGGAATATCTCTATGTAACGGCCGACACATACAGCATTGTGCGCCTGTTGCCAAAAGCGGCGGAGCTGCTGGATGAGGACGGCACGATGCTGATGAAGATGGCAAAAGAAGAAAAACGGATTCCGAAAGCCGCAAAAGAGAAGACAAAGACAAAAACCTCGGCAGCGGCAAAGGATCTTTCCAACGAGGAGGCCGCGGTATTCGAAAAACTGCGGGCACTCCGGATGGAGCTTGCAAAGGAGCATAAAGTGCCTCCGTATATTATCTTCTCGGATAAAACACTGATCCAGATGGCGATGGAGAAACCGTCCAACAAAGAGGAAATGCTGGCGGTCTCTGGTGTCGGCGAGAGCAAATTTGAAAAGTACGGGGAACCGTTTCTTGCATGTCTTGCAGAAAGATAAAACAAGTCGTGTAAAAAAAACGGGAAAACAACAGGAAAGGAAGAATACGCTTATGAAAAAAGAAAACGCAGTTATTTTTGGAGTGACCGGTGTTGTAGTTGCCGCCGTGCTGATTGGAGGCGGAATCTATATGAAAACGGAACGGGACCGAAATCTGAATGCAGATACAGCAAGTACTGCAGCGGACAGCAATAGGGCAGAAGAAGTACAGAAAGCCGTATTTCTTGCAGAAGATTCCGGGTTATGGTACCTGGGAGATCTGGAACACGGAAACATCTATGTGACACATACACCGTCCGACACACTTTACGATGAAAATGGAAATGCTATTGATCCGTCCGAGATCAAAAAAGGAGATTTTCTTCAAGTGGAGGGCGACGGTATTATGCTGAACTCCTATCCGGGACAATATCCGGGTATCAGCCGTATTATGAGAATCAGCGGCGGTACGGAGGCGGATGCAGAAAAATTCGATGAGGAACTTTCCCAGATTCTGCCGGAAAAGGATCCATCGGAAATTCCGTTTCTGAATCTGTGCTACACACAGCCAAATGCCCAGGTGACAGCTATGGCAACACAGGGAGGTTATACCTGGTCTTATGTTGATGAGGACGGCAATGGTCAGAACGTCGTTGCGGACAGTGCGTTCATTCTGGAATGGACGGAACTGAGTGATCTGCATACAGCAAATGACGAAGGAAAAACCGATCTGGAGCTTGTCTTCTCGGAGGAGCCGGATTCTGTCACAGCAGAAAGATGGCCGGCCGAAGACCGGGGGCAGAACTTTGGCAATGGTTACCCGGAGGGAGAAAGCGTTTCTGTGGAGCATGCGGAGAGCTGGAGCATTCCGGGAGCCGAGGCCGGCTACATCTACGAAGTGGACGCGGTATTCGAAAATGGAACCGTGTCATACGGATTTGAAGTGAAAAAGTAAAAAAAGACTTTCTTTTTCCGTGACATTATGCTATTTTTACTGTGAAAACAGAAAAATGCAATGTGCCATACGGCATAAGCAGCTGACTTTTCAAAAATCAGAATCCGTTTGACCGGAGGATGCGAGGAGGAATTTGTATGAAGTTAATTGTTGCTGTATTACGGAAAGAGGACGAGGCAGACACCATTGCCGAGTTGAACAAAAAAGGCTTTTTTGTGACGGAGCTTGCCACGACCGGCGGTTTCCTGAAGGAGAAGAACACAACACTGCTGATCGGAACCGATGATCATAAGCTCGACGCTGTGCTTGCGATCTTAAAACAGGAAGCAGGGCTTCGGAAAACAGTTACCTATGCGGCCACCCCGATGGAAAGCGGAAACTTCTGCCCGGGCGGAAATTACTCTGTTCCGATTGATACCCAGACAGGAGGCTGTACTGTGTTTGTGCTGAACATGGAACAGCTGGAAAAATTCTAAGACTCTAAAAATTTTTAAATTCCGGCATATGATCCCGGTAGTGGAGCGGCAGATGCGTACGCTGACAGTCGGGATTGGAACGCTCTTTGATGGCAATTGCGGTGAAAAATCCTTTCCAGAGTTCTTCGTAAGGGTCCGAAGTGGATTCCGTGAGGGAAAGGCGTTCTATTTCATCCGGAGAAAGACGGGTCAGATAAAAGGGCCGGTCAGCGGGATGCACGACGGCAAGCTGCCGGTTATCATCGAGAATCATCCAGTTTTCTGAGGGAAGCCGGTCAGAAAAATGGGGAGCGACCAGGGTCAGCACATTGGCTTTCGGGGAAATATGCGAGACCAGGATCGGAAAACCGGAGGAAATATTTGCAAAACGGATAAATTCCCGGAACGAATGCGCTTCATTTGTGACCTGACGGGAAACTTCAAAAGCGTGGAATACCGCCGGTTCCTGCAGCATATGCAGGGTATCCTTTCCATAGGAAAAGCCGTAGAGCAGAAAACGATAAATGATGTCGGGAGCGTCGCTTCTCTCGGACATTGCACAGAGATAGACGAGCCGCCAGGCTGCTGCGCCGATCTTCTTTTGAATGGATCGCGTGACGCTGGCGGCTTTTTCTGTGTCCGGCTCAACATGGCAGTAATCGCAGAACAGCTCCAGATTGCCGACTGGTTCCGTCATCAGCCGTACATTGCGGTAGCCGAGACGGGAATTCCAGGCTTCATAGATGCAGGTCAGGATCGACGCAAGATCCGGGCTGCAGGTGTAAACAGTCATAATAAAATCCTTTCTGAAATCAATTGATACAGACAACAGCCTTCTGCAAAAAGCGCAGATACAGCAAAAAGGCTTTTCCGTGAGAAGAACGCCCGGGATTATATATGCCCAGGTACGGCAGCATCAAACAGAGAAAGCTGCTGATACTGTTCCGGATGGGAAACCTCCCAGTTGGAGGCGGCTTCCTCTCCCGTGAGCTGCCGGGTCAGAAACTGCTGTTCCAGCCGCATGTGATACATCATTTTTCCCTCGCAGGTGATAAAATATTTGGCGCGTTTCAGCACCACACCGATCTTTTTCAGATGATCAAATGAAAGATGGGAGCTTCTGCGGCTCTTTACAATCCGCATGGCCGATTTCGGCCCGATGCCGGGAACGCGCAGAAGGTCGGCATACTCAGCCGTGTTGATCTCCACCGGAAACAGCTCCATATGGCGCAGCGCCCAGTCGCATTTCGGGTCGAGCTGTGCATGAAAGTTCGGGTGGGCTTCATCGAGCAGTTCATCCGCCTGAAAACCGTAGAAGCGGAGCAGCCAGTCTGCCTGATAAAGGCGGTGTTCCCGAAGAAGCGGCGGCTTGGTTTCACGTGAGGGCAGGGCGGAATCCTCGTTGACCGGAATGTAGGCGGAGTAAAAGACGCGCTTCAGGTCATACTGCTGGTAGAGAAGCTGTGAGGTGGAGAGAAGCTGGTAATCGTTTTCCTTTGTCGCACCGATGATCATCTGCGTGCTCTGGCCGGCAGGAACGAAGGGAGCAGAGCGTTCCTTTTCCGGCAGTGACCGCGCGGAGGAGGAAGAGATCCAGCCCAGATCGGCAGCGGAGGCGGAAATCTGCTTTCGTGTATCGAAAATGGAGTGGGAGAGATAGCGGTTTCCCGAGGAACGCTCTAAAAAAGCGCTTTTCCCTGCGGTCAGCCGGTAATCTACAATACCGGACTGGATCTGGCGCATGGGTTTTAAAATCGCTTTCTGTGTCTTCTGCGGGGCCAGTTTCTGCAGCCCTTCTCCGGTCGGGAGTTCCAGATTGACGCTCATGCGGTCGGCGAGATAGCCGGTCTTTTCGATCAGCTCGGCGGGTGCGCCCGGGATAGCTTTGACGTGGATGTAGCCGTTAAAGCGGTAACGATTACGTAAAAGATGCAGAGTGCGGTACATGAGCTCCATCGTATGGGCAGGATTTTTGCAGACGGCGGAACTTAAAAAGAGTCCCTCAATATAGTTTCGGCGATAAAATTCCGTGACGAGTGTACAGACCTCCTCCGGTGTAAACGTGGCGCGCTGCCGGTCATTCCCGGCGCGGTTGACGCAGTATTTACAGTCGTAGATACAGTCGTTGCTCTGCAGAATTTTCAACAGAGAGATACAGCGTCCGTCGGAAGAAAAGCTGTGGCAGATACCGCAGGAGACCGAATTGCCGAGATGTCCCTGTTTTCCGGCACGGTTCACACCGCTGGAAGTGCACGCAACGTCGTATTTGGCCGCGTCAGCGAGAAGATTCAGCTTCTCGGAGAGAGAAAGTGTTTGTGATGATAACTGCATGGCAGAAAAATTCCTTTCTATGTCCAAATGAATACGAATAAAAGTAAAACAATAAGATAACAGGTATTTTATAAAAAGAACAACTGTTCGATAAAAGAAGTGTAACACAAATCGAACGAATGTTCAAGAGGAAAAATGAAAATAGTACAAGAAAATACTGGAAGAAAAGAAACAGAATTCGATCCGGAAAAACGTGAACAGGAAACAGCAGGGAAAATTTCTGTTAGAAAAAAGTTATACAAAAACAGCCGCACAGATCGGAAAAACAAATCTGTGCGGCTGTAAGCCAAATTTTATGGAATTGAAACGGAAGCAGAGCCGTTTACGCCAAAAGCGCCCCAATTGCCCCGAATACGCCGGAACTTGCAAGCAGCATGATGACGCTTGCAAGGAGAACACCGCCCATGATGGCGAGAACGCTGGTCTTAAAGTCCATATCGAGGATACTTGCGGCCAGTGTGCCGGTCCATGCGCCGGTTCCCGGGAGCGGAATGCCGACGAAGAGCAGCAGGGCGAGCGGAAGTCCGCGGCCGGCTTTTGCTTTCAGTTTTTCCCCGCCTTTTTCGCCTTTTTCCAGACACCAGGTGAAGAACTTTCCGATATACTTTTTATCACATCCCCAGACAAGAACCTTTCGAGCGAACAGGAAAATAATCGGAACCGGAAGCATATTTCCGATGACGGCGATCAGATAGGCCGGAAGCGTCGGAATATGGAAAGCTACCGCGTACGGAATCGCACCACGCAGCTCGATGAGCGGAACCATGGAAATCAAAAATACAATCAGATATTTGGTAATCATATACACCTCTCGTTTTTTACAAAGTGTTATCGTTTCTTAGTGCAACGCTCTTATTGTAGCGTGATGCCCGTCATTTGTCCAGTATAAAAAGAAAGAAAAGAGCGGGAGTAAAAGAAATCTTAAGAATTTCTGTATTTTTGTATAATTTTATAACCTTCAAAATTTGAATTTTAGAAAACGGTATGTTAGAATGAAGTGTACTGTTTGCAAAAGAACAGCAGAGATGCCCCCAATGACAGGGGGCGTGGACTGAAATAACAAACGAGGAGGACCCACCTATGATTGCACTGATTGATTATGATGCCGGAAATATAAAAAGCGTGGAAAAAGCCTTTCAAAGCCTTGGAAAAGAGGTTGTACTGACCAGGGATCCAGACGTGTTAAAACGCGCAGATCACGTCGTTCTGCCGGGTGTCGGCAGCTTTGGAGATGCGATGGAAAATCTGAACCGCTATCATCTGGTGCCGGTTATTCATGAAATCGTAGAAAAAGGGACTCCGTTTCTTGGAATCTGTCTCGGGCTTCAGGTTCTGTTTGAACGCAGCGAAGAGAGTCCGGGTGTCGCAGGACTTGGATTGTTAAAAGGAGAGATTCTCCGGATTCCGGATAAAGAGGGCTTAAAAATTCCACACATGGGATGGAACTCCCTCCATTTACAGAAGGAAGGAAGATTATTCAAGGGCATCCCACAGGAATCATATGTTTACTTTGTCCATTCCTACTATCTGAAAGCAGAAGAGGAGGAAATTGTAAAAGCAACGACAGAGTACAGTACACACATCCATGCATCCGTGGAAAAAGGAAATCTGTTCGCCTGCCAGTTCCACCCGGAAAAGAGTTCAGATCTTGGACTTGCCATTCTGAAAAACTTTGCGGAAATTGGAGAGGAGGACTAAGCGATGTTTACAAAACGAATTATCCCATGCCTGGATGTAAAAAACGGAAGAGTCGTAAAAGGCGTTAATTTCGTCGATTTAAAAGATGCCGGAGACCCGGTGGAGATTGCAAAAGCGTACGACAAGGCAGGAGCCGATGAAGTTGTGTTCCTTGATATCACAGCCTCCTCCGACCAGAGAGGAACCGTTGTCGATATGGTGCGGAAGGTAGCGGCAAACGTTTTTATTCCGTTCACTGTCGGCGGAGGAATCCGCACTGTGGACGATTTCAAGATGCTGCTCCGAGAGGGGGCCGATAAAATTTCGATTAATTCCTCCGCGATCAACAATCCGCAGCTCATTGGCGATGCGGCGCAGAAATTTGGCAGCCAGTGCGTGGTCGTTGCGATCGATGCGAAGAAGAGAGCTGACGGAAGCGGCTGGAATATCTACAAAAACGGCGGCCGGATCGATGTCGGCATCGACGCCGTCGAGTGGGCGAAAAAAGCCGAGAGCCTCGGAGCCGGAGAAATTCTGCTCACCAGCATGGACTGCGACGGAACAAAGGCGGGATACGATATCGAGCTGACAAGAACGATCGCAGAGAGCGTCGGCATCCCGGTCATCGCATCCGGCGGCGCAGGAACGCTGGAGCATTTTTATGATGCCTTAACCGAAGGAAAAGCCGATGCAGCCCTCGCCGCATCCCTGTTCCACTACAAAGAACTGGAAATTCGTGAAGTCAAAGAATATCTGGCAGGCCGTAATGTGCCGGTCCGCCTGTAAAAGGAAGGAGAAAACGATATGCCGCCTCTTAGCGGAAGCTGGGCAAATGCCCTGAAGGGAGAATTCTCCAAAGACTACTATAAAAAACTGTTTCAGACGGTGGGTGCGGAGTATAAAACTCACACCATTTATCCACCGGCTGATGATATTTTCAATGCGTTCCACTTTACCCCGCTCGAGCAGGTAAAAGTGGTCATCCTGGGCCAGGATCCGTACCATGAGCCGGGACAGGCGCACGGGCTCTGCTTTTCTGTAAAACCGGAGGTAAGTATTCCGCCGTCCCTGGTCAACATTTACAAGGAACTTGAGGACGATCTGGGATGCTATATCCCGAACAACGGATATCTCGAAAAATGGGCACGGCAGGGTGTTTTAATGCTGAACACGGTGCTGACTGTACGTGCGCATCAGGCAAATTCCCACAAGGAAATCGGCTGGGAACAGTTTACCGATGCAGCGATCAAGGTACTCGCAGAGCAGGATCGACCGATGGTCTTTATCCTCTGGGGCCGTCCGGCGCAGCGGAAAAAAGAGATGATCCACAATCCAAAGCATCTGGTGCTGATGTCCGCTCATCCGAGTCCGCTCTCTGCATACCGTGGATTTTTCGGCAGCCATCCGTTTTCCAGAACAAACGAATATCTGGAAGAAAACGGTCTTGCGCCGATTGACTGGCAGATCGAAAATGTAATACGGGAGCAAAAGCATGAGTAAAAAGAAAAATACATTATTGAGAAATACTTCTATTTTAATGGCGGCAACGATTATCTCGCGTGTGATCGGCCTGCTGTACCGGTCACCGCTCGGCGAAACCATTGGAAATGAGGGACTTGGCTATTACAGTACAGCGAGCAATCTGTACACGATCCTGTTGCTGATCTCGTCCTACAGTATTCCGATGGCAGTGTCGAAAATCGTATCCGAGCGCCTGGCCTTAAAAGAGTACCGCAACGCACACCGCGTCTTCCACGGTGCCCTGATTTATGCGGTAATTGTCGGCGGAATCGCTGCACTGGTGGCATTTTTCGGCGGAAAATTCCTTCTGCCGTATAACCAGCAGAATGCACTCCTTGCCTTACGCGTACTGGCGCCGACCATCTTTTTCTCGGCTGTTCTCGGCGTTCTGCGCGGTTATTTCCAGGCCCACAGCACGATGATGCCGACCTCGATCTCACAGATCATCGAGCAGGTATTCAACGCCGCATTCAGTATTGGCGCTGCCTGGTTCTTCATCCAGCAGTTCGCGGCAAACGATACCGAACATGCCAAATTCGGTGCCGCCGGCGGAACCCTCGGAACAGGAGCCGGTGTCCTGGCAGGCCTCTGCTTTATGCTGATCGTTTACGGCGTAAACCGGAAAACAATTCTGCGGAAAGCTGCCAAAGACACACATCACCGTGAAGAATCCTACCGTGAAATTTTCCAGGTCCTTTTCCTGATGGTAACGCCGGTCATCTTTACGACCTTTATTTACAACTGCAACGCTTATCTGGACAACTACCTGTTCTTCACCATCCTCGGATGGCACGGTGAAAACCAGAAAGCACTGAACGCTGCATACGGAGAGTTCTCCAACTACTACGTCACCCTGATCAACGTTCCGCTTGCCATGGCAAGTGCATCTGCATCCGCCATGATGCCGGAGGTGTCCTCCTGCTATGCAACCGGTGACCTTGATGAGGCAAACGACAAAATCCTCGAGACCATCCGCCTGACGATGTTCATCTCCATCCCGGCAGCCGTCGGCCTTGGCGTACTCGCATTCCCGATCACAGGAGTCCTATTCCCGTCAAGCTCCAGCCTTTCCGGAAAACTGTTGATGATGGGCGCCGTTTCGGTCGTATTCTCGGCCCTGTCCACCATCACCAACAGCGTCCTGCAGTCCATCGGCCAGCAGAAAAAAGCCCTGCATAACGCAGCCATTTCCCTCGGAATGGACCTCATCGTCCTGGCCCTGATCCTCGCAGTCTTCCCGAAGACAAACATCTATGCCGTTGTCTTCGCAGGAATCCTGTTCTCGCTGAGCATGTGCGTATTGAATAACCTTTCGATCCGCAAACACCTGAACTTCCGCAACGAGTTCAAAAACACCTACGTAAAACCATTGATCGCAGCCGCCATCATGGGAGTCGTAACCTGGGTTGTTTACTACGGCCTCTTTGCCATCACCAAACGCCCGTCCATCAGCATGCTGATCGCGATTCTGATCGCCATTGTCGTCTACCTGATCGCTTTCGTCGTCGTAACCGGCACAACCGAAGCCGAAATGCGCCGCATGCCAATGGGAACCAAACTGGTAAAAGTCCTGCGTATTCTGCGGATTTACCGTTAAAAACAACAAAACAAAAGCAAAACGAATCCCCGGCCGGAAAGCCTTGATAACAGCTTTCCGGCCGGGGATTTATTTTGATGTTCAGAAAATATATTATGTAATTTTACGCGTCTTTCTCGCCATTTGGCTCCTGCTTCAGGTTCTTATTCGCAGTAGAAAGCATCAGCTTAATACGATTGAGCTGGTTAACCTCCGAAGCACCCGGATCGTAGTCAACCGCCACAATATTCGCCTTCGGATACTCCTTGCGGATCGCCTTAATAACACCCTTGCCGACAATATGGTTCGGCAGGCACGCGAACGGCTGGATGCAGACGATATTGTAAACATCGCTGTGGATCAGCTCCATCATCTCGCCGGTCAGGAACCATCCCTCACCAGTCTGGTTGCCGCAGGAGACGATCGGAGAAGCATATTTGGCCAGATCCCGTACGTCAGCCGGCGGATCAAAATGCTCACTCTTCTTGAACTCTGCAACAGCCGCACTCCGTAGCCAGTTGATCAGCTTGATACCCGTATTTCCGAGCATCGAAGAACTCTTCTTGAAGCCAAGGTGCTCCACCTTGAAATTCGTATTGTAGAAGCAGTAGCAGAAGAAATCAATCAGATCCGGCACAACCGGCTCCGCACCTTCACTTTCGAGCAGCTCCGCCAGATGGTTATTCGCCGCCGGAAGGAACTTAACGAGAATCTCGCCGACAATACCAACGCGAGGTTTCTTCTCATCCGTAATCGGAATATGGTCAAAGTCGCGGATCATCGTGCGGCAGATCTGTTTAAAGCGGGTATGGCTTAAATGTTTTGCCGAAACAAAATCAATACAGATCTTCTCCCATTTCTTGTGAATCCGGTCTGTCGTGCCCTTTTTCTGCTCATAAGGACGCATCCGGTAAATACATTTCATCATGATATCGCCGAATTCTGCTGCATAGCAGAGACGAATCGCAAGATCCGGTGTGATCTTGAAGCCCGGATTTTCCTCCAGACCGCTCAAGTTAATCGAGATGACCGGAATCTGCGTCATATCGGCCTTCTCCAGTGCACGGCGGATAAATCCGATGTAGTTCGAAGCACGGCAGCCGCCGCCGGTCTGGCTCATGATGACAGCCACTTTGTTCAGGTCATACTTGCCGGAGAGCAGCGCCTGCATAATCTGTCCGACTACCATCAGAGACGGATAGCAGGCATCGTTGTTGACGTATTTCAGTCCGACATCAACCGCCTCTTTGTTGTCGTTCGGAAGCACTTCCAGATTGTATCCGGCTGCGTTGAACGCCGGCTGCAGAAGCGAAAAGTGGATCGGTGACATCTGCGGGCAGAGGATGGTGTAGTCTTTCCGCATTTCTTTCGTGAAGACCGGTTTCTGGATCGAGGACGGAAGAATCTCGCGTACCGCCTGTTTCCGGTCATGTGCACGGAGGGCAGCGAGCAGAGAGCGGACACGGATTCTGGCAGCGCCGAGGTTGTTGACCTCATCGATCTTCAGGCAGGTATAAATCTTGCCGCTTCTGGTCAGAATCTCATAAACCTCATCGGTGGTAACGGCGTCGAGACCGCAGCCGAACGAGTTCAGCTGAATCAGGTCAAGATCGTCGCGTGTCTTTACATAGTTTGCAGCTGCATATAGACGGGTGTGGTACATCCACTGGTCATTGACACGGAGCGGACGCTCGAGCGGTGCCAGATGGGAAACAGAGTCCTCCGTCAGCACGCACAGTCCGTAGGAGTTGATCATATCCGGGATACCGTGATGGATTTCTGGATCGATGTGGTACGGACGGCCGGCAAGCACGATGCCTCTGCGGCCGGTTTCTTTCATATACTGAAGCGTTTCCTCGCCTTTTTTCTGCATATCGCGTCTTGCAGCGCCAAGCTCTTCCCATCCGGCATGAACAGCAGCACGGACTTCATCCTCCGGCAGACCGGAGAACTCTTTGACAAGACCATCGGCAAGCACCTTTTCACTCGTAAACGCAAGGAACGGATTGCGGAACGTAATGGAATCGTCCTGCAGCTCGTCCACGTTGTTTTTGATATTTTCCGCATACGAGGTAACGATCGGGCAGTTGTAGTGGTTGATGGCTTCCGGGAACTCGGTGCGCTCGTACGGGATACACGGGTAGAAGATGAACTTCACACCGTGGCGTAAGAGCCAGGTCACATGGCCGTGCGCCAGTTTGGCCGGATAGCACTCGGATTCACTTGGAATCGACTCAATACCGAGCTCGTAGATCTTGCGGCTCGAGGTCGGAGAGAGTACCACGCGGTATTTCAGCTGCGTAAAGAAGGTGTACCAGAACGGATAATTCTCAAACATATTGAGGACTCTCGGAATGCCGACCTCTCCGCGGATCGCTTCATCCTGCGGCAGCGGCTGGTAGCCGAAGATCCGTTTGTATTTGTATTCGAACAGGTTCGGAATATGATCTTTGTTTTTCTCTTTTCCGATACCGCGCTCGCAGCGGTTTCCGCTGATGTACTGACGGCCGCCGGAGAATTTGTTGATGGTCAGACGGCAGCTGTTCGTACATCCCTTACAGTTTGCCATCGTGGTCGAATATTTCAGCTCGTTGATCTTTTCAATGGAGAGCATCGTGGTCTCCTGATCGGCGGAGTAGCGCTCTCTTGCGATCAGCGCCGCACCGAACGCACCCATGATGCCGGCGATGTCCGGGCGGATGGCTTCGCAGTTGGCGATCCGCTCAAAGCTTCGGAGAACAGCGTCGTTGTAGAACGTACCGCCCTGTACGACGATGTGGCGTCCCAGCTCGGTGGCATCCGAAACTTTAATTACCTTATATAATGCGTTTTTAATAACGGAGCAGGCAAGTCCGGCAGAAATATCGGCGACGGATGCGCCCTCTTTCTGCGCCTGTTTTACCTTGGAATTCATAAATACGGTACAGCGGGTACCAAGATCGATCGGGTGTTTTGCAAACAGCGCCTCATGCGCGAAATCCTGCACGCTGTAGTTCAGGGACTGCGCGAACGTCTCGATGAAGGAACCGCAGCCGGAGGAACATGCCTCGTTCAGCTGTACGCTGTCTACAGTGCCGTTTTTGATCTTGATGCACTTCATATCCTGGCCGCCGATGTCGAGAATACAGTCGACTTCCGGATCGAAGAATGCGGCAGCGTAATAATGGGAAATCGTCTCTACCTCACCCTCGTCCAGCATCAGTGCAGCTTTGATGAGCGCCTCGCCGTAACCGGTCGAACAGGACCAGGCGATCTGTGCGGAATCCGGCAGTTTGGAGTAGATCTCCTGGATCGCGCGGATCGATGTGCCGAGCGGATTTCCGTGGTTGTTGCTGTAGAAGGAATAGAGAAGAGCACCGTCTTCGCCGACGAGTGCAGCTTTGGTCGTCGTGGAACCGGCATCAATACCGAGATAGCAGTTTCCTTCGTAGGTGGAAAGATCGGCGGTCACGACGTTGTTGACACTCTGGCGCGCCAGAAATTCGTCATACTCGGCCTGATCTTTAAACAGCGGCTCAAGACGGGCAACCTCAAAATCGATAGCAACTTTCTCTTCGAGCCGTTTTTTCAGTGCGAGAAGGGAAATCTCGGTTTTTCCGTCTGCATTCATCGCAGAACCGATGGCTGCAAACAGGTGGGAGTTGTCCGGTACGATTGTATGCTCGTCATCCAGTTTTAAGGTACGGACGAATGCTGTCTTTAATTCCGAGAGGAAGTGCAGCGGGCCGCCGAGAAAGGCAACGTGGCCGCGGATCGGTTTACCGCAGGCAAGACCAGAAATGGTCTGGTTGACAACTGCCTGGAAAATGGAAGCGGAAAGATCCTCTTTTGTTGCACCGTCGTTGATGAGCGGCTGGATATCGGTTTTTGCGAATACACCGCAGCGTGCTGCGATCGGATAAATCGCCTGGTAATGCTTCGCGTATTCGTTGAGTCCGGTTGCATCGGTCTGCAGAAGAGAAGCCATCTGGTCGATGAAAGAACCGGTGCCGCCGGCGCAGATACCGTTCATACGCTGCTCCACATTGCCGCCCTCAAAATAGATGATCTTGGCATCCTCACCGCCGAGCTCGATGGCAACGTCGGTCTGCGGAGCGAGTGCTTTTAACGAAGTGGAAACCGCGATAACTTCCTGCGTGAACGGGATGCCGAGGTGGTTGGCAAGCGCAAGTCCGCCGGAACCGGTGATGACCGGCTGCAGGGTCAGTTCGCCCAGCTTTTCGTGTGCTTCCCCGAGCAGGTGGGCAAGGGTTTCCTGAATGTTTGCAAAATGGCGCTCGTAATCGGCAAAGAGAAGCTGGTTCTCTTCGTCGAGGATCGCAATTTTAACAGTGGTGGAACCGATGTCGATTCCGAGAGTATATTTTTTATCAGTCATGAATCAAACTCCTTTTATAATAAGAAACAATCTCAACACATTATACGACAAAAAATAAGGAAATACAATTGGAAAAAGGGCGATGTCTTACGAAAAAAGTATAAAGTCCTTGTGAAAAATGGAGAAACCAGGAGGGAAAAAGGCAGAAAAAAGAAAATTCAGGCATTGTCAAAAACGGGTTTTGCCTGTATACTAAAAAGAGTATGCCCTGCATGAAAAACAGGCGGCAGGGATCATGAGAAAGGATGAAAAGCGTTATGTATAAAATTCTGAAAATGGAAGGAAGAGCGAAGCGCGCCCACATGGAAACCGTGCACGGCAATATCGAGACGCCGGTATTCATGAATGTCGGAACCGCGGCAGCGATCAAGGGAGCTGTTTCCACTGAGGATCTCCAGCAGATCGGCACGCAGGTAGAGCTCTCCAACACGTACCACCTCCACGTGCGTCCGGGCGACGAGGTTGTAAAGAAGATGGGCGGACTCCACAAGTTTATGGTCTGGGATAAACCGATCCTGACCGACTCCGGCGGATTCCAGGTATTCTCTCTTGCAGGCCTTCGGAAAATCAAGGAGGAGGGTGTCTATTTCCACTCCCACGTAGACGGAAGAAAGATCTTCATGGGACCGGAGGAGAGTATGCAGATCCAGTCCAATCTGGCATCCACGATTGCGATGGCCTTCGACGAGTGCCCATCGAGTGTGGCAGACCGCCGTTATGTGCAGAATTCCGTGGACCGTACGGCAAGATGGCTGCAGCGATGCAAGGATAAAATGCAGGAACTGAACCAGAGAGAGGATACCATCAACAAGCACCAGCTGCTGTTTGGTATCAATCAGGGAGCAATCTATGAAGATATCCGTATCGATCATGCAAAACGGATTTCCGAGATGGATCTTGACGGATATGCCGTCGGCGGTCTTGCGGTAGGAGAGACACACGAGGAGATGTATCATATTCTCGATGAAGTGGTTCCGTATCTGCCAAAAGAAAAACCGACATATCTGATGGGTGTCGGAACACCGGCCAATATTCTCGAGGGTGTAGAGCGCGGCGTTGATTTCTTCGACTGTGTATATCCGAGCCGGAACGGACGTCACGGTCACGTTTATACAAATCATGGAAAAATGAATTTGTTCAACCAGAAATATGAGCTGGACCCTCGCCCGATCGAGGAAGGCTGCCAGTGCCCAGCGTGCCGCCATTACAGTAGAGCCTATATCCGCCATCTGCTGAAAGCAAAAGAGATGCTCGGCATGCGCCTCTGTGTTCTGCACAATCTGTATTTCTACAACAATATGATGACAGAAATCCGGACTGCACTCGACGAGGGCAATTTTGCTTCCTACAAACGTGCAAAACTCGCAGGCTTTGAGGAATACGACAAAAAGGAGTAATAAATGAGCAGACTGAAAATTTAGGTAGTACAATAAATTAGGGCATCAGTGGATAAAGCCTCTGGTAATTGCTGATTGAGATTTGTATGATCCGTGGAAAAATAGCATGATACTTAAATATAGAGATGTTGAGTGGTATAATCATAAGAAGGCTGGTTGATCAGGTTAAATAAAATTTACATAAAGTTAAACGGATAATGATATAGCGCTGTTTGTTAAGAGTAATTTATATATTCGTTTACATATTTTGCACCAATTTACAACTTTTTTATAAAAAAATATTGTACAGACCTTCTGATGGATAATGAGTTTGACAAAAACATTACAAAGGAGTGACCCTGCACAACAAATACATTATACAACGAGAATCCCCTGATTGGTAGACTTCATCAATATTTTTGATTTATATTGAAACTTTTTCTGGTCCGAAGGGAATGTCTAAAAAGTGTGTAAGTAAATTGTCTGACAATTTCCCCTTTGCCTGCTTGACTACCTTGCTTTAAATGTCGGAATGCCAGTCATGGTAAGGGTTCCAGCCTTGACTGACAATTCTGGCATTTGATAAAATCTTGAGAGCAGATTAGAAGAACTTACACAGTTTCTATTACATTCTCGTTCCGAAAGCAGATACACTGTTTCTGCAGATACTATCTATACTGACTTTGGAATCTACATATTCTATCCGGCTTTTGTATCAGCATTTTTATCTGGAATAACAAAGAAATCACTGAATGTATTTTATTATGCATGTTCTTATGCAAAGATTGATTATTCCAGATTTGTGAATAACATTGCCCGGATTGTTTTGAAACTGATACTTGATTCCTTGCAGATGCAGTTGGTATTTTTACGTATCGATGATACAATGGTATCCAAATTTAGTATAAAATTTAAAAATGTTTCAAAACTGTTTGACCATGCTGCACACAATGGCTCCAACTAACTGAATGGATACTACTTTGTGAGTGTTATGCTCTGCGTACCTGTCTGGAATAATGATAAGGTGTCTTACCTTTCCGTTTCACTTAGTCATCGTATATGGCAGAAAAATAATCCAAACTGGAACTGGCAGCATCCATAATCTGGCACGTTATGCCGGAATATCACAGCAAAGATCATGTCATCATCCTTTGTGACAGCTGGCATTGCACCTACGCATACCGGTCGGCTGGGACGTCCTGCCAAACATGGAAAACATCTTTCTATTGAGAACGATTTTATGTTTTCCGGTGAAAAGATCGGTGATTATTATACCGGCATCCGCCGGGGTCTTACTAAGATCTTCGGCAACAGGGAAGTCCTTGCCTATAGCAATCCTCTTAAATAATGCAATCTCTTTACAGGGGTGATAAAATATAGTGTAGGAGATGTGCGCCAGTTCGGTGCCGAATATATAACTGGTGGGAATCCAGTCTGGTAAGACCTAGCAAGTCGCCAGTACCGAGTCCTTGGAGCATCGAAGGCTAACAATGATGTTTAAGCGTAGGACAGGGAACAGGAACGCCGTAATGCGAAAGCGTGAAGTGATTGAGCTTCGTTAGAATTATCGATTGTGTTGGGTGGTCTGCTACCGCCCTGGGTCACCAATAAGGAATAATCGCTAAGCGAGATTATGAAAACACACCGGAGTCCCAGAGCACGGCATACCTGATATAGTTATATTCGACATATCTGGGAGACCTGGAAAGTTCTGGACATGAGCCAGTAGGGAGCTTCTTGTATAATTCAAATATAGTGCGAGCTGAGAAATCAGCTAAGCTGATTTCCTCTGGCGAGCGGAGAAAACTCTGCTTGCTTTTGTAAGCTGATTGTATATAACAGGAAAATCCTGTCGGGTAGGGTCTAGCCAACCGCCTGTACCGAGTCCTTGGAGTCGAAACGGTAACGTCAGATTTAAGCGTAGGACAGGGAGCAACAGAGCCGAAACGAAAGTGAAGTGATTGAGCTGGGAAATTATTATGAGGTTGGAAATGGTCGATGTGCTTATATTTACAGCAGACAACATTTCTGTAACCGCTATGGCAAGGAAACAGAAACATCCCCCAGTCTGAGAGCTTGGCGAGGTTGATGATAAGTATACAACTATAAATGAGCAAATAACGAAAATTGCACAAAATCACCCTGCAATCGTTAAAACTT